>CALUUY010000047.1 GCA_944324095.1 uncultured Elusimicrobiales bacterium
GTTAACGCTTTCACCACAGCACGCACTTCCGCCGCTTTGTCCTTTACCGCAAATTTGCCGTTACGCACCTGCGCACGTACAGCATTGTCCACCCCTAAGGATACTTGGGAACGCGTGCGAGACGCAGCATCAGCCGCTTGCGCGTACGAAGGCGCAACGCTGGCAAAAATAAGGGAAAAACTTAATACAGCACTGAGAAGTTTAGTCATAGTTAAAAGCCTCATATTTGTGGGAATGAAAAAATACGTCCATATACTTATGTTATAGCACCTAGTAAAGCAAAAAACAAGGGACAAAAGGCCCAATTAGCCCCTAGGTCTTTTAAAATAAAAAAAGCATATACAGACGGGAATTTAATCCTCCATATATGCCAATAAAGCGAACCTGCCGCCTCTATATTGTATTGTAACATAAAAAATCCGCTTACAAAAGCGGATTTTAGAGGGGGAAAGACGTTTAGTTACCAGTCCGCCGCTTTGCCAATGGCGTTTACAGGCAGGCTGGGCCCAAATGTAAATGAACGGGGCATTTCGTGCACGGTTAATTTTTGGCTTAAATACGTGCGGATAATGCCTAAGTGGCTTTCATTATAGCCTTCATTGGGGACGATGAATGCTTTTAGCCGGTCTCCTTCTTCCGGGCGCATTAAACGCACGCGGCACTCTTTAACAGCCGGATGCTGAGAAAGCACCTCTTCTACGTGCTTGGGATACACATTAATACCGGCTACCTGTACGCAAAAATCCGTACGCCCTAAAGGCCTCAAAAAACGTGCACTTTCCATATCGGCCTGATCGGGCAGAACCAACCAATTTTCCTGCGATTTACGCTTTAAACGGATTTGGTCTTTTACGTCTATATCCCAAAAATCAAACACTTCAAACGCTTCCCCGGCATAGTGGCGGCGGCCGATGGCGCCGGTTTCGCTGGCGCCGTAAATTTCTGTAAATTTTTCCACACCTAAATCATACAGGGCGGAAATGGTTTCATCTTTCATAGGCGACGTGGAGGACATCGCCCTTACCCCTTGTGGGAATTTAGTGCCCAGTTCCGCCCAGTATTTCCAAAATAAAGGAAAGGCTACCACCAAATCACCCTCTTTTAACAACTCCTGCCAAGGCGCCGTAGGCAAAGCAGGCAGCCACTGGGTTTGCACCTGCAAAACGCGCGGCAACATCAGCGTAAAAGTAAACCCGTATAAATGATGACAGGGCACCAACCCCACCACCCGCTTTACGCCTTCAAACTCGGGCCGAACGCCCCAGGCTTCTTCTTCTATCATAGCCGCTGTATGGGGGCATTTTTTGTAAGCACCTGTACTGCCGGAAGTTAAAAAATTAATCTGCCCGTAATACAAAAAAGAAGCATAATAATAGTTAATCATATTCTCAAAAGAAGAAAACTGGCGGGCCGGCTGGTTAAACATATCCGCCGCCACCTCTTCCAACCGGGTGCGCTGGGCAACCGTAAGCGCGGTAAACAAATCGGACGGATTTTCGTTTTCAAAAACCGATAAGGCATCCGCTTTGCTTTGCGCCAGTTGGGCACGCAACGCATCCGTAAGAATATGGGTAACATCCATTTTAGTTAGCATATAAAAATTCTCCTTGTAACAAAGTACATACCCCTTGGGACACAAAACTCAATTTAAAATCTTTTTCTTTGCGGGCTAATAAATGGCTTAATTGTACGGCAGGCCAGGCTGTTAAGGCCTGCCAGTCCTGCCCAGAAGCGGGGGAACTCTCTTGAACAGAAAACTCAAAACGAGCAATTTTAGCCAAAGAACGAGAAGTCCGCTTTGCGCTTACCAACAAAGCCCCGGCACAAGAAGCCCCTTCTTCCTCGGCAGAGGCCCCAATTAAACCAGGAGACTGTGCCTTTAAATCCCGCGCAACAGGATTTTGGCTG
The DNA here is from genome assembly GCA_944324095.1 of uncultured Elusimicrobiales bacterium. Lineage (GTDB taxonomy): Bacteria > Elusimicrobiota > Elusimicrobia > Elusimicrobiales > Elusimicrobiaceae > Avelusimicrobium. The sequence continues at coordinate 1,909 of CALUUY010000047.1, forward strand.
TCACCCGCCGCTACCAACACATACGAAGCCTGCTTAGTATGCAAAAAGCTCTGCGCCGTAAGCAGGGCCGCTCCGAACGAATGATTAAACTGCCCCGTAGTAACACACGGCCCGCGCAAATTTAAAAATAAAGACAAACACAGCCCCGCCGCATTGTGCACACTGCCTGCAAAAGCAGTGGGGGAAGAAAGTTCATCCCCATCCTGCAAAATACTATCCATAAACTTGCAAGTACTTTGTAAACTGCCCGCACCTACGGCTAAAGACAGGCCAAAACTTTTTTCTTCCGCCATATTCACCCCGGCTTGATCCAACGCCCGGCAGGAAGCCAATAAAAGCTTTAAAGACAGCTCATCCAACCTCCGCAGCCGTCGCCCCTCAAACCAGCTGGCAAAATTCTGCGCTTGTGGTGTTTGTGTACAAACTCCAATCCCTTCTATATACATTTCAGCCGCCATAGTTTGCCGCCCCCAATATTACAGCCGCATTACACCCGCCAAACGCCAAGGAACACGATAAAGCGCACGGATGAGCGAGCGGCGTATTTTGACGTACCGGCACCAAAGACAAGGCCGGGTCTTCTTCTTCAAACCCCCAGGTAGGCGTCAATTGGCCGTGATTCAAACAAAGTAAAGAAATCACCGCTTCCACTGCTCCCGCCGCACCCAACGTATGCCCCGTCACCCCTTTGGTGGCCGTCACAGGCACGCCGGGCAAAAGCCGGTTGAAAACAAACGCTTCCGCCGCGTCATTGGCCTGGCTGGCGGTGGCGTGCGCATTTACAAAACCTAAATTTTGCGCGGTTAAGCCCGCTTGCTCTAAAGCCGTGCTGATGGCTTTAGAAAGGCCTTTACCCTGCGGGTCTGGCGCGGTGGGATGATAGCCATCGCACGCATTGCCATACCCCAGCACGTATCCGGCCGGACGAACCCCCAATTGCCGGGCTGCTTGCTCGCTTAATAAAAGCAAGGCGGCGGCCCCTTCGCCAATATTAATGCCGCTGCGGTTTTTAGAAAACGGTTTGCATTTTTCTTTGGTGGAAATTAACAGCCGGATAAAGCCGTCATACGGGATTAAATTCATTTCATCGGTTCCGCCGCATACAACGGCATCGCATAATCCCATCTCCAGCCAGCTGGCGGCTAAGCCAATAGCATCCGTACCGCTAGCGCAAGCCGTTACCACGGTTTGCACAGGCCCCTTAAAACCATACCGCCGCGCAACCGCTAAGGCCGTGGAAGAAGAAAAATAATCCTGCATTATCTCTACATCTTGAGGAAGGCAGTTTTTGTTCGTCCAGCGGGAATAAGTATCAAAACAATGAAAAGACGCATCCACCGATGTTCCCACACACACGCCCGTACGCATTTGAGCCAGTTGCTGAGGGGTTACCCCAGCTTGAGAAAAGGCTTCCTGCGCAGCGGCCAAAAAATACCGCAGGCTTAGGCTGCCCGGCCCGCACGGAATATCTTGCGAAGGGATTAAAAACACGGGGTATCGGTCAGCCAAGGAACTGTTTACGCGGTCTTTAGGCAAAGTAAAATAAGAACGGCCTGTTTGCAAACCGTTCCATAAAGCGTCTTTTCCGGCTCCGCAGGCACACAATACACCCGCTCCGCCAATACAAACTTTGCTCATTAATTATTTTTTACGATTAGCATCCACATACGCGACCAGGGTGCCCAAATCTTTAAAAATTTCACGCCCCTGCTGCATATTTTCAATGGTAATGCCGTATTTTTTTTGCAGAAGCATAATAAGCTCCACGGCATCTAAACTATCCAAACCGAGGCCTTTTTCGCCAAAAATGGGGGCATCGGCCCCAAAGGAGGACAAATCCGCCCCGCCCAAGTCAATATTGGAAGCAATAAGCTGTTTTATTTCATCTAGGGTCTGCATACACATTCTCCCAAAAATCATAATAATTAAAAAACTGATAAGGATATTTTACACAAAAGGTTTCCAGCGCGTCAGCGAATTTTTGCGCATAAGGCAAATAGGCTTCTTTAGAAGGCCCCAAATCCGGCACGGTAAACACGTCTGCAATTTCCGCCCCAAAACGCCCTTTACCCAACCACGGGAAAAACATCACCGCCACCGGCGCCCCCGTACAAGCCGCTAAGCGGTAAAAACTATACGGCAAACGGACTGTTCCACCCAAAAAACGTACCGCCAAGCTGTTTTTGGGGGAACCGAAAGTTCTATCGCCCATTGCACACAACACGCCGCCGCTATGCAAGGCGTTCATCATTTCCACCACGCCGCCAAAGTCTGAAGCGGGATTAATAAACGTAAACGGAGCCCCTTGGGAGCGGTGTTCGTGAACCATTTTATCGTTGTCTTTGGGGTTGCGGTAATAAACCAAGTATTTACGGGCGTTAAAAAAGTTCAAACTGGCGGCTGCCTGCTGCCAGCAACCGCAATGCGCGGTGAGCATAATCACGCCGCGGTGTTGGTCTGCCAGTTGTTGGCAGAGGGTACGGTCTTTAGCGTTAGACACAATATCCGCCCGGCCTAAAATACCCAAGGCGGCCCGGTCTGTAAGCGTGCGGGCAAAAGTTAAGTTTAATTTGTAAGCGTGTTTAAAAAACGTAAAAAAACCACTCGGGGCAAAACGCTTTTGTATATAGGCCCGGCTTTTACGGCGTATGGAGGGGAAAAGCGTGTACACCAAAACCAACGGATACAAAAACAAATACGCCAAAAAGCGCCCGCCTATCCATATTAGCCCATAAACAAAGCGGTGTTTAAAACGAGAGGCTAAACTGGCGCCAGTCCATTGTTGTTTCATTTTAAACTCCTGTGCAAAATGTATCCGGCCACCCACACTATGGCAAACGTTACCGCCGCTAACAGAGGAGCCACCACCAAAGAGCCTAATACCCATTCCCACACCCGCTGTAAAAACTGGCGGCCCAAGGTTTGCAAAGTAAACTCCGTTAAAAACCGCCCGTGGCGCATAAAAAAGCCGGCCTCTATACACAAAGCGGGCACAATGGGCCCTATACAGAGTTTTTCAAACGAAATACTCAAAATTTTATTTAAATTCCACCACCCGGCCCCGCCAAACAGCATTACCTGCCTAATCCCCGGCAAAGCGATAGAACCGCAAAATATACCCCACGCCGCTGAAAAGGCGTTGCGGGTTACACTGTTTTTTTGACGCAGGTTTTCAAGCATTACTTCCCAATACCCGCGCTTAACGGCTTGCTGGGCTTGGCCCCGGCAAACATATTGGCGGTGCGGAATAGGCAGCATGGCGCGCATAGTCAGGTGGGTATTTAACAGGCTTAAACGCACATTATCGGCCAGTTTATTAAAGTGGGAAATGCGCTTTTGGGCCGGCGGATAATAAACGGACACGTCCACCTCTTTCACACCAAACCCCGCCCACAGCCCGCGCACTACAATTTCTACCTCAAACGCATAGCGCCGGCACCAGCATTTAACCACCCGTAACATTTCTACCGGATAGCACCTCAGCCCGCTTTGCATATCGCTTACCGCCTGCCCCGTTTGCAAATGCACCCAAAACCCGGCAAATTTACGCCCAAATTTAGAAGAAGCCGGCACATTCGGGCCTTCAAAACGCCGCGCACCAATAATTATGCTTTGAGGAAACGCTCCCGCCGCCTGCGCTAAAACCTTCAAATCCTGCGGGTTATGCTGCCCGTCTGCATCTAAGGTAAGCAAATGGGTAAACCCGCGCGCGCGGGCCCAATTGGCCGCCTGCAAAATGGCAGCACCTTTACCCTGATTAGCGGGAAGAGTAATAATATCCACGCCTAGCCCTTGCAGGGCTTGGGTTCCTCCGTCCGTACTGCCGTCATCCACCACCAAAACAGGCCAGCCGCATTGCAGGCAGCCCAAGGCTACCTGCTTGACGGTGTGACCGTGATTGTAGAGGGGGATAACAGCCAGAAATTTCATAATTGCCCAAGGCGCCATTTTTGGCAGAAATCTTCAAAAAAAGCCGGTTTAGCCAGCAGCAAGTTCTGCTTTTTATCTAATATCAACTGTACCGTACAGCCGCGGGCGTGGGTGCGGCCCTGCAAATCCAGCACGGTAAAATCATAATCCAGGCGGGCGGCCTCGGTATAAAACAGGCGGGCTTTTATTTCATATTCCTGCCCGTATTGAAGGGGGGATAAATAGTCCACCTGCATACGCCGCACCGGAATAATGTACCCCTGCCGGTAAAAATCCTGATACCCAATGCCATACCCGTCACCCAAGGCTACGCGGGCGTCTTCAAAAAAAGACGCATAATGCCCGTGCCACATAATGTTCATAGGGTCAATTTCATTAAAGCGCACCACGCGGCGCACGGATTTTTCCAGCGGGGCAGGGTCACCCTCTTGGCGTGTAAAATATTCAATGCGTTTCATTTTTTTGCTCAACCTCTAAAACCACTTGCCCGCATTTTTGCCCGTCCGGCAGGGCCAACTGAACCATAAAAGAACACGGAGCCTTTTGCACCGCATTTACCGTAAGCAGCGTGTTGGGGGGAACCGGCCGGCTGAATTTGGCTTTAGACACGGTTTTTAAAACAAAACCGGTTTGATACAGGTGGTTTAACGCGTCCAGCGCAAACTGTATTTGCACCACAGCCGGCAAAATGGGTTGGGAAGGAAAATGCCCTTCAAAAGCGGGGAAATCCGCCCCTACAAAATATTGGCACTGATTCTCTTGGCAAGATTTAAAACAGGCGCAAACCGCCTCTGTTATTTTTTTCATTCTTTTTCTCCGGCCAGCTGGGCCTTAAATACCAGCTTGGTTTTATGATCTTGGTACAAAAGCGGGCTTTGGGGCCGTACCAATAACTTTTCCTGCGCCATACGCGCAAACGCCCCGGCCAAAGCCCCGGGCATACGCGGCATTTTGTAATACACCCACGCTTGGCGGGGGGAAACCTGTACGTCCAGCAATTTAACCCCCATATCACCCAGTACCACCATTCGGGCTAGGCCCTCTTTCTGCAATACAACGGCCGTAAAATACAACTGAGCCTGCTCCACCTGCCCGTGTATTTGAAAAACATACTGCGGTTTAAACGGCTCTGCCGGTGCTTTTTCATACACCATCCCGCCGGCGCAGCCGGCTAGTAGGCACGCAGCTAAAACCAACCGCAAAACTTTCATTCCTCCTCCAGTAAAGGCGGCAGCAAAAATAGGGCCGAAAGCCCCGCCCCTGCTATTCCCAAACAGGCGGACAGGCCCATAATAAACAATACCGGGTGCTGCGCCAGCGCCAAGACGCCAAACCCTACCCAGGTGGAAAGCGCCGCCGCCACCAACGCCGTTTGCGGATAGAGCGAATTTTGCCCCCCGCGGTGTTTAATGACTTGAAACAGCCCGTAATCCACCCCCAGCCCCGTTAAAAGCGGCAGGAAAGCCAACACAAACAAATTTACTTTTACGCCTGAAATCCAAAACACTAAAAACGTAAACGAAAACGCCCCCGCCACCGGCACAAATGTAAGCAAAGTATCGCGTTTATTTTTAAAAAAATAAAACACAATCCCGCCGGATAACAATACCGCCACTAACAGTATTTTAACCGCTTCCGTGCGTACCCCTTCCGTTAATCCGAGCCGGATGTTTTGGGCCGATACAAATACGGTTTTTATGCCTGGCACATCCAACTGGGCAAAATCAGGCGAATCCGGCACCATATTGGCCACAGCATACCCGCCTTCCACCTCCACAAACGGATTATAAAAGGCAGAAAAATCAAACGAGTCCGGATCCTGCACCAAACTGGTTAAATATTCAAACGGTTTAAAAGCACTGGCTTTTAAGCCCCAAAACAAAGCGTTTTGACGCACCAACTCACGGGTTTGCACGCCATATTGGCCCCAAAACTTACGCCAGCGGGCCAAATTCTCTTCCTGCGCTAAAGAAGAAGGAAACACCTGGCTTACCGCTAAAGGAAAACCGAGGCGGGCGGATACGGCCTCGTTATTTTTTAAAGCGCCGTCTTTATCCTCTCCAAACACAAACAGCAAGCCCGAAGCCGCCCGCTGCTGGGCCAGGGCGGAATCAAAAACCGCTTTATCCTGCACAAATTCTTCTGAAACGGAGTTGAGCTCCTCCAAATTCCCGCTGATGTTCATATTTAACGCCCCGGCAACTCCGCCCCATAACAACACGCACAAACATATTGCCGCCGCCGTTTTGCTAAGGCGAGGCATTTTTCCCAAAGACACTTCCGACGCTGGCGGCAGTTTCTTCCAAAACACGGGGAACACAAACACCGCCAACAACAGCGCAAACGTAAGCCCCGCTATGGCAAATACCGCTATCTGCTTGAACAATGAAATAGAAGAAAACAACAAAGCCGCAAAACACGCAACCGATGTGGCATAACTATACACCAAATGCGGCAACAGTTTACGGGCCGTTTTTAATACAGGTTTGGTGTTGGCGCACAAGGCAAAATACACATAAATGGAATAATCCACCGCCAGCCCCGCCACTACCGAGCCAAACCCCAGCGTAATGCCTGAAAGCGTGCCAAATACCACATACGTAATCAACGCAGCCGGCGCCAGCACAAAAAAGGGCAAGGCAAAAATCCATAACGCGCGTTTACGGCGAAAGAATAGAAAAAATATAGCCGCCAACCCCAACACCGCTACGCAGGATATGAGCATTAAATCCCGCTGTATAACGGAAGCATTTTCCTGCGTGTATCGCGAAGCCCCCAAATAAAATGCCCGGGAAGAGCTGGGCAAAACTCCTTTTAGCGAGGCTTGGCTAAAAGCATTTTTAAACCGCTGCGAGGCCGCCATATCGGCCGGGTCAAAAGCGGCTTCATACATACCAATCACGCTGGTGCCGTCTTTGGAAATTAAAAATCCGTCCGTAAAAGACATAGAGGACGTAACATCAAACGATTTTAATTTTTCGGCCATTAATTTAGACAGCCCCAGCGGGTCAACCGTAATCACCTCTTTTAAAAAAGAACCCTGAAAGGACATTAAGTTTTGGAAATTTTCCCGCATTTGGGCTGCCACTACCTGCGGGGTAATAAATTTTAATGCTTCTTGTGCGTCCTCTTCACTAAACCGGTACACCAATGCTTTGGCCAAAGAAACCGCAAACTCCGGCCCCGGGGTAGTAGGCTGGGCCACCAGTTTTTCTGTTAGCAAAAACTCCCGCAAACGCCGCGCGCCTTCCAAGGCTGTGGCCGGGTCTTTATCCGTTACCGTTACAAAGGTTTTATTATTTAAAGAAGACGCCTGAAACAACTGCACCTTCTCCCGCACGCTGGCAGGAATCATAACCGCTATGTTTTCACTAAAAGAAACTTGGCACAGCCCCCACACGCAAAGCACCGTAAAAACCGCCAAACCGGCCATCGCCCCTACCCGGTGGGTTTTTATCCAGTGGAACCACTTGCTCATTTAAAAGCCTCCGCCGGTAGTTTTTGGTTGGTTTTGGGATTATGAAAAATAAGCACCGTCTTATCTCCGCCCGTTTCTTGTATTTCCACCCGGGAAAGAGCCTGAGGGTTTTGCTTGGAAAACACCACCTCTATTTGTTTTAAAAAACCTTCTTTCTGCGGGGTTAAAATTACACCGTCTGGCGTAAAATTCAACGTATATTGTTTGCTAAGCGTTTCTAAATCAAACGTCAGCCAAGCCAACATCTGGGCCGCCATATTGGAAGAGAGGGGGGAGGATTGCTTCTCTTTTTTGTCTTTTTCCAAGCGGTAGGTAACCCCATCCACAATCAAAAAACCGTTTTGAAAAGGTTTTTTGTATTGCCAGCGGATACGGCCCGGTTTTTGAAAATAAAAAACACCCTCACTGGTAACGGGTTCATCCAACAAAGCCATATATTTTTGCTGAGTAAAAGAGCTTTCTATTGTATTTACCGCAGCAAAACGGGCGGCTATCTGCGCTTTTTGCGTATCTTGCGGCGCGGGGGCGGCAGGGCCGGAAGCCAACGCTGCCAATGGCAGACTGCAAAACAATACACACAAAACACTTATCAGCCGTTTGTTCATTTTTCCTCCTGCGGGGTGTTTTTTTCCCATACAAAAATATACACCTGTCCGGCGGCGGCTTTTTCCCCGTCCGCCCAAACCGTTCCTTCTACAATACGCGTATCAAAAAAGCGGTCTTTAATTTCTACTTCTACTTCTATCTTCTGCCCGGCGCGCACCGGTTTAAAAAAACAAAAATCCCGCACGTTTACCAAAAAACCCCCGCCATCCTGCGGAAGCGTGCCCTCCAAAAAACGGCGGGTACCGTCAAAAGCAGCATAAGACTGGGCGGTCATTTCTATTAAAGCACACGGCAACAAAAAACCGTCTTCGTCCGTAAACAGCCCTTCCTGCGGGTTACAGGCCAAAACACGGGCGCTGTTTTCGTGCATAGAAAGCACCTTCTCCACCAATAGCATAGGCGGGCGGTGCGGCATAATTTGGGATAAATCAACCGGGGGACACGTCATATTTTGATTACCTTTGGGCAAAACGGGTAATATCTACCTCTAAATTGCGCACCCATTGTTTGTATTTGCGGTGAATGCGGTGTTTTTTGGGGTTATAGTACATATTTTCGCTGGAAACGTATTCTATGGAAAAACTATCCTGCGTATAAGGGATATTGACCGTTACCTCGTGGCTGCGTACATTTAAATAACCTTTTATAAGCCCGGGTTTTTCTTCGTGCATCACCCAACGGCGCCCCTGCCCCGCCTGGAAAATAGCGTGGCGCAGCGTCTGCCCTTCGGCCACGGTTACCATACGGTTTTTTACTTCATACACAGGCGGATAAGAACGGCAAGCCGCCACAAAAACTAGCCCTACTAACAATAATAAACACTTTTTCATCGCTATTCTCCTTGTTGGGGTTGATGAACACCCGCTTGATTTAAATTTTTCAGTTGTTGGTCAATCCGCCCGCTTAACCGCCTGACCAAACGGTTGTATTGCTGGTTAATGGCTTGTTGGCCCGCCTGCACTTTTTGCGCGCCTTGTAACTGGGAAATGTGTTTATATTCAATGCGGTACTGACGGGGGGAATAATGTACATCCGCCCACAAGGTTTGGCCATATACGGAAACGGACGCCTCCGCCGCATCCTGCGTTACCGCTCTACATTTCCACCCGCTTTCTGCACAGGCGCGAAACACCGCCGCTTTTACCTGCTGGTTATTGGAAACAAACGGGAACGAAAAGCTTTTCTCTACCGTGCGGATAGAAGAAGACGCACACCCCGCCGCCAATAACAACCCGGCCAAATAAAACCATTTTTTCATAATAGCCCCTGAGTTTGTAAATAATCCATAATGCGTTTTTTTACTTCACGCGCCATTTCCAAATGGTCTAACTCCCCGTGAAACTGCCCCGGATACACCGCCGGCAGCACCGCTAAGCAAATATCCGCCGGGCGCAGCCACACAGCCCCGCTGGGAAGCATTTGCCCCGTACCGCCAATAGCCAGCGGAATAACCGGCAGCCCCAGCTCTATAGCTAAGTAAAACGCCCCGCTTTTAAACCGCGCCAACGGGTTTTTGCGCGAACCTTGCGGAAAAAGCATAATATCACACCCTTCCTGCACCGCCTGGCGGCAACGGGCCAGCATTTGCTGAGGGGGGGTAGTTTCGGCATCAATGTAACCTGCGTTTTTCATCACCCACCCAAAAAACGGCAACTTAAATACCCAGCTTTTGGTAATATACAGCACATTATCGTACCC
>CALUUY010000048.1 GCA_944324095.1 uncultured Elusimicrobiales bacterium
GGGGGAATGGGACGAAAAACCGTTTTCCGCGCCGGGTCATTCGCGGGTGTTTTTATTAAATCAATCGGAATTGTCGGCATATATTTTTATTGGGGAGCCGTTTGCTTTTAGTTCCAGCAGTTATAAAACCGAGATTTTAAAGCACGCGCCCGCACCGGATTTTGCGCGTTATGGCAAGGTGAATGATGTACCCTTTATGCTGGGCGTCTGCGGCGGCGGACGGGCTGCTGTGCTGGCGTTTCCTTTTGTAAAAGGCCGTACTCATGGCGGACAAGACAGCCGCACTTTTTCCACCGGCCCGACCGCCAAACAGTGGATTGAACTGGATTTGTGCCATCAGGAAATGATGCGCCGCGGCGGTACCAAAATGACCCTGGCGTATATTTGCAATGCCTTTCACCGTTTGAAAACGGGCTGGCGCGATTGGTGCAAATGCGAACATGGGAAAATGACTTTTGCGCAGTATTTAAAGTTAGCCCGGCAAATGGGCGCGCTAGACGCGAAACGGCGGCTATGCGGATTTTTACTGCGCGGCGGCGTACGAAAAGCGTTATTAGATGTTCTGTGCCCGTTTCAAAAACTGCAGTTAAAATAAGGATAAGAGAGTAAAACAATATGATTTTCCGTCAAACAAGACATATAATTTTGTTGGTATTGCTGGCCGGGTTGGCCTTGTTTTTAACGAAAGGATTTTGGCTTTTTGCCGCAAAAGGGGTATCGGTTTCTTTTACCAGCCAGGCGCAGCGGCTGGTGGCTTATCAGGTGTTTTATACTACTTCCCAAGAACGATCTTTTAATTCCGAAGAAAAGGTTACGCACGATGTGGAAGCCGGAAAACATAAAGTAGAGATATTCATCCCGATTGAAAAAATGTTGCGTTTCCGGCTGGATCTGGGGCAGTTTCCGCAAGAGGTAATCTTATCGGATTTAAAAGTAAGCGGGGAGAAGACCGTGGCTATGGAAACTCTGTCCGATTTTACGCTTCATGAGATAGATTCTTCTAAACAGGACGGCAAATTTTTCCAGTTGACCTCCAACCAGCCGGACCCGTATATAATTTATAAATCTCCCGTAAACTTACAGGCCAAATGGCAGGTGAGGATAGATTATTATATCTTCTTTATCATTTTGGTAATCAGTTTGCTGTCGGCGCATAAAATCGTTCAGTATTTGGCGCAATTTAAATTTAAGGAAAAAACCAGCCGGATTGATATCGTGTTTGTGACGGTGTTTTTTGTGCTTTTGTTTATCCCGATGATGAAGATATCGGACGCGGAAAAATCGGAAAAAGAAAACCGCATGCTGGCTAAATATGTGCCGTTTATCAAAGATGGGCAAATTAATTTAAAATACAGCACGAATTTTGAATCGTGGTACAATGACCGTTTTTTGGGGCGGGATTTTTTGATCAATATATATAATTTTTTGGAGAAAAGAATCAATCCAAACCGCGGAAATAAAAATGGCTTAATCGGGGATGATGGCTGGTTGTTTACTACCTCTTCTAATTCAATAGCCATGTACCGTCATGCCAATTTATTTACGGAAGAGGAATTGCAAACGATAGGCAAGAATCTGACGGAGTTTGTTGCGGAAGCTAAAAAACGGGGAGTTCAAGAAGTCTATTTCTATTTGTCTAATGATAAAGAAAGTTTGTATGGGGAATATTACCCCGATTGGATTGTACAGTTAGATCAACCCTCGCGCTTAGAACAATTATATGCTTTTATTAAACAGAATTATCCAGAAATTAAAATGTTCAATTTTGCTAATCAACTCCGCAACATTAAAAACCAGGGAGAAGTGTTGTTTTTTAAAGCAGGGACGCATATGAATCCTTTGGGTGCTTTTTATGAATATCATTTTTTGATGCAGGAAATTCAAAAAGATTTTCCGGAGTTAAATCCGCTTTCTTTGCAGGACTTTTATGTCGAGGAAGGGGTGGTTGATGATAAAGATATTTATAAAGCGTTAAATCTATCGGATAGCACCTATGATTACCGTAACTTTCGAAATCTCGTATTGAAATTAAAGAAACCTGTAAATGCGACATGGAATATCAATAAAGTTAACACGAATTATCATCGGATGGAATCTTGTAACTTAAAATTAAAAAAACGCTATCGCATAATTACGCTAAACGATTCGTTCTTGTTATATTATAAAAACTATATGTCGGAGACTTTTTCAAATGTGGTTGTTAATCTCTCTAGATTTGGAAGACCTTTTGAAATCCCCCGACAAATGTGTTCTGATTGGGAATCAAATAAAAACGATATCGTATTAGTGGAAACGACAGAGCGTTTTTTAGACCGTTTCTTAACGCTTGAATATCCTTGCAGCGGAAAGTAAAAGAATTCGGGCTTGAAGAAAGGTTTTGAAGGAAGCATTAATCAAAAGGAGACTAAAATGTTATTTTCATCAATGACTTTTGTTTTTTTATTTTTGCCGATTGTTTGCGCCGTCTATTTTTTAGTGCGTAAGGATTTGCGCAATTATGTTTTGCTGTTAGCCAGTATTTTATTCTATGCCTGGGGCGAGCCGCGCTACCTGGCAATTATGATTTTGACGATTCTCATCAACTATCTGGGCGCACTGGGGGTAGCCCGGCTGGATACGGAAAATACCCAGCAATATCGTAAAATGCTGTTGGGCGGCGTGATTGTTTTAAACTTGGGGTTTCTGTTCTATTTTAAGTATTTTAATTTCTTTGTTGATAACCTCAATGCCGTGTTTACCAGCAATTTTGATGTAATTAATGTGGTAATGCCAATCGGTATTTCCTTCTATACTTTTCAGGCCATTAGTTATGTGATAGATGTGTACCGGCGGGAAGTGACCGTCCAGAAAGATGTATATAAGCTGGCGTTATATATCTGTTTGTTCCCTCAGTTAATTGCCGGACCGATTGTAAAGTATTACACGGTGGCCGACCAGATAGAGGGACGGACGCTGACTTTTGATAAAGTTTCCTACGGGGGTAAAACGGTTTATTATCGGGCTGGCGAAAAAAATGCTGTTGGCCAATACTATGGGCGCGGTGGCGGACAGTATTTTTAATCAGCCGGTAACCGCCTTTGATACGCCCACGGCTTGGCTGGGTGCGGTGGCGTATTCGTTGCAGTTGTTTTACGATTTCAGCGGCTACTCGGATATGGCCATAGGGCTGGGATCTATGTTTGGATTTAAATTTTTGGAGAACTTTAATTATCCCTATATCTCTAAATCCATTACCGAGTTTTGGCGGCGTTGGCATATTTCGCTTTCTACCTGGTTCAAGGAATACTTGTATATTCCGCTGGGCGGCAACCGGGTAGCGCCGTGGCGCATGTATGCAAACTTATTTATCGTCTTTTTAGCAACGGGCATTTGGCATGGCGCCAGCTGGACATTTATTGTGTGGGGCTTGTTCCACGGGGCTTTTATTATTTTTGAAAAAGCCACCGGCTGGCACAAAAAAGAAGGCGGAGTGGGGCTAAGCGCCTTACAGCATGTGTATTGCATATTGGCGTTTGTAATTGGCTGGGTATTCTTCCGGGCCGATAATTTGCCTTATGCCCTAGATTACCTTAAAAATATGTTTGGGTTAATACAGAGCCATAATATCGCTTATACCGCCGCGTATTATGTGGATAATATCAAAATCATTTCGCTGGCGGCCGCTTTGCTGTGCGCCATGCCGCTTTTTACAAAGATGTTGGAAGTGAACGATAAACATAAAATTGCCAAAAGTTTGATAAATATCTGGCTAATGCTTTTATTTATTTTATCCGCTTCCAGTATCGCTTCGTCCACTTACAATCCGTTTATTTATTTTAGGTTTTAACTGCTATGTACTTTCAATATAAAGCCGCGCACAATAGGCGCGGCTTTATGATTTGAATGACAAAAATATTTAAACTATTTTCTGTCGTTTGTCAAAAAACCCTCAGTCGGAGTATTTGACAATTGTACAACTTACACTTTCTCTTTATTCTATATAGAAATGTTATTTTGATATACTATTTTAGCTGTTGATTTACCCAAACGGGGGTATGTCTTTGGGAGGAGAAACCCTATGGAAAAACAAGGTATGGCCGGCCATAAAACTTTTCGTTCTTTTATGATTCAAAATAAACAGTTGGCGGAAGTAGCCCGCGGGGCTCAAATAGCGGATTTGGTTTTTAAAAATGCTTCTTATGTGAATGTTTTTACCAATCAAATAGAAACGGGTAATGTAGCCGTAGCCGGTGGATTCATAGCGGGGGTAGGCAATTACCGGGGCCGCCAAGAGATAGACCTGCAAGGACGCATATTGTTGCCGGGGCTCATTGACGGGCATATTCATTTGGAGTCCTGCTTAATTTCTCCGATGGAATTTGTCAAAGCCGTGTTGTCGCACGGTACTACTGCCGTTATCATAGACCCGCACGAAATTACCAATGTTATGGGAACAAACGGGCTAAGATATATGTTGCAGGCAACGGAAAACCTGCCGGTGGATGTATTTTTTATGTTGCCTTCCTGTGTGCCGGCTACCCCGTTGGATGAATCCGGCGCCGATTTAACTTGGCGTGATATAGAACTATTTTACCGCCATCCCCGCGTGTTGGGATTAGCGGAAATGATGAATTATTACGGTGTAATAAACGGGGATAAAACCGTGCTGGCAAAATTGGCTGCGGCCCAAAACAAAGGCAAGCGTATAGACGGCCATGCCCCCGGCCTGAGCGGAAACGAGTTAAATGCCTATATTGCCTGCGGCATTGGCTCGGATCATGAGTGTTCTACTCTTTCGGAAGCCAAGGCCAAATTATCTCGGGGACAATACATTATGATTAGAGAAGGAACTGCCGCTCAAAATCTGGCCGCTCTTGCCCCGTTGCTTACGCCTCCATATTCCCAGCGTTGCCTTTTCTGTACGGATGACAAGCACCCCAATGATTTACTGAATAAAGGGCATATTGATTATATTGTAAAAACGGCTGTGCAACGCCATGGAACAGACCCTATCCTTGCGGTGAAAGCGGCCTCGTTTCAAACCGCCCAGTATTTTCATTTAAATAACCGCGGAGCGATTGCTCCGGGCTATTTGGCCGATATGCTGGTGGTGGATGATTTAAATAATTTGCAAGTACAGCAAGTATGGAAAAAAGGGCTGTGCGTTTATGAGGGCGGTGAAATCCGTCCCTTTGATACGCCTATAATATCCGCCCGTTTGGAGAAAGCCGCCCGGCATACCTTTCATGTTCAACCCGTTACGGAGAAATTGTTTGAAAGTAACAAAGAATTAGGGGTTATTGGGTTAATTCCGGGGGAAATTATCTCTACCGATAACGGATTGGCTGCAAACATAGATGTACAAAAAGACATTTTGAAAATAGCCGTTATAGAGCGCCATCACAATACCAAACATGTGGGATTGGGGTATTTGCAAGGATACGGGCTTAAACATGGTGCGGTGGCCACTTCCGTCGCGCATGATTCTCACAATTTAATTGTGGTAGGAACGAACGAGGCCGATATGGCAGCGGCCGCCAATCAGATTATTCTCCAGCAGGGCGGAATTGTGGTGGTGGAAAACGGACAAGTGATAGCCAATGTGGTGCTGGAAATAGCCGGGCTGATGAGCGATGTCCCTTTGCGGCAAATGAACGAACAACTGGAAAACGCTAAAATACATGCTAAAAAATTGGGCGTAAAAGATGGGATTGATCCGTTTATGACGCTCAGTTTTATTTCCCTGCCGGTGATTCCGTCCCTGCGCCTGACTACGCGCGGATTGGTGCGGGTATAACCGATATAAGGTGGCGGGCGGATGAAATTTTCGTCCTGTTTAGGCGGCTGGAAGCAGGCGGTTGGTTGCCGCGCATTTTAAAAATCCCGTTTATTCATGCAGTTACCTCCCATATACCCAAATGGGTTATGTGGGGAGTAGTGTAGGAAATATCCTCAATCCGCTTCAGCTGCGGGCAAAAACCAAAAATAAACGGCCGCTTCCTATCGCATTTATTGACGAAGTTGAAAAATCGCGCGAAGCAAGCGGCCGTTGGGGTATTGTTTCGGCCCATGGATTACTACTGTATTGACCCACTTTTTCCATACGGCGAAGTTCTAAAATCTTCCCGTATTTTATTTGGGCATCTGCGGTGTTAGTTGATAAACGATACCATTGTTTTTTAAACGCAAGTTTTCCTATTTTGGATAGAGTTTGTTCTTCATCTGCTCCCTAAACGCGTTTGGTAAAGTATGCCCGCCAAACATTACCTTTTTTTCCTCGTTGTAAAAATTTTAGCGCAAAAAACAAAACAGGATTGGATTATTTACGGTAAAAATATGCCGAACGGAAGTTCCGTTTATGTGGAAGAAATTCGGACTGGGAAAAAGACTTTAACTACCAACAGTTTAAGAAAATACAAAACCGGCGTAAACCCTAGCTCTTTTGCTAAGCGAATTAGCAACGCTCACGGCAATACCGGTAGTATTAGTATAGTCGGAAAAGAAGATCTTGTCAAGAATAAAGAAACCCTAAAATTGTTCCAAACGCAGAATATGTTTGCGCCGTACGCGCAGACGGCGCAGCAGGAAACATGGTCAAGCAAAATTTACAGGAGGAGAACTGATGCCTTTTGACGAGAATGGAAATTTTACGCGCCTGTACGGCAAAACCGGCTGGCAGGACGACCGCGCCGCCAATACCAAATTTTGGCGTCCCGCCATGACGAGGACGCCAACAACACTGCCGACCCCCTAAACCAAGTGTTGCTGGCAGACGGCAGAAAGCCCGCCGCCGGACAGGACGGCAGTTCAAAACAGGAGTAAAGTACATTCCGCCGGAAAGCCGCGTCAATGTTGTGCAACCCATGGAAGCCCCACAGAAATAGCCGTAAAACGAGCAGGTTTAACCTTGTGGCCGTCATGCGGGGGCTTGTCAGTAAAGAGTTAAAAGCAGGATTTGGCGCGCTTGGTGCATTTTGAGTGGTACGGTTCCGCCGTTGGACTGGATACAGCTTTGGAAGGGTATTTGTTTGTTGATAGGCGTCTTGACGATTTGACGGGGCTGTTGAAAAATACCACGGTTGGCTTTTATGGCGTCCGCGGGCGGATTGGTCTTTTGGTGGGGGTGTACTTTTGAAAAGTACAAGTAAAAATCTCCGGGTTTTCCCAGAGGATTTTTAAAGTTACTACTGTTTTTACTACACTGCTGTCTGAAATGGTACCCCCAACAGGGTACGACTTTGTGTCTTCGGCTCCGCGGGCTAAAGACGATGTATTAGTTAGGTAATCAGTCTTGTTTTTATCAAACAAAAATGATGAAAAATCTTCTTTAGATGAGTTGATTTTATTAAAAACGACACTTAAACGACAAATTGCTATAATCTTATTATGTCTAAAGAGATTACCAGCAAAACCAAACGGGTGGCAGATATTTTATCCTTATTAGAACAGGCACCTGTAAAACTGCCTGAATTAGCGGCCCGATTGGGGGTTTCTAAACGCACTATTCAGCGCGATATGGAACTACTGCTGCAGGCGCAATTTCCGGTTATTTCTCCCCGGCAAAGCGTATATAGGTTAGCGCCTGGTTTCTCTTTAGCGGCGGCTAACCTATCTGCCGAGCAGGCCAGTTTGCTCATTATGGCTGCGGATATTTCCCAGCAAATAGGGGGCAGTTTTTCCCCAATACAAGATAAAATTGTTCAACGATTTATGCCAACTTCCTTTGAACATTGTGTATTTGGGGCTACTAAATACGATTTTGCCGAAACGGCCGAACCCGCTATCACATTCTTGAAATGTATTAAATACCATTGTTTGATACGGGTATATTTAAAAAACCTTAAAAAAAACCGTACTTTATACCCCTATATTATCCTTCGCCTCTACGATAAATGGCATGTAGTTAGCGTCAATTCCAAAGGAGAAGTTTCTTGTTATGCTTTGGAAAATATAGGTAATTTCTCTTTGCGGGAAGATAGAGATACCTCTACCGGATATGCCCAATTCAAACCGATTCCCTTTATAAATTGGGCCATTTGGCAGCGTGCTCATCAGTGGGTAAAAGAACTGGCTCCAAGCCCGGTCTCCCTCGCACCCGCACCACAGGCCCCTTCACTCTCAGGTGCTGTTTCCGAAAAAGAACCCAAAACGCTGGTATCTTAATCTATTACGGGCGTTTCAACTGTTATAAATTCCACATTACCCAGAAATAAGACGCTTAAATGTCGCAAAGTGGTAAGGGGTCGACAAAAAGCCCTTTTTATGCTATAATTTTATTATAGAAAGGATAAAAAGACATTTAAATGTCGTTTTTATGATTGTTTTATAAATAACGTTATTTGAAGGAAGATAGATAGTTTTACTATCCATCTACCAATTCCTAGGAAAAAAGAACAGCTTTGACAGCTCTTAGAGCTTGTGACACAAGCAGGGATTGGGTCTTCCGGAAAATACCGTATAGATCCATATAGAGTGTACGAGGGACAAGCCCGATGACTACACAGCAACCTGCCTCAGGGTAAGGTGCTAAAGCTTGAACGATGGGAACTACAACCGTTTTGTTGTGAGTAGAACCCATTGGAGACGATGGGTTCTTTTTTACCACCTCTCTAATGGGACAATCCAAAAGAGAGGTTTTTTTATGGCTAAAAGAAAACATACCTACAAACAAGAAGAAGTCTACCCTTCCCGCCGCGTGTGGGTGGTGGAGGAAAGTTCTTTAAGAGAACCGGAAGCGGTTATAGAAGCGTTTGGCTATAACGATTGGGATATTTATCACGGTGCATAAAGGAAATGAATATGAACAATACGAAAAACAGTACGACTATTAAAGCATATGCTTCCCGTGCGGAATTAATAGAACACCTAACAAATTGGCATGCCAAATGCGGCGTAGCGATACGCCAAGCCGAGTGTGTGGAAATATTCAAAGAAATTGGCGCTCGGCTGAAAAAAACGAATGGCAAAAAAGTACCTATGGCCGGTTTGGTACAACAATATAACTTAAACGATACGGAACTATTTTTACTGTTGTTTTTGGCCATCTCACAGGTGTTGCGGGTTATTACGCCGTCTACTTGTAAGGTTACCGCATTGCTGTCCAGCGCGCAAACATTTGCCTCTTCCAAAGAGGTATTAGAAACCCTTTTTGACGGGAAAAGCGTGCTTTTTAGCAAAAAAATTTTAGTTTTCTCCGGGGGATTGTTGGATATAAGGAAAAATCCGCTCTTGGATTATCCGTCAATTAAATCCACCCGTACGCCTTGCCGTACTTTTAGTGCCAAACGAATTTTAACCGAGTTAAACAAATATGTTATCGGGCAAGAACACGCTAAAAAACAACTGGTAGCCGGTGTATTTGAACATTTGGCTAAATGCGCCCAAAAATCCGATGTGCCCTTTACAAAAAATAACATTTTTATCAGCGGGCCGACGGGTTGCGGAAAAACCTACCTCTGCCAGTCTTTAGCGCGTATTTTGAAACTTCCGTTTGTTCACGCGGATGCTTCCCAATACACGCAGGCCGGCTATACCGGTATGAGTGTTGGCAATATGTTACAACCCTTGCAGTTATTGGCAAATGATAAAAAACTGCCGCTTTCTATTGTGTTTATAGATGAAATTGACAAACTGCGGGAAGGAAGCGAACGCTGGGGCGTTTCTTCGGGGAATGTTCAGGCCGAACTGCTTCGCATGGTAGAAAGCCAATATTTCACCACCGAAGACCCTATTACCCATAAAAACACAGACTGGGATATTTCCCGCGTGCTTTTTGTGGCGGGCGGCGCTTTTGAAAACTTACAGGTAAAACACGCAGATAAATCCGTTGGGTTTACGCAGGCAGCCGCTGTACGGCAAGAGCCCTTGTCGGCCGATGATTATATCGGTTACGGTATGTTGCCGGAGTTTATCGGGAGATTTTCTTATTTTGTGCAGTTAAACCCACTAGAAAAAGAAGATTTACGCCGTATTTTATTAAACCCGTACAATGGCCCACTCAGCCAATATGAAAAATTACTGCATACATCGGCGGCCCTTCAGCCGGAAATAGTGGAAGAAATGGTCAATCGGGCTTATGAGCGGCGTTTGGGAGCGCGGGGCTTGCAACAGCAAGTAGGGCAGTTGTTTCAGGAACAATTTTTACAGCAAACTGTAAAGGTTTGCTTATAGGAGGAGATAATGAATGTATATGCTCAATTAGTGCAGTTTTTTGACCAAATGGAGCAACAGCGCCGAGCGGAGTTAAGCCGTTTGCCGGTAAAAGGGTATGTTAGTACGCAGGAATTATATCAAGCGTGCAGCCAATGGATAAATTTAGAGCGCGGACCGTTTTACAAAAACGGCTACAAGGAGTATTTTGAAAATATTTGCGCCAATCTGCGTCACCCGGACAGCCAACATCTGGCCTTGGCTTTGTTTAGCAAGCTGAATAATTTAAGCAATATGCAGCTGTTTTTATTAATTCGGTTACTGACGGTAACGGTTCAGGGCGATTGCTTGTGGGATAACCTGCTGGAAACCTACACGGACAGAGCCCAAGCATTGTTTTCTGAAAAGGATTGGCAAAGTATTTTTCACCCCGTGCAAGACACCTATACGCTGGGTGATGTGCTGCAATACACTCAGCGGACGGTTTGTTTAATGCGGCCCAATTTGCACATCAAACAATTTTTGGGGAAATGTCTAGAAAGATAAAAAACTCAATAGTTTGATATCACTTTTACTTAGGAGAAAACATGACAAATACAAACGAGGAACCTACATATAAGTACTCCCCAGAAGAAATAGACCAAGCTTGGGATTTCCATCAAGCAATAGTTGCTTCTGGAGATGTTCCATTAGATACTGTTGCACGAGATGTTGGCGTTTCGGCAGTTAGCGGAGTACTTACTTATTTTTTATTTTGGCCTGCCATCGGTGGGTTATGGATTGCAAATATGATAGCCAAAACACCTTTTAGATACTTGATGTGGTTTGGCCTACCTGAAACTTCTGGAGGAGCTATGATTTTAATTGTTTTGTTTATTAATATACTATATGCACTTTGCGCCTTATATGGGCTCATTTGTTTTGTTAATGGAACTCTCTTTTCCAAAGAAGAAGAATACAAACAGCTTTTTAAGGAACATGCCGCTAAAATGGAGGAAGCATTAGATC
>CALUUY010000049.1 GCA_944324095.1 uncultured Elusimicrobiales bacterium
GGTATGTCTACCGGTTTTTAATTTTGCCATTTAAGTTTCCTCTATACAAAAATCTGTTAGATATATTTTAGCCAATTCAGGGGCGCCGGGTCAACCATTTTTTAGCGGTTGCCTGCTCATTTGCTTTACAGCATAAGGCTATATTTTTATTTTACTAAAAATAAGTTTTTCCTTAAAGCCATTTTTTGGGGGCTTGCAACCGCCCCGTTTCCGCTGCCATTTTTACCTCCCGTGTGTATTTTAACGGGGCCACCTGCCGGAAATGTTACAATATAAATATGGATCCCAGAATAGAGCTCCTTCCGCACCAGCCCGGCGTTTACATTATGCGCTCCAAAGAGGGCACCATCATCTATGTAGGCAAAGCCAAAAACCTGGCTGACCGGGTAAAACAATATTTCCAAGCCTCTAACCTATATTCCCGCGGCTGGAAACTGCCATGTCTGTTGCCGCTTATCGCCAAGATTGACTATGTTACCACCGCCAGCGAACGAGACGCTCTTGTACTGGAAGAAAAACTAATCAAACGTTACCAGCCTTTTTTTAATTCCCTGGGTAAAGACGGCAAAAGTTACCCTTACCTTAAACTAACTATGAGCGAGGACTTTCCCCGCCTTCACTTAACCCGCCGCCACACCCCGGGTAAAGATTTATATTTTGGCCCCTATCCCAAATCCAGCATTATTAAAAGCCTTATGCGCTTTTTATGGAAAAGCAAATACGCTCCGCTGCGTCCGTGCAAGTGGAATTTCTCGCGCGAGAAGCCGCTGGATGACAAAAAAATTAAAACTTGTATTTATTATCACACCGGTCAATGCCCGGCCCCCTGTGCTGGTAAAATTTCTTACGAGCATTACCGCCAAATTGCCCAGCGCATGGCGCTGTTTTTAGAAGGGGATTTTGACAACATCACCCGCAGCATCACCGCGCTTATGCGCCGCTGTTCCCAAAACCTGCAGTACGAACAAGCCGCCGTTTACCGCAACTTTTTACAAGCGCTGGAACACATGAAAGAACGCGTGCTGGTGGGCAAGTTTAAAGAAGAACAAATTGTAACCGCTATGGACAATACCGACAAGCTAAAACGCCTGGCGGAAGTGATTGGGATGAACAAACTGCCCGCACACATTGAAGCGTTTGATAACTCCCACCTGTTTGGACGAGAAGCCGTAGGCTGTATGGTGTGCTTTGTAAACGGAGAAAAAAATACCGAACATTACCGCCGTTTTAAAATACGCTCCAAACTGCCTGAACGCGGCGGGAGCGACTTTACTATGATGGAAGAAAATGTTTTCCGCCGGTTGCGCCAAATCAAAAAAGACCCTTCCCAAACGCCTGATTTAATTTTATTAGACGGCGGCAAAAGCCAAATCCACGCCGCTATGAACGCCTTTGAACGCGCCGGGTTATACATCCCGTTTATCGCCTTGGCCGAAACGCACGAAGGCATTTATCTGCCCGGAGCGTCCGAAAGTATTAAACTGCCTATTGGAGACCCGGCCCTCAACCTTTTAATGGAAATACGTGACGAAGTACACCGTTTTGCCATTACTTACCACCGCAAACTGCGTGACAAGCAAACCCTGTCCGACGGGCCTATGACGCCGTAATTTTATCTTATCCGCCGCCATCACTTCCCTTTCCAAGGCTCTGTATGAGGAACAAACATTTTTAATTTCCTCTATAAAGGCTATATTTTTCTAGGTCTTTTGGCCCCTGGGGGGCAGGTCTTTTGGCCCTGTTTTTTATGATAGCCTCATTTTATAATAGTAGTATGAAACACACGTTTACTATTTTAACTTTCTGCTTTGTATGTTTCACCCAGGCGTTTTCCGTTTACGCCCAAGGTTGGAAACTTCCGGCTAAACGGGCCGCTCAACAAGCCGCCTCGGCTCATTCATCTGCGCTTATTAAAAAGACCGCGCAAACCGTGGTAAACCACCAACAAATTAAAGAAGCCGCCTCTTACGCCAACCATATTTGGGCTACTCAACTCCAAAACAAAACCCAAGACCAAAAAATATTGGCTTCCTGGGCGTTGCAACAAAGCCTGCGGGCGCAATCTTCGGCTTATCAAGCGGCGGCCAAACAATTAGCGTTCATCCGCCAGAACGCAGCCCTTATTCAGGCATCCGCCACCAGAAGTTTTGAACACGTTAATTCCATTAAATACGGCCCGCTTATCAAAGACAAAAATAAAGTGTTAATAGCAGCGGACTGGGTGCCCGGCTCCCGCCTGCAAGTATTAAAAATAGTACAAACCTTGCGTCAAAAAAATCCGGATAGCCGCATTATTGTAGCCAGCCCGTTCTTTCCCAAGGGGAAGCAATCCCGCAATATTGAACCGGATGAGCTTGCTTACCCGGAACAATGGGCCAAGCCCTTCTTTCAAACATTACTGTTAGAAAAAAACATTTTGCTGATGGGGCTGGAAAGCCCTTCCGCCGGGGCGTCTGTTAAGAACAACTGGAAAGCCTGGCTGAAAACCATCTCTGCCGATTACACCCCGGTAGCCTTTGGCAAGACGCAAGACATTGTGGTAGTCATTGCTCCTGCGCGGTTTATTGAAGGGAATGCACATTATTTAAAAAACACCGGAAAAGCCGTCTCTCCTTGGAATAAAGACCAGCTGGTCACGCTTTCCATCCGCACCAAGCCGGAAAATAACTTGACCGATTTTAAGTGGGACATTATCTCCGCTGCCGGCAAAAAACCGTTAGCCGCCCCTTATACAAACTACTGGTTATTAAACGCCTTTGTAGATCAAGTGTCCCCCAAATTCGCCCCCCTGCTGGGTACAGACGCCATCATTCGGGTGCACCCGAAAGGAGACTTGGTAAGGATGCCACCAGAAGCCTGGGAAAAGTAATCTCTAAACCTTTAACCCCGCATAAAAGCGGGGTTTTTAATGTCTTTAATTACGCGCCAAACTGCGTGTTTGCCCGGAAAAAGTCGGGGCTTTAATGAGGGCTACACAAACTCCCCCCCTTTTGTACACACACATTTTTGAAAACGTAAACCTGCTGGTATTGCACCACCAATTATTATTTAAATCTACTTCCGCAAATCTTCTTACGCACTAAGCCACCCATTAACCGCTTTAATTTATTACTAATACCCATTATGCACACTTTTATTAAATATTGCCTGGTATGTGCGGCCAAACGAACGTGCCCAAATACCAATGGGTCTTTTTAAAGGCCCGAATAAGGAAAGTTCCCCGCCATAAAACGGCCCTAAACTTTACGCAACCGCCCACACCAAGCAAAATAAAAAAGGGCCCTTTTTTACAGGTCCTAGCAATAAAAAACCCCGGCGTATAGCCGGGGTTTGTGATAGGCTTATTTAAAAGCGTTGGCACCCAACTTTTGTTGCAGATACGTCTTTAAGCCGGACGGGTCACCCGAGTGGCTGAGCGCTTCCTGATAGCTGATTTTCTTTTGAATGTACAAATCGCCCAGTGCTTGGTTCATCGTAATCATACCCATACCGGCATTGGTCTGCATCGTGGAGAGAATTTGCTCGGCTTTACCGTCGCGGATTAAGCTGCGCACGGCCGAGTTGGCCAACAACACTTCGCACGCCATAGCGCGGCGGCCGTCCAATGTAGGAATTAACTGCTGTGACAATATAGCTTCCAACACGAAGGACAACTGCGTACGCACCTGCGGCTGCTGGTTAGCCGGGAATACGTCAATAATACGGTTAACGGACTGCACGGCATCGTTCGTGTGCAAGGTAGCAAACACCAAGTGACCGGTTTCGGCCAAGGTAAGGCAGGCTTCAATGGTTTCAATATCGCGAAGCTCACCCACCAGAATAACGTCCGGGTCTTGACGCAAAAAGTGTTTCAATGCCGCCTGGAAGGAATGAGTATCTGAACCTACTTCACGCTGGTTAACAATACTGCGTTTGTGCGGGTGAACGAATTCGATAGGGTCTTCCACCGTCATAATGTGGTTGCTTTCGTTCATATTTAAATAGTTAATCATACTGGCCAAAGAGGTGGATTTACCGGAACCCGTACACCCGGTTACCAATACTAAGCCTTTGTTTAACTTCATAATATTGTACACCACAGGCGGAAGATTTAACTGTTCAAAGGATTTAAAATCGTTAGAAATGGAACGCAAGGCCGCACCCACGCACCCTTTTTGTTTGTAAATGTTTACACGAAGACGACCTAAACTCTTAAGCCCGAAGGAAAAGTCCAACTCTAAATTTTCTTCAAACTGCTGGCGCTGTTCGTCCGTCATAATAGAATAAATCAGCGTTTGGGCACTTTCTTTGGTAAGGGCTTCAAACTGAGTGGCATACAAACGCCCCTCTATACGAAGCACCGGCGGAACGCCTACCGTTAAGTGAATATCCGAAGCGTTCTTGGCTTTCATCAGTTTAAACAGATCGTCCATAAGTATCATACAGTTAACCCTCTTTGGTCTAGTTAATTTTTCCTACCAGATCTATCGTTATGTTGTTTAATGCGGCTATCAGTTTATTTTGCGCCACATCCACTTCAAACAAATACACCACCGGCTCCACCCGGGTTTTGCTAATACGATATTTTACCACATACACATTATTGTGCAGCTTAGTGGCTGACCATACCGCATTGTACCCTTGCGCCAGTTTGGTTTTATAAATCCTATCAAAATAATCGCCTATTTTTCCATTAGAATTAGGAAGCTCATAATTTTTTACCACTTGCAAGGCTTTTTCCTGCGGGGAAATTTCCGGGGCTTTAGGCGCAGCCGGGGCCGATAAAACCTCCTGCGCAGAAGGCACCTGCACAGGAGTATCCGGCACCAATTCATCCACTTCATTCCCTTCCTTTACCACGGACGAAATGTCCGCCGGAGCGGCCGGCACCGCCGTTGGCTTATTGCTAAACAGCCACCACAAACCCATTAAGGCTAAAAATACAATCAAAACGCCTAACAGCCAAATAATCTTTTTAGCAAGCGGGCGGCTTTCTTTTTCTTCTTTTATTTTTTCATTTAAAAACTGGTCTATTTCTGCCGTCTTTCTCAAGGCCGGTTTCACGCGGTTTACCTGAGCCTCCACCACCGGAGAAACTTCCTTTATAGGCTCTTTTACTTCCGGCGTTTCCGCCACATCAACCGCTCCGTGTAAAATGGCACCAACGGCATCAGCAGCGGGCGCTGGCGCGGGTTGCGGCACAGCAGAAGGCGCTTCTTCCTCCTGAGGAAGATTCGTTTTCTCCTCCTCCGCCGGTATAGCCGGCTCAACAGGCGCCTGCTCCGGCGCTGGTTGTTGCGGCTGCTGAGGTTCTTCTTTAACCTCAGCTGCAACAGGCGCCACCGCTTCTGTTTTAGAAATCTCTTCTAATTTTGGTTCTTCTTGCAAAACCGGTTGTTCCGGTTCGGCTTCTGGTTGGGTTGGGTTTGGCTGTTCGGTTTCTTGCAAAGAGGCCTGCTGGTCAAGCTCTTCCAAAGCCGGTAAAGAGGTGGATTTCTTAGACACAGAATCTTCTTTTTCCGGCACCGATTCAGGCTCTGCCTGGGACAAAGGTTTAGGTTCTTCTTCAGCCACAACAGGCTGTTTATTGGGTTGCGGTTCTTGGGGCTCTTTCGGATCTTCTGTTAAGGGTGCCGGGATAGGATGAACGACTTCTTTTTGAGAAGGCTCAATGGACGGATTTGGCTCTTCCTGCGGGGTCTTCGTCAAAACCTCAGCCTCTTTTTGAGCGGGCTGTGGCTTAACTTGAGAGGCGTCTTCCAGCTCCTTGGCTTCGGCCGGTGTAGAAACAGGTTCTTCTGTCACCGCGGCAGGTTTTTCGTCCGGTTCGTCTTTAACGTCCTTGTCTTTTAAAACAGCTTCAGGGGCTGTTTGATTAGAGGAAGAGGGCGCCGTTTCTTTATTTGTATGCTCGGGTTGAGAAGCTGCTGCTCCCTGCCCCGCTGGAGCCACAGGCCGGGCGGCAGGCGGCACAACAGCAGACTCATCCGCTTTTTTACGAATGCGATATTTAGGATGAGCCGTTTCCTTTTCCGGCGTTCCGGCCAATACCACCGGCGCCTGCGAAGTGGAAGGTTCCACCCCGTCTAATTCATCCTGCGGGAAAGACTGTTTGTCTTCTAAATCTTCCTTAGCGGTAAAAGCATCAAAGGGGTCTTCCTCCAGCACGGCGGTTTCCCCTTCGTGCTGGGGCGGCTGGGTTTGGCTAAACTGGCTTTGCAGGGCGCGGGCCAGATTCATATCCGAATTTTCATTTGGATCCGGTATGCCCAAAATATTGCCTAAGTCTTCGCCTTTAATATTATTAAAATAGTCTTCTATCGGGCCGGGTTTGGAAGGAGCCTGGGCTGGAACGTGCAGATTTTCGGCTGGGTCTTCTTCCGCTGGTTTTTCAGAACCTGAGAGAGGAGAATTTTCCTCCAGCAAAGTGTTTAACTCTTCCTCAAACACATCGCTTTTGTCCTCTTCTTCTTCCGCGGGGGAAGTTTCCTGGGCGGAGGGTTTTTCAAACTGGAAATCCGGATACTGGCCTGCTTCCTGCCAGGCGGATGAATCTTCCCCTTTATTTTCAGGGCAGACTAAACAATGCGGGCCGAAATCATCCCGCTCCATTAACTCCTGGGGCGAGTACGGCCCTACCACGTCTCCACTTTCAAAAACCCAATATTTCATGCCGTTCCTTCCGGGCCCGGCCCGGACGTTCTATTTGCAAAAACCCATTGCCGCTTTCAAGCGGGCTACCACGGTTTCTTTACCCATATATTCCAACATTTTAAACAGGGTCGGCCCGTGGGTGCGGCCGGAAACGGCTACGCGCACCGGGTGGAAAATCTGCCCGGCTTTCATACCGTTTTCCTTAGCGTAAGCGCGGGCGGCCGCTTCCAAAGAGGCTTCGGTAAAATCGGCCAATTCCCCATACACTTTAGCCATACCTTCCAATACGCCCTTGGCTTCCGGTTTGGAGAAAACCTTTTCCAAAGCTTCCGCTTCAAATTTAGGTTCTTCAAAGAAAAAGCGTATCAAGTCCGGTATTTCGGTTAATAATTTATATTTTTCCTGTTCCAGCCCTACAATGCCTTCCAGGCGGGTGCGATCAGTCTTGGATACATCAATCCCCGCCGCCGTAATAAAAGGCAAAGCCAAATCCGTCAAGCGGGAAAGGGACGTATGCCGAATGTATTCCCCGTTCATCCAGTTCAGTTTTTCCGGGTCCATAACGGCCGGGCTGGGCTGGCAGCCGGAAATATCAAATTTTTCTTCCAGCTCACCGGGGGCAAACAACTGCTGGGAATCCGGCGTGGACCATCCTAACAAAGCTAAATAGTTTTTCAACGCTTCGGGCAAGTATCCCATTTTTTGGAATTCCACCACATTGGTAGCCCCGTGGCGTTTGGAAAGTTTTTTGCCATCCGGCCCGTGAATCATAGACAAGTGGGCAAAAATAGGTTCCTTCCACCCCAAGGCGCGGTAAATTTGAATTTGGGCCGGGGTGTTGGAGATGTGGTCATCCCCGCGGATGACGTGCGTCATACGCATTAAGTGGTCGTCCACCACTACGGCAAAGTTATAAGTGGGGTAACCGCTGGTTTTTTGAATGACTAAATCATACAAATCTTTGCTGGCAAATTTAACGTGGCCGCGAATCATATCGTCCCATTCCACATCGCCTTCCTGCGGCATACGGAAACGAATGACGTATTTGCGCCCTTGGGCTTCCAGCTCTTGCTGTTGCTGAGGGGTCAAATCCCGGCATTTGCCGCTGTATTTAGGCGGGCGGTGTTCGGCCAAGCATTTTTGACGGTTAGCTTCCAGTTCTTCTTCCGTGCAATAGCATTTGTAGGCTTTGCCTTCGGCAAGAAGCTGGTCAATGTATTTTTTATAAATGCCCATATCGGCCCGCTGGGCTTGGTAATAGGGAGCATCGGGGCCCTTGGAAGTACCGTCCGGCATAGGGCCTTCGTCCCAATTTAACTGCATCCACTGCATACCTTCAAAAATAGCGTCCGTAGAGGCTTGGGTGGAGCGTTCCTCGTCCGTATCCTCTATGCGAAGTAAAAACGTGCCTTTATTCTTTTTGGCGAAAAGGTAGTTAAAAAGCGCAGTACGCACCCCCCCAATGTGTAAAAATCCGGTTGGGGAAGGAGCAAATCTCACTCTTACTGTCATAATTCCTCTTTACATAAAGTAAAACTACAAATACAAATATATTATACTTATTATGGAAAATTTTTTAAAATATAAATAAATCCCGCGCGGGGCACTCCCGGCCGCGGGCCTTTTTTGAACGGGAGACGTTTTTTATGTTTTTTTGGATTTTGACCGTAGGCCTTTTTTGTATGCAGTCCGCCGCCGGAGCTTGGCTGCATTTGGCCTACCCGGTGTTGCCCTTAAAATGGATGGCGTTTATTATTCCGCTGGCCCTGTCGGTTTTTGTACGGTTTGGTATGGTTTATACGCGCGCCCATTATGGCACGTGGGAAAGTATATTGTATTATCTGTCCAATGCGTGGGTAGGGTTGGCGTTTATTATTTTTTGCATTAGCATTGTGTTCTTTGCGCTGCATTTACTGATGTTGGCTTTCAAGATAAATCTGCTTCGGGTGTGGGGGCCGGCCAGTGTGGCGTTAATGATTCTGCTGTGCGCAGCAGCAATATGGAACGGGCAAAAAACGCCTGCCGTAAAATACGTGGACGTACACATAGACGGGGCCCCTTCCCTCACTGCAGCGGTACTATCAGACACGCACCTGGGCTTAGGTGTTAGTTTAAAACGTTTTGAAAAAGCGCTTGCCGTTTTGCAACAAGAAAACCCGGATATGCTTTTAGTGCTGGGAGACGTATTTGAATACGGCCCCGGCCGCGCCCAATATGCCCAAGCCTTGGCAAATTTTAAAACCCCGCTGGGTAAATACGGCGTACTGGGCAACCACGAATATTACACCGGGTATGAAAACTCCCTCTCCTTCTACCGCCAAAGCGGCATTACCCTTTTACAAAACGAGCTGGCCCACCCGGCTGAAAATCTAACCATTGCCGGCGTAAAAGACGTACGTACCGCCCGCGTGCAGGAACAAGACGTCACCCGTTTGTTAGAAAGCGTCCCTGCCGGAAATGCGGTTTTTTATCTCAGTCATCAGCCCGTATGGGTACAAGCCGCCGCTGATGCCGGAGCCGGGCTTATGCTAAGCGGGCACACGCATAACGGGCAGATTTTTCCCTTTAATTTCTTAGTAAAATGGCAATATCCTTACGTATATGGGTTGTACCCCGTTGACCACATGAATTTGTACGTTACTTCAGGCTGGTTTTACTGGGGAATGCCGCTTAGGCTGTTTGCCCCGGCAGAAATGGCTGTTATACGGGTTAATCAATGAAAAAATGTCTTTTAGCGCTTTGTTTACTGTTCCCGCTGGCGTTGCAGGCACAGGTAAAATTTGAAGACTTAAGTTTTGATGAAAAACTGGGGCAAACCCTTGTGGTATTTGTAGATGTGGACAGTGCTGAACAAAACCGCAAAGCCATTGAAGAAGGCAAAATAGGCGGGGTGCTTATTCAATGGGGGAACTATTCCCTGGCCCAAACCAAAGAGCTGGTAAACAAACTACAATCCTGGGCGGCCAAAAGCCCGCACAAAATACCGTTGCTTATTTCCATAGATTACGAAGGCGGCACCGTCTATACCCCCATCACGCTGGGGTTTGAATACCTGCCCACCAATATGATGCTTTCTGCCACACAAGACGAAGAAGCCGTTGCCACCGTGGCTTTTTTGGCCGGGCTGGAACTGCGCCGGGCGGGGGTGCACATCAACTTTTCACCGGTGCTGGACGTAAACAGCAATCCGCATAACCCCATTATTGGGGTGCGGTCTTTTGGGTCTGACCCGGCTAACGTAACCAAAATGGGGCTTTCGTTAATGAACGGCTTTAAGGCGGCGGGCATAGTAAGTGTGGTGAAACACTTTCCCGGGCACGGGAACACTACGGTGGACTCCCACTATAAAGTACCCGTCGTACACGATAAATTAGACGTACTAGAAAAGGTGCACCTGGCCCCTTTTGAGCAAGCCATCAAACACCAAGTACCCGGCGTGATGACCGGGCACATTATGTACCCCGCGTTGGATATGAATAATATTTCCACCTTCTCCCGCCCCATTCTGCACGATTTACTGCGTGAAAAAATGGGCTTTAACGGCTTTGTGGTAACAGACAGCCTGGATATGAAGAGCACCACCTTCTTCTGTAAAATACCGGATTGTGCCCTCAAATCCCTAGATGCCGGGGCCGATATGCTTTTACTGGGCCGATACGTAAAAATAAACAATATTTTCAGCCGTATGAAAGAACAGCTTATTGCCCGCAAAGACAACCAACGCCTGGAAGAAGCCGCCAAACGCATTTTTGACCTTAAAAAAGAATTGGGCCTTTTAGACGGCACACCACAAACCCCAGCCCCTTCAGACAAAGCCTTCCGTGCTGCCCTGCAAAACGTGAGCGACAAAGCCGTCACCCTCGTGCGCAACCGCCGCAACCTGTTACCTTTTACCCCCGCCCGGGCAGACGGACAAAAACCCACTGTATGTGCAGTGTTTTTTGCCCCCTCCCGCTTTGCCGACCAATTGCCCGATTTTAGCAAACCCTTCTTGCAAGCAGGCTGGAATGTGCGCACTTACAACGCCGCACTTACTCCCCGCTCTAAAGACAGCCGCCGCGCCGCACAATGCGCCCTGGGGGCGGATTTGTTGGTGGTCACCAGTTTGCAATGGGCCGATAAAACCAACATCAACCAGAAAAATGCCATTAACGGCTTAATTAACGAAAACCCCAACACGGTTTTTATCTCCACTATGAGCCCGTACGACATTGCCAAATATCCGGAGGCGGACACCGTCTTGGCTACTTACGGCCTCAGCCGCTACGCCCTGCAAAGTGCGGCCAAAATCATCCTGGGCGAAATCCCCCCTCACGGCACCCTGCCAGTGGAACTTAAAGAAAACAATTAATCACAACGCCCCGGGCTTTTGGCCCGGGGCGTTTAAATATAAAACAACTCATCACAAATTTTTTCTTGGCTAAAACATTTGCTTTTTCCTGCCTTCACCGGCCGCCAGTGGGGAAAGGTTGTGATTCCTCACCCCCTAAAC
>CALUUY010000050.1 GCA_944324095.1 uncultured Elusimicrobiales bacterium
GATTGAATTAAGTCAAAACCGCCGGTGTTGCGGAAGTCTTTCATCAAAGCGGGGGTGATTTCAATAAATTTATTGTCCACAATACCGCTGGGGCCGCCTAAAAAGCCGAATAATTTATTGCGGGAGTTGGCTTTTTTAAGCCCGTCCAACAGGCCTGCAATTACGTTGTGCCCGCCGGGCGCTTGCCCGCCGGATAATACCACCCCTACGCGCACCGCTTTTTTGCAGGCGGCGGAATTGGTTCCTTTTACAAAAGTAATTTCCGGCAGTCCGTACGTATTGGGGAAAATTCTTTTTACGGCGGCCTGGTCGGCTACGCTTTTGGTGGCTTTGCCGGTTTTAGCCTTAACGGCAGCCGGCCCTTTTTTTAAGATATTGGGCAGCACGGGCTGAAATTTGCAGCGGTGCTGTTGCAGCTGGGAACAAACACACTTGGTTTTGCAAGCCATAGCTTCATCTCCTGTTTAAATAAAAAAGCTTTTAATTATTATACAAAATTCCGCCCCGGCCGTCGTGTCCGGGGCGGAGCGGAAAACTTTTAGCACGTTTTAAAAAGTTTTGCTGCGGCTGTCCAGTAATATTTCATCTTCGCCGTATATTTGCAAGGTGTAGCTGAGCAGTTGGCCATTGTCGTCATATTTAGCGTGCAAAACCTGCTTGTGCAGGGGCCCAGCGCCCAGGGTGATTTGAATGGTGTGTTCCCCCACCGGCACACTTTTGTCGGGCTGGGTGGAGTCTATTATCTTCATTTTGCCGCGGGTGTTTTGATAGCCGCCTTCTCCTTTAGGCATAAGGGAGCGGTCAAATAACGGGTGGATCTTTTGGGAGGTTTCTTCCGAAGACGTATTTACATAGGATTTCTCTTCCAAGAAATATATTCCGTCAATAGCCGTGTTTGGATAGTAGGTACGGGTTCTGAGGGTGTCCCCTTCGGACGTGACGGACTTTTTGGGAGAGGAAATCTCTTCTTTCCCCCCGTAAAAACGTACCCCGTCTTGGCAGAAGGAATAAAAGCGCTCGTTGGTTAAATTCATCGTTTTATGCAGGGATAACACAAGTCCGTCTGCATCGTCACAGCTAAGAAAGGTGCTGAAATTATCCATAATGCCGGGGCGAAGTTCTATGCTGCCCTCTAGTAAATCACCATTATTAGAGGAGCGTTTTTGATCTGCTAAGCCAAAAGAGTGCCCCAGTTCGTGCTGTAAAACATACAGCACGCTGCGCTGCTTGATTTGAGAAGGGGCTAATAGCTGCATTAATTGGCTTAACAAGGTGTTCATTTGTTTAAAGTCGCTATTGGGGGTGGCTAAAATTTGTTTGCGTAAGGCTATAAATTGTTTGGCCGTGTCTCCAAAGGTATTAACATCAGCGGGGTTGTGGTAATAGACGGCACTGGGAATAACAATGTGCCGAATTGGGGTGGTGCTAAAAAACGCCCGTATTTTGTCTAACCCCTCCATGTGGGCAAAATAGCGGTCTTCTACAAATAAGGATAAATCCGCCGAAGGCACTTTTTTACCAGAGGGTTGAAACTCCAAATCCGCTAAGTTCCCATCTTTGTATTTGGAAAAATCACACTCGGGCAACAGTTGTAAATTGGGCTCTTTTTCTAGAACGGCCAAGACCGATGCCAGCTCTTTTTCTTGCCCGCTCAAGCGGATTAATTGGGCGGTGTGCGCCATCCACCATTTAACGGCAAGTTTAAAAGTATCTTCGAAGTCTTTCGGGTTGGTAAATGAACGCGATTGTTTATTCAGGTAGATGCAGTAGGTAATAGGTTCGTTATTAACCAGTTTATAGGTTAAGAATGACTGGGAGTTAAATTTGTAGTTAGTTAGTATGGCAGTAGGGGTGGCGTAAGACAAAGAAGCAGTTAGCAGACAAACAGCTAAAAACAACCAAGAAACATATTTTTTTAGCATAATACAACCTCCTTCCTTTATAATATCCTTTGGTATAGGGTAACACAAGGGACAAAAGGCCTATATTAATATAGGTCTAAATGGTAGGTCTATGCCGCGCTAAAGGCGTTTAAGTGAATTCAAAAGCGGATGCTACCTAACAGGGAGAATATTATTTAAAGTAGCCTTTGGAGAACAGTGTTTAATAAAATGTTTCCGTTCTTATGCTATAACCGAAAGCGAGGACGGGAATTGTGTTTGAAAAAGAAATAAAAAACTGACAGCGAATAAAACTGTCAGCATTTTTGTCAGCATGCACTATACAAAATTTACCCCCAATAGGAATCGAACCTATATCCCCTGCTTAGAAGGCAGGTGCTCTATCCATTGAGCTATGGGGGCATTAAAACGAACAAATATATTTTACAAAAAAATCTCCAAACATACAAAATAAAATAAAAGATGTTTCCATAAAAAACCTTTAATCCTCAAAAATTGGACATTATTTTTGGTTTATAGCAGGAAAAAAAGACCTATTTTTAAAATAAAATTATTTTGATAATATAGGCCCTTTTTGCGGCTCTTCCGACGGGAGACATGTAAAAAGTCCTAGAAAAAAATTCCCCGGTTGTATTTTTAGGCCCTTTTTTTACTAGCCTAAACAGGAAAAAATATATTATAGTGAATACATTAAAGGATATACTATACAAAAGGAGCCTGTACTTATGAAGAAAATATTATGCATCTGCGCCGGGCTGATGATTGTAGCAGCCCCGTGTTTTGGGCAAGCTTCTAAAAAAGCGGTTCAAGTAGTGGTGGATAATGCCGCAAAGAAATCAACTCAGGTAACCAAAAGAGCGGCTAACCGGGTTAAGAATGTCTCCAGCAAAGCGCTGAAGGCACAGCTGAAATCCAACATTATTACGTCCCAACTGGCCAACCAAATTTCTCAGCAAACTTTGGCTGGTGTAATGGCCAACGGCTCGTTGGAAAAAGCACAAAAACTTGCTCTTATTAAACAGCTTAATGAAGAAAATGCTGCTGTTTTGAAAGAATGGAGTGAACAAATTACCATTGCCCGTATGCGTTGGGCAGATGCCTTGGTGCGGGAAAGAAATACCAAATTTTTACCTCCTAAAGACAAAGAAATCCCGGGCTTGATTGCTATGGCTCCTGAAGAAGGGATGACTGATTTGGAACCCTTTTATTTCCGTGAATGGGCCCGCTTGATACCGTTGCATGATGGGACGCCGGAACAGTTCCAAGGTTTAATTATTGGTTTGCGCCAGCGCTTAATCCACTTGGATATGCGTTACAGAGAATTAATGGAAAAAGCCATCAAAACCGAAGAGCGTTTTATTAAAGAAGGCAAACCTTTGCCGGAACGGTATTTCGTCTCCCAAGAGCGTAAATTGTCTAAAGAAGCAGCCCAGTGTGTGTCGGACTTAGTCAGCCTGTTAAACTTGTACCCGGCTTTGTATAAAGATTCGTTTACTTTGTTGGCGGTAAAGTTGGATCAGTTGGGTTATACCACTCCGTTTATTGAGTACATTCGCCCGCAAATTCCCGTAGAGAATTTGAGCGCAAAACTCAAGAAAGCCGCTGTAAGCAGAGAACGCCCCGCCCCTATCCGTGGCTTCCGGCAATATGAGGCAGAAGAACCGGTTAAAGCGCCTGCGGCTCCTAAATCGGAGGAAAGAGTAAAAATTAAAGGTTTTGGGCAGGATTAAAAACTAAATGTAATATCAAACAAACAGGCTTTCGGTTAATACCGAGAGCCTGTTTTTTGATTCTTGTTTTTAAAAAATGTTATGTAGCCGTTTGGGCCTTATTTCAAGAGTTTTAACCTTTTTGTTTTAGTGATATTTTGGGGCTGGTAAAAAAGGTCTAAAAAAGAGTATTCCTTTAGGCGGAAAAATGCTAAAATTCTTATAACGTTTTTACGGGGTGTAAGATGGTTAAAAATTTATCTTTTTCTTATTCTAAATTGGGCATGTACAAAGAATGCCCGCAAAAATACAAATTCCGCTATGTGCATATGCTGCCGGAAAAACCCAAATATTATTTTGCATTCGGCTCGGCCCTGCACAGCGTAATGGAATACATTTACGATGTAAAAAACCCGGCTTTTCCTTCCTTACAGCAGGCGCTTGATTTTTTTACAAAAGATTGGAAAAGCACTACTTTTGAAAAGAAAGGCTATGTTTCTGCCTTAAAAGAACAGGAAGGGTACGAGGAAGGCCGGCGGATTATTACTTCTTATTATCAAAAGCATCAGGCTTCGTTTGTGCATCCGCTGTCGGTAGAAATGAAATCCACGGTAGAAACGGACGGTTTAAATTTAATTAGTATTTTAGACCGGGTGGATTATTTGGGCGACGGAAAAGTGATGATTCTGGATTATAAAACCGGCAAAACGGTAGAACGTGCGCCGGATCAGCTGTATATGTACCAAAAAGTGGCGGAAATGAGCCCGGTTATAAAGTCACTGGTGCAACAGGCGGATCCTTCCGTAAAAGACATCAAGGTGGAAAAACTTTGTTTTTACCATCTGCCTTCTTTAAAAGAAATGTATTTTGAACGGGCGGACGACAAGCAGATTTTTGAGTTTTGGCAGGGGGTATTGTCGGTGGCGGACGACATCCGCGCGGGCAAGTTTTCCCCCACCCCCGGTGAAAACCAGTGCCGCTGGTGCGATTACCGCAATATCTGCCCCGTTTTTACCGGTAAAGATTATACCGGGCAGGAGGGGTCTTCTTCTTTCTTTTCTCAGCCGGCTGCTGCGCCGGCGCCTGTTGCCGCTGCCCCTAAGACAGCGCAAGAGGAATTGAGCGAAAAAATTGACCGCTGCGGTGCCGCCTTGGAAGAATATGAAAATTTAAAAAAAGAAATTATTTCTTTAATGCAGTCCCAACATTATACCCGGCATTTTGGCACGCGTTATCAGGCGCAGTTAAAGGAAGTCTCTCATACGGAATTTGCCGATAAACAAAAAGTGGTGGAACTGCTGCGCTCTCTGCATTTATTGCAAAAAACGTTGGTGCCTACGCAGAGCACGGTGGAGGCTTTGTTAACGGACGCGTCCGTCTCCCCGGAGCAAAAGGCCCGGCTGGAAGCCTTGGGGCGCAAAACAAGCAGCACCCAATTGGAACTTAAAAAAACGGAGTAGCCTATGTGGATTAAAAAGCCGCAAAAGACGGATTTTCGGTTGCGTTGGTCGGTTTACATTGTTTTGTTGGCCATTGTGATGTTTACGGCAGCACGGTTTGTGTTGTTTGAAAGTCTCCCTGCTATGTTTTCTGCATTAACTTCGCAAGAAGTAAAAAGTGCGTTTTTAAACGGGTTTCGGTTTGATTTTTCGTGTATAGCGGTATTTTTGGGGCCGTTGATTTTATTGCTTAATTTACCGGTAAATTCCCGCCGGTGGGCTAAGTGGTTGTTGTATATTATTTCTTTTGTTTTGTTGATATTGGCGGGCGTACTGGCGGCGGATTTGATTTATTTCCCCAATGTAAACCGTCATATTGCCGAAGAAATTGTGCAAATATCGCACGATTGGGATTTTGTCCTCTCATATATGTTTGGCCCGGCTTTATGGCCTGTATTGGGGTTGTTGACGGCTTTTGCGGCGGCGATAGTGTTTATCCGTTATAAAATTTATACGCGCTTTAAGCCGGATTTTGGTTCCCCGTTAGCAGAAGGCGGGAAGTTATTGGTCATTATTATTTTAATGGTATTGGGTATTCGCGGGCATTTGGGCAGCGGAAAATCGTTAGGCGTGGCGGATGTATATGCCTATGCCACTAATCCGGCCGCGGCCGCGTTAACGATGAACGGTGTGTTTACCGCTTACCAGGTGGGGCGTAAAGGACGGGTGGATATGGAAAACCCCTACCCGGCCGATAAAGCTATTTTAACGGCGCGGGAGCAATTCTTTTCCCCTGATGAAACCGCCCCTAATGCGCGTTTTCCGCTTATGCGCAGCCGGGAGGGCGGCTCTGAATTAAAAGACATTAATATTGTAATTGTGTTGCTGGAAGGCTGGCATCCGCGGTTTATAGACTCGCTTTCCGGCGGGAGCTACGGCGTAACGCCGGTGTTTGACGAAATCGTTTCGAAAGGGGTGGTTTTTAATAATGCTTATTCGGTGGGCCTTCGCAGTATTTTTGGGTTTGCGGCGGTGTTGGCAGGCTTGCCGCAAGTGCCCGGGCTGCCGATGTTTGGCTATGGATTGGAAATGAATGCACTGTCTGCTATGCCTAAAAACTTTTCCGATGCCGGGTATTATACTGTGTTTGCGCAAACTTCTAAGCGGGACTCTTACCGTATGTGTGCGTTGGCCTCTTTTTTGGGGATGAAAGACTCTTTTGGATGGGAAGACATACCGGAACTTTTACCCTATGAGGAAGAAGCCTCTTTTGGTTACGATTATGATGCTTTAATGTTTACGGCCGATAAAATAAAAAACCGTAAGGAAAAAAACTTTTTGGCTATGATATTTACCGGCATCACGCACGAGCCGTTTACCCGCACCTTGCCGCAGTTTAATAAGTATCCCGGCGATGATTGGGACAGCGGGTTTAAAAATACGCTGTCGTTTGCGGACTGGTCTATTGGTGAATTTTTGAAAAAAGCCAAACAAGACGGTTGGTTTGATAATACCATTTTTATCTTCTTGTCAGACCACAGCTCCGGTGCTAAAACGGATAATCTGCACGATAAATTTCATATTCCGCTGGTAATGTACGCCCCTAAAATATTGCCGGCTGTACGCCGTAATACTACGGTTTCCCAGTTGGATTTAATCCCCACCATTTACGCGTTGACGGGGTTAAATGTGCCTTATACGGCTTTTGGCCGCAATATGTTTGACAATTCCCGCGAAGATGAACGCTTTGCGTTTGTGTCAGAGGGGGTCAACATCGGGCTAATAACCCCCAAGGGGGCCATCCGCCACAGCGGCAAACAGCTGTTAAGCACGGAAACCCTGCAAGATGATTTTGACGCCGCCGCAGCAGCGGAAAAAGCACAAGCCTTAGATAAGGCAGCCTATACACTTTTAAAAGAAAACAGGTGGTTTGAACATGAATAAAAATGTAATTTTAGCCATAGACCAGGGCAGCTCCGGCACCCGCGCTTTTGCGGTGGATTCATCCGGAGCGGTATTGTACAAACGTACGGATGTGTTGTGTGCACAGCATCCGCGTGAGGGGTATGCCCAGTATGACGCGGCCGAACTATTAGAAAGCCAACTTTCTGTATTAAATGAACTGTTGGACAAACTGGAGGATGAAGAAGTAAGCGCCATAGCGGTGTCTTCCCAGCGTTCTACGGTTGTGTTATGGGATTGTAAAACGGGTGAAGCGCTGGCGCCGGTGTTAAGCTGGCAGGACGGACGTGCCACGGAAGAAGCCGAAAAAGTATCTATTCCCCAACAAGACATTCATAAGGTGACGGGGTTATACAAAACACCGTTTTATTCAGCGGCTAAAATTGCCTGGTGTTTAAAACACGTCCCGGCCGTGCAACAAGCCGCCCAAAACCATACTTTGGCCGTAGGCCCGGTGGCCACTTATTTAATTTGGCGTTTAACCAAAGGTGCTGTTTTTGCCATTGACCCTACCTTGGCCCAGCGTACCCTGTTATTTAATATCCATACCGGGGATTGGGACAACGATTTACTCAATGCTTTTGGTATCAAAAAGGAATTTTTGCCGCAAATCCGCCCCTCTCAGGCCGATTATGGCATATATGAGTACAAAGAGCGCCGTATTCCCATTTTGGTGTGTGTAGGGGATCAGCAAGCCTCACTAGCCGGTATGGGCTTAAAAGCTGGCAGCAGCAGTATTAATTACGGTACAGGTGCTTTCTTTTTACATAATACCGGCCGGGAATTAAAACAAATACCGGGAATATTGACCTCGGTGGCGGCTTCCGGTACGGACGGCAAGAGCGATTTTATTTTAGAAGGCCCGGTAAACGCCTCCGGTGTGATATTTACTTGGCTTAGGGAATTGGGGTTTGAGGTAGAGCTGGAAGAGTTGGACGAGCTTTGCGCTCAAGCCCAAAAGCCTGTATGGTTTTTGCCGGCCTTGGGCGGTTTAGGGGCGCCGTATTGGGATTTTACAGTCTCCCCTGTGTTTAGCGGTTTTACCCCGCAAACCAAAAAGGCAGACGTAGCCGCCGGCGTGTTGCGCGGTATAGCCTTTTTACTGGCCGATATTGCCTACTATATTAAAAATTATGGTGTAGCCATTGGAGACATTAAAGTATCCGGCGGGTTGGCCAACAATCAAACCTTGCTAAATTTCCAGGCGGATATTTTGCAAACCAATCTGCTTAAATGCCCGGAAACGGAATCTACCGCTATGGGTACGGCTTGGCTGGCGGCGCAGGCATTAAATATTGATACCTCCACCTGGCCTTTGTTTAAAACGTGTGAAAAGGTTAAACCAACCCTCTCTTCGGAAGAGGCGGAACTGCTCAACCGCCAATGGCGCACGTTTTTGGATTGGTGCCGCACCCAAAAATAAAAAAGGTGTTTCCTTTTGTTTTCCCCCCGCTGGTTTAAAACGGCGGGGGTTTTTGTTTAGAACACCTTGCTGTAACCGTTAGACAGCTTCATTTTTTCCCCCTTCCTATAACGGGGGTTGAATATGAGGCGTAGTCCGTAAATAAAAAGGTTCTATTTTGTAATAAATGGCGGGCCGCTGTGTTTTATCAGGTGAATAGTAAAGAAGGTATGGCTTGGATAAATGGCTGTCATCCGCTTTTAGAGGGTATTTGGAGGCATAACACAATTGGCTTTTATTGGGTTATGAAGCCTCTGGCTGCACGCTCCCTCAAAGGCACAGGGGGCTATCCCCCTTTCCTCTTTACTTACAGTATTTAGAAGGGGTGTTTTGATACTAGATAGCGCATAGATAGGTTTAATTAAATTTTAGCAGTAGATGATGGGCTTTTGATGAGGTAAAATTAAATAAACGTTTAGATTTGAATATAGGCCTTATTAGCGGTTTTATTTAAATAAAAACCCCCGGGTTTAATAACCCGGGGGTTTGGTGTTTAATTATAAACTTTAGTTGCCTTGGTTGGCCGCATCATAAGAAACCGGAGCATAAGGGTCATAGTTAGCGGCGTCATTTACAACATTCTGGGCGGCATCATCCCATTGTTGGTAAGTATTTTGAACATTGTTTATAGCGTTGTTATAAGCATCTTGAACGGCAGCACGCTGGGCATCTAAACTTTGTTGTACATCAGCGGTTTGTTGCTGGGCAGATTGTTGTACTGCGGCCGCTTGTTGCTGCACCGCTTGCGCTTGGTTAGCGGCAGTGGCTTTGGCTTTAGCCGCTTTTGCACGGGCAGCTTTACGCGCTTTGGCTTGCTTAGCCGCGGCTTGAGCTTCTGCCGCTTGAATTTCTGCCGCAATATCAGCCGCGGTTACGGAAACTTCCTGCGTTAATTCTTCCGTTTGTTCTGAGAGTACGGAAGGTTGCATCGGTTTAGTTTCTTTGGCCAGTTTAGCTTCCACCGCTTCATTAATGGCGGCTTCTTTTTGAGCTTTTGCTGCTTCTAATTGGCGTTGCAGTTTGGCTATTTCTTCATCAGCCTGGGTGGCGCCTAATTCTTCTTGCGCTTCTTGGCGCAGTTTTGCACGCAGCTGGCTTTCGTCGGCAGCCGGGGCATTTTCCAACGCTTTAACAACTGCTTCCTGTTCTGCCAGTTGGGCTTCTAATGCCGCAATTTCAGCTGCTTTTTGAGCCAAAATGTTGTTTTCATCTTGCACTTCTGTTTTCTTAATGCTTAAAACAGAACCCGCAGGCGTGCCGGCCAAATACTGGTCGCTTAAGTCAAACACGGTTTGTTTGTCGGCATTAACGGCCCACAAATCGGCTCCTCTTTTTACCAATACCAATACGGCTTTTTGGTTCTTGGCTATAACGGCTAACATAAGCGCGGTGTTGCCGTCATTATCACGTATGTTTAAGTCCGTCTGGCGGGCTTTGGCTAGTATAGAGGTGGTTTCGGCCGTATTGTCTAAGGCAGAATACATTAAAGCCGTTTTGCCCAAGTCGTCTATGGCGTTAACGTTCGTTTTTTTTTGAGATTCCAATATGTCCACAAATTCCGGTTTTTGTTGGCGTACAGCGGTCATCAATACGGTTTTACCGGTAGCGTCTTTAGCATTTACGTCCGCCCCTAACGCAATTAAACGGCGGAAAGTATCTACTTGGTTGGTTTCCAACGCGTAAAACAATGGGGTTCTGCCGCTGGAATCACGCACGTTAATGTTAGCGCCGCTGCGTACCAGGTAGCGTACCACATTGTCGTGCCCTTCGGCTGCAGCAGCAGCTAAAGCGGAAATACCATTGGTGGCGCTTTGATAGTTGATTTTGGCCCCATTTTCTACCAGTTCTTTTACGTTGCCTAAAGCACCAGCTTGGGCCGCATAAATTAAGGGCGTGTTGCCGGTTACATCCGGCAGGTTGGTGGCTTTGGAGTCAAGCTGGATAAGGCTGCGGATTAACTTGGGGTTATCGGAAGTGGCGGCATGCAATAAAGCGGTTTTGCCTAAATCGTCTTTAGCGGCCACATTGGCACCGTGGGCAATTAAATAAGATACTACCTCATAATTGCCGGCGGCCGAAGCTGCAATTAAAGGGGTAACCCCATAGCTGGATACATCGTTTACATTAGCATTGCCTTCTTCCACCAGCATTTTAACAATACCCATATTGCCTTTTTCGGCCGCGATGGCAAGCGGGCTAATACCGGCATAGTTCTTTTCATTCACGTTTACGTTGGCAAATAACAGGGTGCGTACGCGGTCGGCATCGCCTACTTTTACGGCTCTTACCAAAGAGGTGTCATACACAAATTTGGTTTTGGCGCGTTCCCGTTTCCCTAAAGTGGTGCTGGCATAATCTTTCTTTTCAGCACCAAACACAGTTCCGCGGTAAATGTCACCCGGAACGTTTTGTGTAATTTGGGCGGCCATTGCTTCAGTGCCGGACGGCTGGGCCGCGGAATCATTCTTAAACCCTGCTTCGTTGTTGTTCGCTTGGCAAAAAGCCGGTGCGGACAGAAGAGTTAAAACAAAAAGCACATATATTTTTTTCATTATAGTATCCTCCGGTACATATATTATACAAATAGGAAAGGTTTTTTTTACAAAATTATTT
>CALUUY010000051.1 GCA_944324095.1 uncultured Elusimicrobiales bacterium
GGGTTTGTATCTCCTGCGCCAGTTGGGTTTCGGCCGGGCAAAGGGGAGTATCCGGCCGGCACTTTTCGGCAAAGTTAACCGGAATAATTTTGCCCGGGTTGGATAAATGATGCGGGTCTAATGCGATTTTTAAGGCGCTAAAAAACTCCAGGGTGTTTTTATCGTACTGCGCGGCTAATGCGGAGCGTTTCTCCACCCCTACGCCGTGCTCCCCGGATACGGTGCCCCCACAATCTACACAGGCTTGTAAGATTTCTTTGGCGGCTTTTGCCGCTATGCTGGTTTGCAGGCGGTTGCGCTCATCAAAAACCAGATGAGGGTGAAAATTTCCGTCCCCCGCGTGAAACAGAAGCCCGGCTGTTAAGCCGTAACGGGCGATAATTTCGTTTACTTTTTGTAACGCTTTTGGCAGTTGGCTGCGCGGGACGGTACCGTCCCCCACCATCACATTGGGGGCGGTAAGCGTAGTGGCGGCATACGCCGCGCGGCGGCCCTGCCATAATTGGGCGCGTTGGGCTTCCGTACGGGCAGCGGTAAAATTTTGGCAGCCATTTTTACGGCAGATGGTTTCCAGGCGGGCGGCATCCGTTTCCATTTGGGAGGGGGTGCCGTCTAGTTCCAAAATAAGCAGGGCTTCGGCGTCGGTCGGGTAGCCGGCGTGGGCAAACGCTTCCACGGTTTGGGTGGTGTATTTATCCATCGCTTCTACACAGCGCGGAATGATGCCTTCGGCGGCCAGGTCGCTAACGGTTTGTATGCCTGCTTGTAAAGAAGGAAACGTGACCAAAAATGTTTTAATGTGTTTGGGGGCGTTAATCAGCTTTAGACGCAGTTGTGAAAATAGGCCTAGTGTGCCTTCGCTCCCGCATAAAAAGCCAATCCAATCCGGCCCCGGGGCTTGGCGGGTTAAATGCAGTGTTTGCCCGGAAGGGCAAACCCAATCCGCTTCCAAAATATAGTCTGCCGTGCCGCCATATTTCATACAGCGTGCGCCGCTGGCATTTTGGGCGGCGTTTCCTCCCAGTGTGCATACACGGGCGCTGGCCGGATCCGGCGCGTATAACAAGCCTAAGCCGGCAGCGGCGTCTTGCAAATCGGCCGTAATAACGCCGGGTTGTACATCGGCCCATTTTTCTTGCGAATTAATGGAAAGAATGTGGTTCAGACGGGTTAAATCCAACACGGCTCCGCCATATAAAGTGGCGCAACCTCCGGCGTGGTTGGTGGCGGCTGCGCGCGGGGTAAAGGGGATATGGTGGCGTTGCAATAAAGTAATAATGTGGGCTAAGGCCGCTTGAGTGGGGATAATGATGACTACATCGGGCTTGGCGCGCGACAGGGAACAGTCATACGAGTATAAAGCCAAAGACAGCCCGTCTGTCAGTACATTATTCGGCCCGGCCAGTTTTTTTAATTGTGAAAGGATTTTGCGGCTGATTTGCATAGTTTTATTGTAAAGACGCGCATTTTACAAGCGTTTTTTATATACTATTATTATATTATTTAACAGGCCCGGCAG
The DNA here is from genome assembly GCA_944324095.1 of uncultured Elusimicrobiales bacterium. Classification (GTDB taxonomy): domain Bacteria; phylum Elusimicrobiota; class Elusimicrobia; order Elusimicrobiales; family Elusimicrobiaceae; genus Avelusimicrobium. Next base: position 1,520 of record CALUUY010000051.1, read on the forward strand.
ACTATGGCTCATGAAAAAAGCATAAAGAAATTAATTGTTATTGGGGATGTGCACGGTCAATATGATTCCTTCGTGCGCATATTGCGTCACGCGGGCTTGGTGGATGAACAGCTTAATTGGGCCGGTGGCACAAACTATATGCTGCAAATTGGCGACATCTTTGACCGCGGGCCCCAGCCGCGTATGGTGGACGATTTGCTGGATAAACTGCAACGTCAAGCCGGGGACGCGCAGGGAGAGGTCATCCGCTTAATAGGCAACCACGAGCTGGAACTGCTGTTAAGCAATTATGTTATTTCCGGTTTTAACAAAGAGGAAGCCAAACTGGTGCGCGATAAACTGGTTCGCCAAGTTTTAAGCGGGGAGCTGCGTGCCGCGTATGCTTATAAAGGGTATTTATTTACACACGCGGGTGTAACGCGCAAGCTGTTGCGTATTTTTGAAATGCAACTGGATGAAGTGAATGTCGTGCACCTGTCTATGCTGATGAATATGGTTTTCCGCGAAGCGATTAAACACGAATTTTACCGCCACCCCATTTTTAACATCAGTATTACCCGCAGCGGCCCCGATAAGTATGGGGGAATATTTTGGGAAGATTTAGATGATTTGTTGGCTTCTTATCCGGTTAGCCCCATTACGCAAATTGTGGGGCACACCCAGGTGGATCATATAGATTTGCATAACGGGCACAATATTATCCCCATAGATGTGGGCCTGCACCGGAAACTTCAATACCTGGTGTTTACTGGAGACAAGGTGGAAATAAAAGAAGCGCCGTTAGCTTCGCAAGTGTAATCCTGATTACCTTTTAATAAAACAAGCCCTTGTAAGCAAAGGGCTTGTTTTTATTTATACGGTAACAGAGTTATTGCGGTATGTGGTCATTAACCTTTTAGGGTGCGGGCAATAATGGCTTCGGCCTTTTTGTCCATTTCGGCGCGTTCTGGCGGGGTGTGGTCGTCCATACCGGCCAAATGGAGGCTGCCGTGTACGGCGTACATCATCATTTCCTGCAAGAAAGTATGCCCAAAGTTTTTGGCTTGTTCCCGTGCTACTTGGTAACAGACAAACACGTCCCCAAATGTCCATAACTCGCCGGCGGTAAAATCCGGCTTGGGTTGATTGAAAGAGATCACATCCGTTACATAATGGTGGTTTAGGTAGGCTTTATTAATGCGGAGAATTTCTTCCTTGTCCACAAAAACAATGTTTACTTCGGCTTTCTCTTTGCGATACGGCCCCAAGGCCGCCAGAACGGCTTTTTGGATGGTTCCCGTGCGGCGCAAGTATTTGGGTACATCGGTTTGATAGAAAATGTTTATTTTCATAGTTTATTTTTCCGGGTGTTTCTTTTCCCATTTGTCATAGGCGGATAAAATGTCTTTTACCAGCGGGTGGCGCACAATGTCTTGCGCCTCCATAGGCGCAAAAGCGGCGCCGGGGACGTTTTTTAATATTTTTTGAATTTGCATTAGTCCGCTTTGTTGTTTGGAAGGCAAATCTATTTGGGTTAAATCCCCATTCACCACCATTTTAGAATGCAGCCCCATACGCGTTAGAAACATTTTCATTTGGGCGGGCAGGGTGTTTTGGGCTTCGTCTAAAATAATAAAAGCGCTTTCCAGCGTGCGCCCGCGCATATACGCTAAGGGAACAATTTCCAACACGTTGTTGTATTTCATCGCGCGGAAACGTTCCGCCCCCAGCATATCATAAAAAGCGTCGTAAATAGGGCGGAGATACGGATCTACTTTTTCTTCAATGTCACCCGGTAAAAAACCCAGTTTTTCGCCGGCTTCCACTATCGGGCGCGTAACAATTACACGCTGCACCATTCCTAATTCCAGCGCCCGCAGTGCACAAGCACAGGCCAAAAAGGTTTTGCCCGTTCCGGCCGGGCCGATGGAGATGACTAAATCGTTAGCAAAAACAGCTTCTATGTATTTTTTTTGATTTTCCGTGCGCGCTTCTATCGGGCGGGCGTGCTCCGGGCGGAAGATGATGTTATCGGCAAAGGGTTTAACGTCTTTTAATAAGGAGAGGGGCTTTTTTTGTGCACTTAAAGCTAAGTCTTTTTGAATTTTTGCCAAAGCTTTGTCCACCCGGGAGTTGGTTCCTTTAACGGTTAGTTCTGCCCCTTCGCCGCGGGCGTCATACTTAATAAAACATTCCACGCGCATTTCTTTTTCCAGTGCGCGCAGTTTGCTGTCTTGTATTCCCAAGACCAGTAAAATCTCATCTTGATTTTTTAGTTTAACAGTTTTAAGCATACTCTATTAGTTATTTTAGAAATTATTGATGTGTTGTTGTAATTCATTAATAAGCCGGCTGATATGAAAGCCGTCGCAAGCGGCGTGATGTGCTTGTATGGACAAAGGAATAAACCAAGAATCATGGGTTTGGTAATATTTGCCTAAAGTAAAAATTGGAATAAAATAGTCTTTGGCACAAGGTAAATGTAATTGAAAACTCTCAAATGAGCACCACGGAATAGTGGATAGATTAAAAATATAGGGAGGGGTATGAGGTTTTCCTTCCAGGTGGAGGTTGTTGCCAAAGGATGCAATATCTTGGCGATACTGCCTTAGAAAAGAGGCAAAATCCTCTTGTTTGTCTGTCCAAATAGTAGAGAAGGTTTGGGTTTGCGGGTGAAAGAATGTAAAACAGGGGATTAAATATTCGTAATATCCTAACTGGTGATTGGTATCAAATGTTAGCCGAAACTCCGGATAGCGGTTAATAATTTTGGTAATACTAAAAAGAAGAGCGGGCTGTATGGGTGTTTTGTTTTCTTTTAAACGAGAAATATCTAACTTAGTTGTTAAACTAAAAGAACACGGTACTTGGTTATAATAGTGCTGAAAGTGTTCTCGGCGGGGCCATCGGTCTAAGTTTATAGGAATAAAAGCAGACATTGGAAACTCTTCTTGTTGATAAATAAAAAACCGCGCGGGGAATGCCCGCGCGGTTTGGTGTTTAGAATTTGTTCTTTCCGCGCGGGATGACCACAATGCCCGACGGGTCAATATAGTATTTTTGGGCGTCTTCTTCTTGGTTGTGCCCAATAGTCTGTTTGGGGGCAACCGTGTTGAAGCGGTCCATAATTACTCTTTTTAATTTGGCCCCGGCCTTAATTTCGCACGAGTCCATAATCACGCAGTCTTCAATCTCAGCCCCTTCGTGTACAATCACGCCGGAACTGAGCACGCTGTGTTTGATTTTAGCTTTGGGGTAAATCAGGCAGCCGCTGCCCAGCATACAGTCTGTAATCGTGCCGCCCAGGTTTTTGGCCGGGGGCAATTTAGAGGCTGTTGTGTTGATGGGCCATTGCGGATTGTTTAAATCCAGCTTGGGCTTGGGGCCCAGCAAATCCATATTGGTTTGCCAGAAAGATTCAATGGTACCCACGTCTCTCCAGTAGCCTTGTTCTTCGTACGGTTTAGCGCCGGGGAGAGACTGGCTTTGAAAGTTATAGGCAAAAGTGCGGTGGTCGGTTAAGATTTTGGGCAAAATGTGTTTACCAAAATCCAGCGCGGGCACATCGCAAAAGCGTTTTTGGAGTACTTGGAGCAGTACGTCCGTATTAAAAATATAGTTGCCCATAGAGGCATACGCCATTTTAGGGTTGCCGGGAATGGGTTGCGGTTTGGCGGGTTTTTCGTCAAACTGGATGATGCGGTCATTTTCATCTACGCCAAGAACGCCGAAAGCAGATGCTTCTTTAATGGAAACGGAATTGGCGGCTACGGTAACATCCGCCTTGTTTTTAAGGTGAAAGTCAATCATTTGCCGCACATCCATACGGTAAATGTGGTCTGCCCCGAATACGGCCACCAAATCCGGGTTAAAATCTTTTACTAAGTTAATGTTCTGCCGTACAGAATCCGCCGTGCCGCGATACCAAATCTCACCCAAGCGCATTTGCGGAGGCACGCAGGTAAGAAAATGATCCGGTATAATACCTTCGTGCCGCCAGGATGTACGCAAATATTCAATTAAACTTTGCGATAAGTATTGCACCAACACATACGACGAGAAAATGCCAGAATTGACAAAATTGGATAACACAAAATCTACAATTCTGTAATTGCCGCCAAACGGTACGGAAGGTTTGGAGCGGTCTTTGGTTAACGGATAAAGACGTTCCCCTTTTCCTCCGGCCATAATCATACCGAGTATTCTCATTATACTGCCCCCTAATAATGGTTGTTTTATTCGGAGCCTAACGGCAGTTTGCGGCTTAAGTTTTCAAACGCTTCCCAAGACCAAGGCATCTTCTCTTGGAAAATTTTGGCAATGGCGTCTGCATAAACGCGTATTTCCCATTGCGCGTGTTTGTCCGTTCTCAAAGATAAGAAGTTAAGCAAACTGCGGGCGTTAACGCTCCAGTAAAATTGGGTGTATTGGCACACGGGCAATACGCCGCGGGCCATCTCGCGGGCTACGCCGGCTTCTATCAACTTATTGTACGCGGCGTAAGAAGCTTCCACGCTGTCTTCATACAATTTAATCAGGGCAGCCTGGTCTAAAGACGAGGTGGGCACAGAACCTTGTTTGTTTTTTGTGTCCTGCCCTCTGAATTGGGACGGAATGTAAAATTCATCTTTTACTTGGGTATAGCGGGCGCTTACTTCGTTGTAAGAGCCCCAGCGGTGGCGCATCCATTGGCGCGCCACAAAAATGGGGCAGCAAATATGAAATTGAAAATAACAATGTTCAAACGGAGTATGGTGAGCGTGTTCCAATAAATATTTAATGAGGCGTTTATCTTGCTCTTCCCCTTTGGAAACCGCTCCAAAAGACACGCGGGCCGAACTTACGACGCGGTTGTCCCCTCCCATAAAATCCACTAAACGGATGAATCCTTTGTCTAATACATTTATTTTTTCATTGGAATCAGTCACAGTAATCTCCCGGGTTATTTGGCTATGGCTTTGACGGAACTAAAGCCGTCTTCCAGCACTTCAGCCGTTAAAATAGCGTCCTGCGTGCAGGCGGTGGCATAGACGTATCCGTCCAATTCCACCGTGTCGCTTATAACCAAACGACCTTTCTCTAAACTAAGAAAATGAATTTTCCCTTCTTTATATTGGCCAAACAAATCCGCCAATAAGCCCAGCTTGGCTGTGTTTTGCACAGCCGTCACCACGGGCGCGTTTTCGTGTGTGTATATTTGTAAAGACGGGTAAAATTTTACAGCTTCCTGTTTATATTTTACACGATTTGGAGTGGAAGCGAAAAGACTTTTACTGCTTGCCCACCGTTCTTCCCCTATTTGCATACGCACGGCCCCGTTGGAAGAAATGTAAACCAGCCCTTCCTGCTCTTTTTCATACGGATAAAAATTAAGGTTTGTCAGCCATTGGCGGCGGGTGTTTACGTCTTGTTTATCCAGCTGCCATTTTTGACCGTCAAAAATCACTTTGCGTGCGTTGCCGGGGCGTTCACCTAATACAAAGGGAGTTTGCCCCCAAAGGGTCTTTTGCGGGGCGCAGCCTACTTCTTTTACAAAAAAGTTCAGCGTGTCGGTTGTCTTCAACGCGCCGGCTTCATTTTCCAAAACGGCGGTTTGTATGGTTTTGCGGGAGAGGTTGTAAAAGCTGGCAAAAATTTGGCTTGAGCCTGTATTTTTAATATCCGCCACGGAAAGGGCAATGGGCTTGCTCCCGCTAGGCAAGGCGGCCGTGAGAACGAGGGTCAATTTGTCTTTCTGAGCGGAAAAAACAGTTATTTGCCCTTTGTCACTTAATGTAACAATTTGGTTAGGTGTGGTGATGTTTCCTTCACTTATGCCCACGATTACTTGTTCTATGGGTTCATAAGTAAATACCGCACGGGAAGAGACGTTTTTCCCCGCAGCGTCTTTCTTGGCTGGTTGAACGGCCTTTTCTTGGGCGGTTTGCAAAACGGCTTGGGCACCTATCGGAAAAGCCGGCGCGTTTTTTATTTCACCTATGGCATATAATGGTTGCACTTCGGTAATGGTGCCGGGGGCGGAGTATTCATAAACCTCACCCAAATTTTTACCTGTTTTGGGATTTATTAAAGGTTCGGATTTGGTAATGATTTTAAAAATATCTCCCGTGTGTACGGCGTCGGAAAGGGAAGACGTATCCAAATAAATTTTATCCCCGTTTTGTTTTACAACAACGGCCTGCGTGTTTTGTGCCTGTGCCGGCAGCAAAGCAGCCGTTAAAAGCAAAAAAGCTGTAATCATATTTATTTTCATATAATAATGTATAGCATTTTTTAGAAGAGCTAACAACCAAAAAGGAGTTTAAAATGACGCACAGTTTTGACGAGTTAGTGGAAACCTTTGCCATCTTGCGCGGCCCTAACGGATGCCCGTGGGACAAAAAACAAACACACGAAAGTTTAATTAAATGCTTGCAGAATGAAACCCAGGAATTGATTGAGGCCATTGAAAAAAAGGACGACGAAAATATGAAAGAAGAGTTGGGCGACGTTCTCCTGCAGGTACTTATGCACAGCCAACTAGCCGCTGAAGAAGGCAAGTTTACTATACAAGACGTAATGGACGGCTTGTACGACAAGTTGCACCGCCGCCATCCGCACGTATTTGGAGATCACGCCAAAGCCTCCACCCCCGAAGAAGCCCTGGCTTTATGGAAAGAAATGAAGAAAAAAGAGCGGGAAAACAAATAAACCAAATGCATTTTTAGTCAACCGGCAGGCTACTTAAGTCTGCCGGTTTTGTTTATCATACAAAACCGGTCACGCATTATTATATATAAGGTGTACTATCCTTTTTAATTGAAAGATTGTCTAAAAAAGGAGGTACCGCGTGTTGGAGACACAAAAATAAACCCCCGCGTATCATCAGTCGGGGGTTTAGCTCATTCTTGTCATTATCATGACTTATGTTCCTCTTTCTTTCGGGGGCTACGCATCTGGGTCTTCAGGCAATCGGGGTACACGCCGTGTATCCAGCAACTGCAACCAAAGATGTCGGGCTTTCCCGAAGTACTTTGTACTTATACTCTAATACAGATACGGTAAAATTCAAGGGCTAAAAAGGGCCTATAAAATCTAGGCCCTATTTAATAGCGTTTCCCACCGTTGGGAATTTTTGTAGTTTGGGTGAAAGCCACCGGCTAAAGAGCTTGTTACTAAACAATACAAAGGGAGAAAGAACCATGGTTTGATAAATAACCTTGCGTGGAATTTTTACCCGGCGTTTTGGATTAAGCAAATCCTTTTCTTGATGTACCTTATATAAGGTGTCAGCTGTCCAAAGTACAGGCCAGGCCACGGCCGCCCGATGTTGCCACTGTAAATGAGGCAATGCCTGCATGTATTCAAAAGCAGAATGCAGTTTATTTAAACCCCAGTAAATCCAGCGCTGTTTAATAGGTTCAAAGCGGGGGGAGTTTTTGGGATCAAGCAGGTCTTGGGGGGCAAGCCCTAAAGGCGCTAAATCTTCCAACGGAAAATAACATCGCCCGATGCGCAAGTCCTTGGGTAAATCACGCAGAATGTTGACAATTTGTAAAGCGTCACCGATGTCTCTGCCCAGTTGAAGAAGCCTCTTTGGGGGGATGGACAAAGGCGTGCTTTGGATAATGAGCTCGCTCCAAAATATGCCGGGCGCGCCTCCCATTAAATGGCAGTATTGCTCTAAATCCGCCCGCTGGCTAAAGGCGGCTAGTTGGCCGCTGGTCTCGGGAGGGAAGGTGTGTAAATCCATTTCCATCCCCTTACATACTTGCTGGGCTACATTTAATACAGCCTGTTGCTGAGGAGCCGGCAGCCGGTTAAACCCGGCCAGACAAGCGGAAAAATGCTGCAGGAGTTCTTTTTCATAAGGATTGTCCGACGTCCCGGCAATGTCTTGCACCAATTCTTGTTGCTGTTGTGGGGAGGGGTGGCTGATCATTTGGGGATACTGTTGTATCCAATGTAACCGGCGTTGAGGGGGAAGCAGCGACGTGTCGGCAATACTATCGGCATAACGACACAATAAATAGGCAATACCAAAAGCATCCCGTATGGTATTGGGTAAAATCCGGGCGCTTAAATACAAACTGCGGGAAGTGTGCTTTAAAAGGGTTTGCGTGTCCTTATCCATATAATAAGGATAGCAAAAATTGACAGTACTTTTTTAAAAAGATATAACTTATGTATATGATAAATAAGATTAATGCCTACCACAATCACCCCAATCATTCCCATATTAAGGGTATGGTTGCGTTTGCGTGCGGGCATTAATAACATACCTTTTATATACATAAACCCCGCAGCGCAACCGGCTGTGGGGTTTTTTAATAAGGGCCGGATTTTGCTTGCGCTATCTAAGCGTATGTAAAAACAAATGGGTACATAAAAGGAGCTCTTAATGTAAGAGCTCCTTTTTATTTATATGTTTATGTATAATATAAGGAGTGGATTGTTGTAAACGTACTATTAATAACAAAAGAGTTGCAACATTCAACCATAATAAAGTATAATAAATACATCAGGGCAAATAGATTTTGCCTCTTAATGAAAGTTGGGATATATAAACACCAGCAAGTAAATAAAAGCCAGTTTGTCGTCGGACAAAAAAATGCTTGACATTTGTTGTTAAATTATATATACTAGACTTATAAGGAAACAAAAAGGCTTGTTTCCACAGAAGCTCAAGGACCCCTTTCAAAACATTTTTTGAAAAAATAAAAAAAGGGGCTTGACATTTCTGTCTTTTTTTGCTAGACTATATCTTGTAGTCGTAATTGATCTTTTAAATATTCACTTAACAAAACTTCTGGTTTTTGTGAAGATTCAAAAGCAAACAGAAAACTTTCAGGCAGCGAAACGTCACCTTATATAGAGAAAAGGCAGAAGACGGACTGAGCCGAGCCAGACAAGTTAGTTTTGCAGAGGCTGAAACAAAAACAAATAGCTGTATCGTTAAGTCTTTACCCCTTTGGCTCTTAGCGGCCGCGAATTTCTTGAATATTCCAAGAAGTTTTAAAAAAGACTTGACAAACAAAAATAAATTTGCTTTAATAGTAAATGTAGTAAGAAGCATAGCAAAAGTCAACCTTAAAAATAAAAATAAAAAAGTGCTTGACAAACGCAAAAAATATGCTTTAATAAAAGAGTAGTAAGAATTTTGACAAGCCGAGCAGTTGGAAAGTAAAGCTTTAAAAAAGGCTTGACAAAATAAAAAAGATTTTGTTATAATATCTTTACAGCTTTAACAGCGTAAAGAAGTGAAAAACTTTCCTTTGCCTCTTGGAAAAGAGAGCAACGAGGAAGTTTCGTTCTCTGAAAATTTGACAGCAATGTGCGAATGGGCGATTTGAAATGAAAGAACACTTAGTGTTCAACAGTTCAAAAGCTCATTAAAGCTAAGTCATATAGCTATATATATGACACCAAGTTAATTCAAAAGTAGAGAGTCAAATGTCAACAGCTCGCTGTTAGCGATTTACGATCTTTGAGCCGCTTGCGGTTTAAAGATTATAAATTCTAATGGAGAGTTTGATCCTGGCTCAGAGTTAACGCTGGCATCGTGCATAACACATGCAAGTCGAACGGGACT
>CALUUY010000052.1 GCA_944324095.1 uncultured Elusimicrobiales bacterium
AAATATAGGCTACAAGCTGTTTGACCGGGGAAAATACAAGGGGGCTTGTTTTGTTTTTTTTTTTTGATAAATTTGATTAGAAATCAAATTTAATCAAAAAAGGAGCTGAAGATGAAAAAATGGGCAGCGGGGCAATTTGGTGGGTTTACGCTTATTGAACTTTTAGTGGTTGTTTTAATTGTTGGGATATTGGCCAGTATTGCTTTACCTCAGTATCGGGTAGCGGTTGCCAAAAGCCGCCTTACACAGGCCTGGGTAATGGCCAGCAACATATATAAGGCAGAACAAGTATGCAAAATGGCAAACGGACGTTATTGCACGCTCGACGAATTAGACATATCGTTGGGGGACGGCACGATTACAGAAGACACACAATATAATCAAAGTAATTTTAAAAATAATAAATTTGCTTGTAGTGTGAGTTTGTCTAGCGGGAGTGTTCATTGCCGTTATTATGTAGGTGGAAATTTTTCTTATGATTTTCCAAGTATTCAGATGAATGATAATGGGGTGTTTTGCGGTGCGTATAATGATACGTTTTCACATCAAGTATGTAAATCGATGGGTGGGGTGTATCACAGTAGCGGTTTAAATCAAGCAGGTGGAAGTTCTACTTATACTATGTATAAACTGCCTTAATTGGGCATAAAAATACCCCCGGCTTAACCGGGGGTATTTTGGAGTTAATGGTAAAACTAATTGATTACATATTGGCCGTTTTTGGTTACACATCCGCCGCTGCCGGATTCCAAACACAAAGATTCACAAAGCCAAACGGTGTTAGCATCGGCCGAGCAGGTAATCTCTCCGCCAAGGCCGTTTATGTCCGGGTAATAAGCAAAAAAAGAATAAATGCTGCTGCCTTGGGTCTTTTTAGCGGCAATTTTGTCAGCTCCCATTTCATAATCATAACGGCCGAAGGAAAAGGAAGAGGAGTTTTTATCGGTTGCGTCAAAAAAATCCACGTCTAATTCGTTTAGAGAAGAAGGTGGCGTGCGGGAAGGATTTGCTGCTTTGGCGCGTAAGGCCGCATCCTGTAAAACTTTTAAGTTAGAGAGCGCTTCCATCGCTTCGGCCCGCACGATGGAGCGTTTATATTGCGGTACAGCTACTGCCACCAGCATAGCAATAATGAGTACCACTGCCAACATTTCAATTAAGGTAAAACCTTGTTTTTTAATCATAGGGCGTCTCCTTATAAATCTTTGTATAGTATATCGGTTTTTGGGTTAATATTCAATATTGTTCTTTGCTTGAAAGTGGTGCAAAAAAGAGTATAATTATCTATATATTCCTAAAAATGAGGTTGTTATGAAAAAAGGTTTTACTTTAGCTGAATTAATGGCGGTGGTGGTGATTATTGCCATTATTGCCTCCATTGGTTTAGGCGGATATAGACGTACGGTAGAAAAAGCTAAATTGTCTGAAGGAATTAATATGGGGCATCAAATAGCGGCGGCTTTGGCCCGGGCTGATTATGACCGCAAAGGACGATGTGGCGATTTTGATACTCCGTGGACGCAGCTGGATATTAATGTGAGTGATCCGGACAGTGCGATGGCGGCTTCTTCGTTGGAGTTGGATAATCGCTTCTTTATTTTTCAATATGGTCAGGATATAATGGTCAGCCGTAAGGGAAACAGCAATACTTATACTATTCGTATTCCCATAGATTGCGGCACCAGCAATACCCGATTAAAAGATTCTTGCGAAGGAAATGAGGAGTTTTGTATCAGTGCAGGGTATACGAATTGCAACGCCTTTGCTTCTTGCACCAAACCATAAGGGGTTTTCCTTACACAACCGGCCTCTTAGTATTGGGGGCCGGTTTTTTTATGTTTTAAATGCGTTTAAGTATAAAAGGGTTTTTATTAGTAAATTGTAAAACCAATTGTGGGTAGTATAAGTGTTGCGGCTTTACTTGCTTGGGATATAAAAAAGCGTTTGGATGAAAATTCTTTTGCTGGCGGAACTTGCGCCATAAGCCTTATGAATTTAAAAGTACGGTGTAAAAATAAAAAACACAGCTTAAAGCTGTGTTTTTAAAAAGTTCAAAAGGTTTCGGCTGTTTTAGACAGGAGGAAGAAATTTTCTTCTCACCTGTCCGCCGGGAGTGTCTAACCGGCTTCAAACTGCTTACTTTCTGCCAAACCCGTGTTTGGCTTAGTTGTGGTGGGACATCATGTAGTTGGAACCGCTTACGTTTTCGCCTACTTTAACCAACGCTTTGGCTACAGCTTCCAAGATGTTGTTCATTTTTTTCATTGTTTTATTTCTCCTATTTTCCTTTTTTAAAAATCGTTCTGCGTCTTTTCAGGCACAGGAGAACTTTTTTCTCACACAAAAATTATATCAAATTTTACATACGGTTGTAAAACAGGGGAGTATATAATAATAAAATAAAAATAAAAAAGCAAGCGTTTTTTAGCTGGATAGTTCCAATTTATATATAATATAAATATGAAAACAATTCAAACAGATTGTCTGGTTATTGGCGCCGGGGTGGCGGGTTGCGTGTATGCCCACCAGGCCGCCAAAAAAGGCCTGCATACAATGATGTTGTGCTGCGGCCCGTTGTCTGATGCAAACAGCGATTTAGCCCAAGGCGGCATTGTGTATGAGCCTAACTTGGTAATGGAAGATTTGTTGGAAGACGTCCGTATGGCTACGGCCCATTTGTGTAATGATGAAGCGGTGCGTACACTATCTGAAGCTGGTTGTCAGGCCGTTAAGGAAATTTTTTTAAACGAAGCCCCCGCCAATTTTGACCGGGACGAAAAAGGCAATCTGCGTTTTACGCGTGAAGGCGCTCACCGCAAGAACCGCATTATTTATTCCAAGGACACCACTGGGCACGCTTTGCTTTCGGCTATTCAAAAAGCCGTTACGGCTAACCCGCTTATTACGGTTAAGGAATACACGTCTGCTATTGATTTGCTTACCTTGTCCCATTCCTCTCAAAATATTTTAGACCGCTATCACCCGCTTACCGTGTTTGGCGCCTACGTGTTGGATAATCAAACGGACGAGGTGTATGCCGTAGTGGCCAAAAAAACTATTTTGGCTACCGGCGGGGTTGGGCAGGTGTACCGCCATACCACCAATTCCGACCACGCCTACGGCCACGGCGTGGCTATGGCCTACCGCGTGGGGGCGCGCGTGATGAATATGGAATTTGTACAATTCCACCCCACCGTATTTGCCAAGGGGAAAAACTTTTTGATTTCGGAAGCCCTTCGCGGGGAAGGTGCTGTTTTGCGCAACGTTAATGGAGAGGCGTTTATGCCGCGCTACCATCAACTGAAAGACTTGGCCCCGCGTGATATTGTTGCCCGGGCCATAGAAGAGGAACGCTTGAAAACATCGCACGATTGTGTGTATTTGGATATTTCGCACGAACCGGCCGAGTTTACTAAAAACCGCTTTCCGGCTATTTACAAAAAATGCTTGGAATCCGGCGTGGATTTAACCAAAGAGCCTATCCCTGTAGTTCCGGCCGCGCATTATTTTTGCGGGGGGGTTTATGCCACCGCGCAGGGGCGTACCAATATTTTGAACCTAAATGCCATTGGAGAAACGGCCTGTACGGGTTATCACGGGGCAAACCGTTTGGCCAGCACGTCGCTGTTAGAAGCGGTGGCGATGGGCTATTTGTGTGCGCAAGAGGACGCAAAAGACATAGCTTCGCAATCGTTCTGCCTGCCTCAGCCTAAGGATTGGGTCATCCCGCAGGAAACGCCGGATATTAATTTGGTTAAGCAGGATTTGGCCACCCTTAAAAGCACCATGTGGAATTATGTGGGCTTAATGAGAAGCCGCACCCACTTAAGCCGTGCAGAGAAAATTCTGCGCCACTTGCACAATGAAATTGACACTTTTTATAAAGGTAATGCTTTGTGCCAGGAATTGCTGGATTTACGTAACGGTGTGCAGACGGCTTTGCTGATTACGTATGCTGCGTTAAAAAATCCGCAGTCTATCGGCTGCCATTATGTAACTGATAAATAAACTCTAAAACCCCTAAAAAGCCCCTTGTTAGAGGGGCTTTTTTGGCTTATATAAACGTTTATTCAAAGTTAAATTACCGTCATAAAAATTTGCTATCATATATCCATGCCAAACAAGCAATCCGTTTTAGTTGTATGCACCAACCGCAAAGCGTTTCACGAGTTTTTTATTGAGGAAACGTTTGAGGCCGGCTTGGAACTTTTAGGCGCGGAGGTAAAATCCATCCGCCAAAAGGAGCTAAGTTTGGAAGGGTCGTTCGTGCGGGTGGAAAATGGCCAGGCGTATGTGTATAATATGCACGTTAAGCCGTATAAATTTAATTCACTTACGGAGCCGGATCCAACCCGTGCGCGCCGTTTGTTATTAAATAGAAAGGAAATACGCAAGCTGGCCGCCAAGGCGGAAGTAAAAGGGTATGCTTTGGTACCGCTGGAGGTGTATTTTAAAAACGGGTGGGCCAAAATAAAGTTGGCCTTGGCAAAAGGGAAACACTTGTTTGATAAGCGCGAGTCCATCAAAAAGCGTGATTTAAACCGTGAGATGGAGCAGCATTTTAAAAATAAAATCCGCTTTTAGCGGGTTTGTGTTGCCGTTTTTTTAAGTAGGAAGGAACGGATAAAAAAGATGGCAATAAATTAAAAAATTTTCTATAATATATTTTGTGATGGGCGGGTGGCGGAATGGCAGACGCGCACGGCTCAGGACCGTGTGGACGAAAGTCCTTAAGGGTTCAACTCCCTTTCCGCCCATTTTTCTTTTTTGGTTTTAAGCACATGAAAAAGTATGATTATTATCGGCCGTCATCTTTTGTAACGAAAAGAACTCCCCGGCGGCGCGGTAAGGGCTTAAAACCTTTTTTTATTCTGTTGTTTTCCCTTTTTATTTTGACGGCGGTTATAGTAGGCTTAAGCAAAGGCTATCAGGCTTATGCTTCGTCCGACTTGTCCAACTGGCAACCTAAAAAAGTGGTTGTTAGCGGGATAGACGGGGCAATTTATAAGGAACTGCAGTCTGTGGGCCAAAGCAAAATAAATAAACCGTTTACGTTTAAACAAGCGGCTGATTTAAAACGCCAGCTGGAGAAAAAATATCCTATGCTGCGCGAGGTGGACGTAAGCCGCGGCTTATTTTCAGGTGCATTAAAGATAAAGGTGCAGCGTCGGGAGCCGGTGGCCAAATTTGTATTGCCGGAAGGAACCGTGCGCTATATAGACACCGACAGCACGGTTTATACCGATCCTTCCGCCGTATTAAAAACGCCTGTTCCGTTTGTGGAGTTGGAAGGCACCGTGCCGGAAAAATTATCCGGAGAGTTTGTGGCTTTGGTGCAAAATACGCTTCGGTTGGAAAAAGAATTGTCTTTTGCGTTTTTACGTTTTAATTTGACTAAGAACGAAGTCTCTATGCATATGCCGGACGGCACTATTATAGAGTTTGGCCCGGCTAAAGAACTGAAAGAAAAATCCCGCCGGGCGGCGCAGATTATTGATTGGTGCCGCCGGAACGAAAAAGGGCCGCAGAAAATGGATTTTAGGTTTTTTGAAGAAGGCCAAGTTTTTTTGACACAGATTAAATAATAAGTTTTATAATGGATTTAGGGGTTGTTATGGCTAAAACAAATATTATTGCAGGTTTAGATGTTGGCAGCGGTAAAATGACGTGTATTGCTGCCGCCCAAGATTATGAAACCGGAACTTTACAGGTATTAGCCGGGCGCAGTGTACCCTGCAAAGGTTTGCGCGGCGGGGTGGTGTTGGATATACGTGAAACTTCCGCTGCGGTACAACACGTATTGGGCAGTATAGAGCGGGAGTTAAATCAAGACGTATCTACGCTTATTGTTGGTGCGCGCGGCGCCAATTTGGAATCTTTTTCCAACCACGGTACGTACAATATTTCCCGTTTAGATAAAGAAATAACCCAAGCGGATATGGCCCTAGCCATAGAAAATGCCAAAGCAATGCCTATTAAAAATGATAATGAAATCATTAACGTCATTCCGCAAGGTTTTGCCATAGACAAACAAAAAGGTATTTCCAACCCGGAAGGGATGGAAGGCTCTTTGTTGGAAGTGGACGTACACATTACCACCGGTTCTTCCACCCATTTAAACAATTTAGCCAAAGCCATACAGCGCCCCGGGTACCGGATAGACAACATCGTTTACGGCTTGGTGCCGCTGGGTGACGCGGTGCTTACCCAAGAAGAAAAAGAACTGGGGGCTATGGTAATTGATTTAGGGGGGGAGACAATGTCTGTGGGTATTTACATTGACGGCATTTTAAAATTCTCCCGCGATATTGCCTATGGGTTTGACCTCATCACGCGTGATTTATCCTGCGGGCTGCGTACCAGCCGGCAAAATGCGCAGGATATTAAGGAAAAATACGGCGTGTCTTTTCCAACCTCGCTGGATGAAGACGGTGAAATACCGGTGCCTTCGTTGGACGGACGCAACGTACACAATATTAAGAAAAGTTTTATTTTGGATATTATCCAACCCCGTACGGAAGAGTTGTTTGAATACATACGCCATTGTGTGGAGCAGTCCGGCTATAAAGACTACCCGATGTTGGGCGTTATTACCGGCGGGGGGAGTTTATTGCCCGGGGTGACGGATCACTGCATCAATATTTTGGGTATGAAAGAAGTGCGCCTAGGCGGCGTACAGCGGGATTTGTTAACCTCGGATGAAGAATTTTTTGATCCTAAATATTCCACCGCTATGGCGCTTACGCTTTATGCGTGCCAAGGGGCAGGAATGGAAGAATATTCCCGCGAAGGGTATGAAAAGAATACGTCCTTTTTTGGGAAAATAGGCAAAGCGTTTAAAAACTTCAACCTGTTTGGCGGTTGAAGGAGGCTTTTATGAATAACTTATTTATGCCGGCCGAGCAATTTGAAAGTAAAAAAGCCAAAATAAAAGTGATTGGCGTTGGCGGCGGCGGCGGCAATGCAATTAACCATATGGTGGAAAGCGGCTTAAAAGACGTAGATTTTATTGCCGTGAACACCGATGCGCAGGATTTGCGCCGCAACAAAGCCCCTTATTTGGTGCAAGTGGGCGAAAAAATTACCAAAGGTTTGGGCGTGGGGGGAGACCCGGAGCGCGGCAAACTGGCGGCGGAAGAATCCGAAGAAAAATTAAAACTCATCATTGGGCAGTGTGATTTATTGTTTATCACGGCCGGGATGGGTGGCGGCACGGGTACTGGCGTGGCGCCGTATTTGGCCAAATTGGCTAAAGAGTTGTATGGAGATGATTTACTGGTAATAGGGGTGGTTACGCGCCCGTTTAATTTTGAAGGGTACGTGCGTGAAAAGCAGGCAGAAGAAGGCATTCAGGAAATGCAAAAATACGTAGATTCTATGATTATTGTGCCTAATGAAAAACTGTTTGCCAATATAGACCCGGAGACCTCTTCCCGCGATGCGTTTAAGATGGTAGATGAGGTATTGTTGCAGG
This sequence comes from uncultured Elusimicrobiales bacterium, assembly GCA_944324095.1. Lineage (GTDB taxonomy): Bacteria > Elusimicrobiota > Elusimicrobia > Elusimicrobiales > Elusimicrobiaceae > Avelusimicrobium. The sequence continues at coordinate 7,475 of CALUUY010000052.1, forward strand.
CGGTGCAAGGGATATCGGAAGTGATTACCAAACCGGGCGAAATGAATATTGATTTTAACGATATACGCAAAGTGATGTGCCACTCTCAAAAATCGCTTATCGGCATAGGGGAGGCCAGTGGGCCCGGGCGCCATTTGCAGGCGGTAAAAAAGGCTATATCTTCCCCACTTTTGGAAAATGCCGATATTCGCGGAGCGAAGGGGTTTATTGTACATTTCTTGGCGGAGGAAGACTTAACCTTGCTTGAGCAGGGAGAAGTGATGAATTTGATTCGCCAATATGCCAGCAATGATTCTATCGTGATGTTTGGTCATTCGTATGATTCCAGTTTAAACGGTACGTTTAAGGTAACGGTCATTGCTACAGGTTTTAGTGCGCAGAAAGCCAGTTTGTACAATGTACGCCGGCCGCTACCGGAGATGGCTGGTGCTAGCACGCCCAGAAGCGTGCGTGCCGAAACTGTTTTGGCCGGATTTGATGAACCTAAATCCGCCTCGCCGGAAGACGAGATGCTTATACCGGCGTTTTTAAGAAGAAGAAAGGGACGGAAATAAATTACCCGGAGGGAATTCTATGGCAGTAGGACTGCAAAGTTTACTTAGAACGGTAGTAGATAACCACGCCAGCGGCTTGCACATACGCGGCAACTCCAACGCATTTGTGCGTTTAAACGGGCAAATAAAGCCTATTGACGACAGCTTCATTCCCAACGACGAAGCCAAAAAAATGGCTTATGCCTGTATGGGGGAGCGTGAACGCAGAATTTTTGAACAATATAGCGCGGTGGACTTTTCGTTAGACGCCAAATCGTATGGGCGTTTTCGTTTTAACGTGTTTCGCCAGATGGGTAAAATTTGTATGGCTATTCGCCATATTCCGCTTAAAATCCCTACCTTTGAAGATTTCCACTTGCCGGGTGATGTGCTTAAAAAAATGGCCGATAACCGCCGCGGGCTTATTTTAGTAACGGGGATGACGGGTTCGGGTAAAACTTCCACGTTGGCGGCTATGGTGGATTATATTAACCAAACTCGCTCCGGGCACATTATCACGATTGAAGACCCTGTTGAATTTATTCATACCGAAAACCGTTGCATTATCAGCCAGTTGGAATTGGGGGTGGATACACCTTCTTATACCGGGGCGTTGCGTGCGGCCATGCGTCAGGATCCGGACGTTATTTTAATTGGTGAATTGCGCGACGCCGAAGTAATGAAAGCCGCTATTTCTGCGGCCGAGACGGGGCAATTGGTGTTGGGCACTATGCATACGGTAAACGTAACGCAGACGCTCTCTCGCTTGACGGATGCTTTCCCGGTAGAGCAGCACGCGCAGGTGCGGTTGCAACTTTCGGAGTTGATACGCGGTATTGTGTGTCAGCGTTTGCTTCCTTCTTTAAAATCCGGTATGCGCCCGGCGTTGGAGTTGATGGTCTCTACACCGCAAATCCGCAAGCTGATTATGGAAAATAAACCCAGCGACATTCAAAAGCAAATGCAAAACGGGGCTTTTTACGGGATGCAAACTTTTGACCAGGCGTTAGCGAAGCTGTATCAGGAAGGGGCTATTGATATGGAAACCGCCACAGCGGCAGCCACCTCTCCGGATGCGATTATGTTGGCTATCCGCGGCGTAACGGACAGCCTGTCCGTAGCGGGTGAAAATTAATTATGCGCGCCAATGGTTTGTTAATTGCTATAGACGGTACGGCCGGCACGGGGAAATCCTCTGTCGGCCTGGTCGTAGCGTCTAAACTGGGATATGGCTTTTTAAGCACGGGGGAAATGTACCGTGCGTTAGCTTACAAGGTGTTTGAAAAAGGAATTGACCCCTTGGCCCACGATGAAGTACTTGCCTTAGCTGAAAAGCTGGTTTTTACGTTTGAGCGCCAGCCTTCCAGCGCACTTAAAATGTTTGTAGATGGTGAATTTTTAGGCCCCAAGCTGCATTTAGAAGAAGTAGGCAATGTGGCCAGCAAAGTATCCACCAATAAAGAAGCTCGCGCCGTGTTAACCCGCCGCCAACGTGAGGTGGGGCAAAACGGCGGGGTGGTTATGGAAGGGCGTGATATTGGCACGGTGGTGTTTCCGGATGCTGATTTAAAGTTTTATTTGGACGCCTCGGCCGAAGAACGCGCCAAACGCCGGGTAAATCAACTGCAACAGGCAGGGAAGCCGGCCGATTATGATGCCATTTTGGCTTTAATTAAAGAGCGCGATTGGCGCGACAGCCACCGGGCTGTAGCCCCGCTTAAGCCAGCGCAGGATGCGGTGGTAGTGGATACTTCTTGCTTAAATATGCAGCAAGTGATAGACATTGTGACGGAGAAGATTTCACAGTATGCTTCTTAATTTGGTAAAATTAATAGCAAGGATCTTTTTTAAAACCTGTTATGACTTTAAGGTCGAGGGGTTGGAGAACATCCCTAAAACGGGGGCCCTTATTATAGCGGGCAACCACCTGTCCAATGCGGATCCGCCGGCCATCGGCGCTTTTGCAGGTTTAGTGAGGGACTCCCGCTTTGTTGCCAAGAAAGAACTTTTTTCTGTTCCGGGGCTGGGGTGGTTTTTCCGCCGCAGCGGTTACATACCGGTGGATCGTACCCGTACGATTGGCGATTTTGGCGCATTAAAAGAAGTGGTGCGTGCGCTGGAACAGGGGCAAAGCATTGTAATGTTCCCGGAAGGGACGCGCTCCAAAGATGGCAAACCCCGCAAACCTAAAAGCGGCATTGGTTATTTGGTGTATCACACGCAGGCGCCGGTGTTGCCGGTGAAGGTAGAAGGCACTTTTGGCTGGCCGTGGGTGCGCCGCATACGGGTTAAATTTGGCACGGTGATGCATTTAAAGCAAAACCCGCAGCTGGAACCCAAAGAGCAGTATAAACAGTTTTCAAACGAAATAATGGAAGCAATCATATCAATTAATATCTAACGGAGGATAACGCAGTCCGCACTATGCGACGGACTGTAAATAAGGACTTATGACTACAAACGAAGAAATTAAAAACACGGAAGAAACAATTAACGAACAAGAAATGACGATGGACCAGTTAATTGCGCAACAAGAGTCTTTATCGGAGAAACTAAACAAACGGGAAATTGTAGAAGTAACCGTTGTACA
>CALUUY010000053.1 GCA_944324095.1 uncultured Elusimicrobiales bacterium
TAAATGTTTATTTTTTATTTGGCTTTGTTTTTTTTTTTTTTTTTTGATATAACGGTTTTTATCTAGAGTATATGGAGGGGATTGTGAACAAAATAAAAACCCAAAATAAGCGTGCTTTTACGCTTACAGAGTTGCTTATTGTGGTAATTGTAATTGGGGTATTATCCGCAGTTACGTTACCTAAATTCAACCGCGTGATAGAAAACCGCAAAGTAACAGAAGCGGAAGAGATGATGTCCGCGGTTCGCACGGAACAGGAAAGACGCTGTTCTTTAGACAAAAACTATACGACCAAGTTTTCTAACCTGCAAGACATTATAGCTTCTAACACGACCAAGAACTATACGTATAGCTTACAAAAGCAAGGTATTAGCGCCAAAAGTAATAATGCGGACTATACGTTAAAAATCTTATCGTATGAAGACGGAAGTTATTGCTGTGAAGGTGCGGGTTGTAAAAAATTAAATAAAAACTATCCGGATTGTGCGGGCTTGAGTTTTCCTGAATCCAGCTGTGTAGGTACGGAGAGCGGGGACGATGGCTTAGGGCCGGATCCCGAAGGGAAAGAATGTACGGATGGCGAGGTGCAAGGCAGCCAAACGTGTAACGGTTGCGGCACACAGACGACGCAGCTTTGTGTAAACGGGAAATGGACGGATTCATTAGGTACGTGTTCCAAGACGGAAGAAGAATGTAAACCCAAACCGGTGGAATGCCCGGAACCCAAACCGGACACTACGAAAGAATGCGAACCTTGTGGAGAAATAATAACCCGCAGTGTGGAATGCGGTTCCAATGGCCAGTGGATTATTGGGGATTGGAATGCAGAGTGTAAAAAAGAAGGCGAATGTGGAAATACTTGTACTGCTTTGGTAGAAAGCAACGGAGATTTTTGTAGAACATTTTATGGAATAGCCGAGGTACCAGGACATTCGTTTCCACCAGAGCTAGGTTTCGATTATTCAAAGGCATATACTTTTGAACCTTTTGCTCCCATAGATTATTATTATACTAAGCCAGAAGAATGCTGCTGTCAAAATCAATGTCCAGTAGGTCAGTGGTGGAATCCTTATGCTGATGACAGCTGTTCTTGTACCCCTATTTGTGATTTGCAGGGGGATGGTGAGTGGAACCCCACAGAAGGCCGTTGCTGTGCAAGTGGGCAAGTATACGATGCAAGTACAGGAAAATGTGTTTCTAATCCGTGGAAATTATCTAGAGTCGGTACGAGAGGGATTATTTATTTGAAGAGACAATCAAGTGGTAGCCCTAAAGTGTATGTTCAAGAAGGCAAAGAATATTCTTTCTTTGTAAAGAGCCCGGATTATAGTTATGCTTCCGTAAACTGTGTTTATAACATAAGTGATTCTTTTGCAGAGTTTAGCACGGTATGTGAGGAAACAGATTCTGATCCTTGTAAGGCGTGTGATCCTCTCTCAGATACGTGCGATGTGGTGCCGTTGTGCTATAAACAATCGGAATATAACGAAAAATCTACTGAATTAAATACAAGAATAGCCCAACAGAAGTGTACGCTAAGTAATTATGCTTCATATCCCAATGTTCAAAATGCCGGGTCTTCTTATGGGTGGGAACAAAATAGCCAAATGGCAAAATGGATAGAAGAAGTCAAACAACAGTCCCAATCTTGTATACAAGATGGCTCTAATTGCTATCGCCCCAGTGGTACCGTTTGTACGACCCAGTGTGGTGGGGAGGCCTATGGATTAGATTGTACTTCAAATACTGCGTTTGGTTTTAAAAATGTTGGTAAAATGTGCGTAACTCCCCTTGCTTTGGAAATACCGCTGTATCAATGTGTAAAAGGCAGTTAATTGTATTTCACAAGACCTCCTTGCTCTAGCTACGCAAGAGGAAACGGCCTCCCTGTAATAGGGAGGCCGTTTGTTTGTAAACATTTAGTTAAAATAATTTTTATGCTAATCTTACCCAGGCGCCTTTGAAAAAGAACTGTTGTTCCCTTATAAAGGAAACAACGGGAGCACCAGACCTGTTTTTACCGTATGGGTGCAATTAGGGTTTGTAAATAAAGGAAAGCATTACGTCTTTTTGATGATCCCGCCGGTAAGAGAAAAACTGCTCTTTATTGCCGCAGGTGCACCAGTCTGGCGCATAGACGTCTTGTGGGGGCACTCCTTCCAGCGCTAATTGGCGGATGATTTCACGCGTTAAATCTACAAACATTTTGCCGTTTTGATGTATCACACATTGCGGGTCAAACTGGCAAGCGGCGTCCTGCTGCACTTCAAAACAGCACTTTTGTATATGCGGGCCTAAATAAGCGCTTATTTCCCCCCGTGCGCCTAAGGCCTTTAACTCTTGGGCGGTTTTTTGAGGCAGCAACTGTGCCACACCGCGCCAACCCGCGTGCACAATGGCGGTAAGGTGGGCGTTTTCGTCCCATAAAAACAAAGGTACGCAGTCGGCCGTTAGTACAGCGGCACCCCAGCCGCGGGGAATGAGTATCCAGCCGTCGGCCTGGGTGAGTGGGGTTTGGGCCGCTTGCGTTTGGGCGGAGGCATCGTCTAACACAGAGACCAACTTGTCCGAGTGTATTTGGTGCAAGCGTAAAATTTTGTCTGTTGGAATAGAAAGCGCGTTAAAAAGCGCATCTTGGTTTTCCCGCTCACGCATATTGCCTGCCTGGCGGGATACGGTTCCGTTGATGACCCCCAGTGAAAGGAGGCGGGAATCTGAATAAATTTTCATACGTTTAATTTTTTAAGATGTACGGTGTTTAATTTTTTACCTAATATGTATTTGGCCAGGCGTTTAAAACGTTCCGGTGCGTCGCTGGCGTATAGGGTTAAGGAGCCTCTGCCTTGGGCGAGGGCGTCGTTTGCGTTTAAATAGGTTTTTACTTCTTGGGCCAGTGTGGTGGCGGAATCTACCAGCTGGATTTTGGGCCCTAATACCTTAGAGATGACCCCCTTTAATACCGGGTAATGGGTGCAGCCCAAAATAACCGTATCTGTTTGGGTTTTAAGCAAAGGTTTTAAATATTCGGCGGCGGTTAATTGGGCCAGCGGTTTTTTTGCCCAGCCTTCTTCCACCAAGGGCACAAACAGCGGGCAGGGGATTTGTTGCACTTGGCAATGTGAATTTAATTTTAAAATTTGCTGACGGTACGCCCCACTGTTTACCGTTCCCTCCGTTCCCAACACGGCGATGTGCCCATTTTGGGTGGTTTTAACGGCTTTTTGGGCGCCGGGCTCTATGACCCCCATAACAGGTACTTGGATGGAGGCACGCAGACGGTTTAATGCCAAGGCGGATGCCGTGTTACAAGCTACTATAATTAGTTTTACGCCTTTTTGTTCTAGAAACTGGGCAATAGCCAGCGAGAATTGCGTAACTGCTGCGCGGGATTTGGAACCGTAGGGCACGTTGGCTGTATCGCCAAAATAAATTAATTTCTCGGCGGGGAGGGCTTTTTGTAAGGCTTTTAAAATGGTAAGGCCGCCCAGGCCGGAATCAAAAACACCAATGGGAGCATTATTCATAATTAATTTTATTATATGATTTACAGGGGGAAAAGGAAAAGTAAAACCCGTTAAACAGTTGCTTGTAGAGGGGTACTTTGTGCTAAAATATGAATATGTTTCGTAAAACGCTAGCGTTTATTTTATTTGCATTGGTGTTGGCACCGGCCGGGTTTGCCCAAAAGGCAAAACCTGCGGCTTTGGTGGTGGGCGGGAATTTTTCCGAACAGACCAACCTGGCCGCCAAAGCCCCTGTATTTGACCGCAACGCCCGCGATGCTGAAGTGGCTACTTTAAACGCTATGTTAAAAAATAAGCAGTATGCCGAAGTGATTGGCCGCATCAATACGCTTATTTCCAAAAATTATTTAGACAAACGCTTTTATTTACTTTTAGCTATTGCGTATGACGGCTTGGGCAAAACGGATGATGTGATCTACTCCGCCGGGGAAGCCATTGCCGTAGCCCCGCAGGATCCGCGTGCTTACATTTTGCGCGCCGGCGCCTATTTGCAGCGCGGCAGTTATGAGCGTTGCCGTATAGATATAGATAAAGCCTTGTCTTTAAACCCTCAATCCAAACTGGCCGCCAAAATAAAAAAAGAACTGGACGAAAAAACTTTTGTCCAGGCCACCACGGTTAAAGAAACCTCTTCTGTACAAAAGAAAACCCCCGCGTGGGTAACTTGGTATTTTGTCATCATTATTTTTGCCGTGCTGGTGTTTATCTATTTACGGTACGAAGATGTTTTCCGCCGCCCCAAAAATGCCTTTTCCCGTCGGGAATCAGACATTAAAGAACAGTACGATTTTCTGCGCCAAATAGGTGAAGGCGGTATGGGGAAGGTGTATGAAGCCTATGACAAAGTGCTTAAACGCAAAGTGGCCATTAAGCGCGTTCGGCCGGAATTGGTACGCAGTGCGTATGTGCGGGAGCAGTTTTTGTCCGAGGCGCGTATGGTGGCTCTTTTGCGCCACCCGTGTATAGTGGAAATTTATACGGTTATAGAATCGGAAAGCAGTTTATATTTGGTTTTTGAATACGTGGATGGGCAAACCTTGGAAACCCGGTTGGATATAGACGGCCGGATTGCCTTTTCCAAAGCTAAAAAGATTTTTGAATCCGTTTGCCGCGGTTTGCAGTATGCCCACTCGCAAGACATTATCCACTGTGATTTAAAACCCGGTAATATTATGATTTTAGATGATAACCGGGCCAAGGTGATGGATTTTGGCGTAGCCAAAAAGATGGTGGATAACGACACCGGCGCCCGCACGGTAGCCGGTACACCCGCCTATATGGCGCCTGAACAGCAAAAAGGTTTTATGCGTAAACAGTCGGACGTGTATTCCCTGGCGTTGTGCTTGTATGAAGCCTTGGTGGGGCAAGTACCGTGGACGGTAAAAGGTTTTGATATTGCGAACAAAAAGATTTTCCCGGCATCTCGCTTGGCTCCGGGGATTCCGCCGGCGGTGGACGCGTTGATAGAAGACGCCTTGAAGGAAGACCCTAAAGAGCGTATCCAGTCGGTAGATGAATTTTGGAGCCGCCTCAGCGTGATTAATCCGCTTCCGGAAGACCCGGAAAAAACCCATTATTAATTGTTTCCTTTTTACAACACCCCTGTTTAATACAGGGGTGTTTTTTGTTTGTGCCTGTTGTGGGTTGGCTTTATTTAAAAATGCAAAACCTCCATTAGTAGCGTTTAAAAGGTGTTTTGAGGTAACGCTATAAACCAAACATCCCAAACACCGCGTTTGTGCGGCGTTTGGGATGAAATAAAATACAAGGCCGGTGGGGTTACAATGCTTTTTGGGCTGCCAGAAAGACTTGTTCCAAATTACGGAAGATTTCTTTTTCTCCAAAGTGCGGTTCCCATTTTAACCGGGCCAGCTCATCGCTTATCACTACGGCAGCAGCGCCTTGCACTTTACGCTTGGCGCAAATGGCGTAAAAGGCGGCAATTTCCATTTCCACGCTTAATACATCGTTTTTTTGGTAGTGGCGTACTTCTTGTGCCGTTTCGCGGAAGATGGCGTCCGTCGTCCAGTTTAAACCAATATGATAATTTTGCCCCAAGGCAGTCAATTGGCTGGCCAGCGCCTTAAACAAGGGTTTGTGGGGCTGGGAGATTTCTTTGGAGGTATAGCAGGGGGATGTGCCGTCATCGCACAAGGCTTGTTGGCACAGGACGATGTCGGCCGCTTGTACTTCTTCCTGCAAGGATCCGGCTAAACCAATGAATACAAATTTTTCCACACCCAGTGCTATGAGCACTTCCAGCGCCATAGCCATACCCGGTGCGCCGGAACCAAAATTGGTTACATAGCATAGGTTCGGCTTGGAAAGTACATAAATATCCGCTTCACAATTGTATTTTTTGTATTGGGAGTGGTTTTCTACATACTTGGTAAGAGAAGAAATAGGGCACAAAACCGCCTTTTTAGGCAGTTTAATGTCACAGCGGATGTGTTTTACATAAGCTGTGGGGGAGGATATTTCTTTTAATGAAGCTTTTTTGTTTTTAGGAAATAGTAGTGTCATATTTAGTAAAATTTTAAAGTTGTGCGTATGTACAACAACTATACTATACAAAAAAGAAGGAGAATATGGAACAAACCTTTACTGAGGGCCTGTTAAAGGCGGTTACTTCGCTCAATGCGTTTTTGTGGGGCGCGCCTATGCTGGTGCTGATTGTGGGCATCAGTTTGTATTTTACTTGGAAATTAAAACTTATTCAGCGCCATTTGTTCCACGCTATCCGCTTGTGTGTAGTAAAGGACGGCTCTGCCGGGGTGATTAGTACGTTTGGCTCGCTGGTGGTGGCTTTGGCCGCTATGGTGGGCACTGGCAACATTGTGGGGGTGGCGGCGGCTGTTTCCACCGGGGGGCCGGGGGCTTTGTTTTGGATGATGCTTTCTGCTTTTTTGGGTATGGCCACTAAATATGCCGAGGCGGTCTTATCCGTAGCCTACCGCGAAAAAACCTCCGCCGGCGAATACGTGGGCGGCCCGATGTATGTATTAAAAAATGCTTTAAATATGAAAAAAACTGCCGCCATTTTTGCGCTAGCCACGGCTTTAATGGGGTTTGCCGATGCGTTAATACAAACCAACTCTTTGGTGGATATATACGGCTCGGTATATGGGGTGGGTGCATTGCCTTCTGCGGCGGTGCTGATTGTGCTGACTGGTGCGGTTATTTTAGGCGGTGTTAAAAAAATAGCTACGGTTTGCAAAGGGTTAGTGCCGTTTATGGCTATTGTGTACATTTTGTTGTGTGTGGCGGTGTTAGCCGTGCACTGGCAAAAAATCCCTTGGGCGTTTTATACCATTTTTACCAGCGCCTTTAGCGGCAGCGCGTTGTTGGGCGGAGCAGTGGGGATAACCGTGCGGGAAGCTATCCGTTATGGGGTGTCTCGCGGGGTGCTTTCCAACGAGGCTGGAAGCGGCAGCGGCGCTATTGCCGCGGCGGCGGCCCAAACCCCCAATCCGGTTCGGCAGGGGTTGGTGTCTGCCTCTACTGTGTTTTGGGATACGTTGGTTATTTGTTTACTTTCTGGGTTAGCGGTTATTGTGGCCGGCAACTGGCAGGAAGGCACCCGCTTTGGGGCGGATTTGGCTTCCACTGCGTTTGGCACCATCCCCTTGGGTAAAGACCTGCTGCTTGTTTCTTTGACCTTGTTTGCCTTTAGTACACTGGTAGGCTGGAGCTACTATACCGAAAAAGCCGTTCAATTTTGCATTAAAGGCCGGGTGGAATACCCCGTGCGTATTTTGTGGTTGTGTGTAATGGCTGTGGGCGGGTTTTTGAGCCCTAAACTGGTGTGGGAACTGGCCGATACGGCTATTGCGGTGATGTGTATCCCCAATATATTGGCGTTGTGGTTATTGCGTAAACAGGTGGCGGGGCTGACGGCCCAATACCTGCCGCAGGAACTCAAAACCAAGTAAAAACCGGCGGGCAGATTTTTTGCCTTTACAAGGGTATAAAATAGGTGTTATCATATAAATAGATTGATCCGGGAGAAGCAGAATGCTTAAAAAGTACAACATTGTGGCCCGTAAATTGGTGGAGGTGGACGAATCCTCCGCCCAAGTATTGGTATATACCAATCCCACGCTGGATGAACAACGCTTTTTGGTGGAAAAATTCCAAATAGACGAGCATACCCTAGCCAGTGCTTTGGACCCGGACGAACAGCCCCGCTTGGAATTTGAACCCGAACACATTGTGATGATTTACAAACGGCCCAAAAATTATTCCGGCAAAGACCAGCTGGAGTTTAAAGTGGCTTCCGTGGGGATGTTTTTGTTTGAGGACAAACTGGTGGTGGTATTGGCGGAGGACATTCCTCTTTTTGTGGGGAAGCGTTTCCAAAGTGTGTCTTCTATCAAAGAAGTATTCTTGAAATTAGTGTATAACTCCATTTCCCATTATGTGGAACATTTGCGTATTATACACATGATTTCAGAAGAAATTGAAGACAAAATGACCGAAGCTATGGACAATACCTACCTGTTAAATTTATTTAGCTTGGTAAAAAGTTTGGTGTATTATGCCGAGGCTATCACTTCCAACGGTTTTGTGTTTGAAAAAACCCGCAACCTTTCGGCCCGCATCGGCTTTGATGAAAAAGACCAGGAAATGTTGGACGATATTATTGTAGAAAATATGCAATGTAAAACCCAGGCGGACATTTATTCCAACATTTTAGCCCAGCTGCTGGATGCGCGTGCTTCCGTAGTAAACAATAATTTAAACTTGCTGATTAAAAAATTAAACGTAATTACCATTTGGATGATGGTTCCTACCTTTGTGGTAAGCGCCTACGGGATGAACGTGGCGTTGCCGCTTTCTGACCATCCGGACGCATTTTGGATGTTAATGGGTGTATGTTTGATTTTAGTATGGTTGGTTATGATGTTTTGGAAACATAAAAATTGGTAAGCGGTTTTATTGTATTACAGGCCCTGGATGATCATCCGGGGCCTGTTTTTTGCCCAAGAAAGTTTTTAATTTGAGGGTTTCTGTTGTGTGTTAAATTTTTTAGCGTGGGGCTTTAGCGCGTGTGAGGGGGCTGGCGAATGTGTTTTTGAAGTGAGTCTAAAGAGTCTCATGAGGTAGGTTTGGTTGCCCCAAAGGAAGGGTATCCGTTTTCCATAGCCCAACGTTCGCGCGATGCATACATAGAAGCCAGCATACAGCAATAAGGGGAGAAAATAGCCTTTTAGTTTACAAACCTGTTTTAATTGTTGAACTTCAGTGGTTGTTTTGCTCGTGTTAGCCGTAGGGGGTATCTGTTGAAGGGAATGTTCTACAAGTAGTTGGTTAGTATGGTTGTAGGCAAGAGGATATAAAAACCCCCGGTTGATAACCGGGGGTTAAATTTTAGTGTTTTTATTTTTCTACTTTTATTCCGCGAAAGGCTCTATACAAAACAGCCAACAGCCCAAATACTACATAAGAAGAAAACACAATTAAAATCACATCTTGCGGATAGCGTATTAATAACACCACCAAAAACACTAGCAGCAAAAGCGTCCACACGCTGAGGCGTTTTTCTCTTTTGGCTTTAAACGCCGCATACGGCACATTAGACACCATCAGCAGAGACAAAATCAGCATTGCAAACCATACAAAATTGTATAAATGCGGCAGATAATGCGTTACTAAACGCAAGTTATGCCCGCCCATATTGCCTTCCATAATGCTATAAGAAATAGCAAAAGAAGCCAATAATGCCGCCGGAGCAGGAACCGGCAACCCGGAGAAATATTTTTTGGAGCCTTCTCCCGCGTGGGCCATGGCATTAAAACGGGCTAAGCGAAGCACCCCAAAGCAGGCATACACACAGGCAATAGGCGCCCCCCAGAGAGGCTGCTCATTTAGTACAAAAAAGTACATTAACATAGCCGGCGCCGTGCAGAAGGACACCGCATCTGCTAAAGAGTCCATTTCCACACCAAAGCTGCTTTCCGTACCCAGCAAACGGGCTACACGCCCGTCAAACATATCAAATACGGCCGCTACTAATATAAGCCACCCGGCTTGGGCAAAGTTGCCTTTTGCCGCTGCTAATATAGAAAAAAATCCACACGCTAAATTGCCTAAAGTAAACAAAGACGGGGCTGTAATTGCCCCGGTGTGTTTTAGGCGGTCAACCATATTGTTTTCTTGTTTTTGGTCTGGCTGAATGTCTGCCATAATAAAATCCTCTTTATTATTTCCACAGGGCAAGTACCGTCAGCCCGCCCTGTACTTTTTGCCCTTCTTTCACCAAAACCCGTACGGCGTTTTTAGGTAAATAGACGGCTACTTGAGAGCCAAAACGCACCAGCCCCAAATGTTCGCCCACTTTAATATCCTGCCCGGGTTTTACCCAGCATTCAATACGCCGTGCAATGGCGCCGGTAATTTGCTCCACGTGGGCAAACCGGTCGCTGTTGGGGCGGTATATTTGAATTAAATTGCGTTCATTTTTTACGGCTTCGGGGTTGTTAGCAAATAAAAAAGTGCCTTTATTGTAAAAAATTTCACCCACTTTGCCGGTAACAGTGGAATGTTGAACGTGCACGTCAAAAATAGAAAGGAAAATGCGGATGACTACGGAGTTGGGGTCATCTTCCGTTTTAATGCTAAGCACGGTGCCGTCCGCCGGGCAGACAATTTCGTCTTCGGAAAACGAAGCATCGCGTTTAGGGTCTCTAAAAAAGAAAGCGCAAAACACGGCCAATACGGCACAGATGAAACCCAACGCACGCAAATTAATTAAAGCAAAAATACAGGCAACCAATGCCAATACGGCAAAGAATTTGAGCCCCATTGGCAGTACGGTAAAAACCCAACCAAAACATTTGGCAAAAGTTCTGTTAATGTCTTCCAACATGGCTCACCTCAAAAGGAAGAGTAATAAAAAGAGTGGGCAGGGGGGGACTTGAACCCCCACGGCCTTGCGGCCAACAGATTTTAAGTCTGTCGCGTCTGCCATTCCGCCACCAGCCCTTAACTGTTTATTATTTTAACA
>CALUUY010000054.1 GCA_944324095.1 uncultured Elusimicrobiales bacterium
TCGAACCTATGTAGGGCGTAGCCCGACGGTTTTACAGACCGTTGCTTTTGACCGCTCAGCCATCCTACCGTACAAATGTTTGCCAAGGCTATTGCCCCGGCTTTACTTAAACAACTAGGTACATATATTATAGCAAAAAAAACAAAAACTGTGTTTCTCTTGTTTTTATGCTTATTTTTTAAGCGGTTTTAGCTTGCAAAAGGAATATGTTAAACTTGTTTTAAAGCATTGTTTTAAATTGGTAAAATATGGCTATGAAAAACAAAACCGTTACCCCGTTAATGAAGCAGTACCAGGATATTAAATCTAAAAATCCCGGCGTTATTTTGTTTTTCCGCTTGGGGGACTTTTATGAAATGTTCGGCGATGAAGCCCGCGAAGTTAGCAATCTCTTAGGCCTTACGCTTACCGCCCGCCACGGAACCCCTATGTGCGGCATTCCGTATCACGCCGCCAACAATTACATTGTGCGTTTATTAAAAGCGGGCAAAAAAATAGCCATCTGCGAACAGGTGGGGGCTCCCTCTGAGAATAATACTAAATTATTTGAACGCAAAGTAGTGCGCGTAATTACCCCGGGTACGGTAATGGAAGACACCCTTTTAACGGCCAATCAATCCAACTATTTGGTGTATGTGATGGCGCATAAAAACGGGTGGGCGCTGGCGTGTGTGGACGTGTCCACCGGCGAGTTTTGGGTAACGCAGAACGATAAAGACCCCTCTTTAATGAACTTAGCCGCGGCGCTGGCCTCCATTAACCCGGCCGAAATTGCCGGGGATGAGCATTCTTTAAAAACCTTGCAGGCCAAAGTGGTTATACCGGCCGGTTTCGGGTTGACGGTTCGCCCGGCTTTTGACGGGGATTATACGCTTCCTGCCAATTGGCCTTCTTTAGGGGCGTGGGAGTCAAAACGGGCGGCGCTGTCCTGCGCGTTGCAGGTTATGCGCTATGTAAACGTAACGGAGCCCAGCTTTAAAGACACGTTAATCCCCAGTTACCGGGAATTAAAAGAAACGTTAATCATAGATGAAAACGCCGTCACAGCCTTAGAGTTGGTGCAAAATCAGGAAGGCGGGCGCAAAGGCAGCCTGTGGGACTTGTTGGACAAAACCCAAACCTCCTGTGCCAGCCGTATGCTTAAGGAATGGATTTTGCACCCGCTAATGAACCCGCAGGAAATTGCACAACGGCAAGACTGTGTGGAAAATTTTGTTAAAAACCCCCAAGCCATTGAGGACATTCAAACCATACTCAAAAACATTTCCGATGTGGAACGCATTGCCACCCGTACGGCTACGGGCACGGCGTCCCCGAGGGATTTGTCCGGCCTGAGGCGTTCTTTGCTTAATACGGAGCCTTTGCATAATTGGTTTGAAAAGTACGGGCAAGTGGCCCCGCATTTAACGCAGCAGTTTATACAATGCTTCCCGCAGCTGCAGGATATGAGCCGCCTGCTGTATGCCGCCATTAATGAAGATCCGCCGCTTCGTATTAGCGACGGAAACATCATCCGCGAAGGCTATAATGCCGATTTGGACGAACTGCGTTCCCTGCGCCACAACAGCGGCAAAACCCTGGAAGAAATTTGCGCCCGCGAGCGGGAAAAAACCGGTATTTCTTCTATGAAGGTGGGCTTTAACTCCGTTTTCGGTTATTATTTTGAAGTAACCAAAGTGCACATTTCCAAAGTGCCTTATCATTATGTGCGCAAACAAACACTCACCAATGCCGAGCGTTATATTACAGAAGAATTAAAAGAGCTGGAAAATAAAATTTTAAACGCGGAACAAAAAATCTTGCGTTTGGAAACCTCTTTATTTGATGAGGTGCGCAAAACATTAGCCGGGCAGATGCAGGCATTAAAAACGTTTGCCCGCGTGGCGGCGCAGCTGGACGTGTTTGCCGCCCTGGCGCAGACGGCGGCCGAAAACGGCTATGTTCGCCCGGTGGTGGATGATTCGGACGTGCTTTTTTATAAAGGCGGCCGCCACCCGATTGTGGAAAGCACGCTTCCTGCCGGCAGCTTTGTTCCTAATGATTTGTCCGTCAATTCTACTGACAGCCAGATTATGCTCATCACCGGCCCCAATATGGGCGGCAAAAGCGTATTTTTAAAGCAAACGGCTATTTTGGTTATTCTGGCGCAGATGGGCTCTTTTGTTCCGGCGCAGCAGGCGCGTGTGGGCGTGGTGGATAGGATTATGACGCGTATCGGCGCGCACGACGCGCTCTCCCGCGGAAATTCCACCTTTATGGTGGAAATGAACGAAACCGCCCACATTCTTACTTCTATGACGCCGCGCAGCCTGATTTTGCTGGATGAAGTGGGCCGCGGTACTTCTACTTTTGACGGTATTTCCATCGCCTGGGCCATTGTGGAATATTTATACAAGCCCCACGGCGGCCCCAAGGTGCTTTTTGCTACGCATTATTTTGAATTGACCGATTTGGAAAATAAATACGCCAGCGTTAAAAACTACCACGTACAGGCTAAGGAATATAAAGACGAGTCCGGCCAAAGCAAGTTGGCGTTTTTGTATCAAATCTTGCCCGGCGCGGCGGATCAGTCCTACGGTATCCACGTGGCGGAAATAGCGGGCTTGCCGGCGGCCTGCACGTTGCGCGCGCGCAAAGTACTTAAAGATTTAGAAGCCAAAAAAGGCGGCACAAAAATATCCGTAAAAGAAAAGGATATGGTAAAGGATTTGTTTTCATCGCCTATTGTGGAAGAAATCAAAATGGCCGATACGGACAGCCTAACCCCGTTAGCTGCTTTACAGCTTATATGTGAATGGAAGAAACGTATCAATGAGTAAAATTACTGTTTTAGACGCCGCAACCGCCAGCAAAATTGCCGCCGGTGAAGTGATAGAACGCCCGGCAGGGGTTTTAAAAGAACTGTTGGAAAACGCCGTTGACGCAGGCGCCAGCGTCATTAATATAGACATAGAAGGCGCCGGTAAAGATTTAATACGCGTAAACGACAACGGCTGCGGTATGGATAAAGAAGATTTGGAGCTGAGCGTGCTGCGCCACGCTACCAGCAAAATCCGCACGTTTGACGATTTAAACCATTTACATACTTTTGGCTTTCGCGGGGAGGCCTTGTTTTCGGTGTCAGCCGTATCCCGTATGACCATCAGCAGCTGCACCGCCCAAGGAGAAGGGCACCGCATAGAGGTGCAGGGCGGGCAAGTGCTTCAGCGTTCCCCGGCGCCCGCTATACCAGGTACAACGGTGGAAATACGCGATTTGTTTTTTAATACACCTGCCCGGCGCAAATTTTTAAAGAGTGACTCTTACGAACGTGCCTGCCTGTTAAAAGTGGTGGAAGAAAGCGCCCTAGCTAATTTGCGCGTGAGTTACCGGGTGCGTATTTCTGGGCGTGAAGTGTATAACCTGCCGGCACAAACCGGCCCGGTGGAAGCCTCCGCCCGCGCCCGTGCGGCAGAAATATTGGCCCCGGCAGTGGCGGAAAGTTTTGTGTTTAAAGAATTTGAACCGCTGGGCTTGAAACTCTTTTTAACGCCGCCGGATAAATTAGTAACGGTGCGGGATTTCCAATTTGTATTTGTAAACCGCCGGCCGATAGAATCCAAAACCGTCCAGCAGGCCATTTACAAGGCGTTGCAAAACGTGCGTCCCAAAGACCGCCACCCCGCTTTTATTGCGTATATGACGTTGGAGCCAGGTAATTTTGACGTAAACATTCATCCGCAAAAGCGCGAGATCCGTTTTGTGGATGAAAACCGCGTGTTTGGATTTATTTTAAACAGCGCGGCGGAGGCGGCTTTTGGCAACTCCCGCCCGGTGGAAGCTGTAGTTCCAGCGGCTATGCCGTCTATTAATTTAAGTGTGCAAGCCCAACCGGCAGCCGGGCAGTTATTTGTGGCCAAACCGGTGCCTGCTGCTGCCCAAACTGCTTTGCCCGCGGGCGCGGCGCAAGAAGCGAATACGCCTAACCTTGCAACGCTGCAAGAGGATATTTTTCAGCCAGCGCCTGCAGCGCGTTTTACCGTGCGGGAAAGCGAAGACCCGGTTCTTTATACGGCTGTTCCTGCCGCACCCGCGCAAGAGGAGCTGCCTGCTTGCGGCCCGCAACCCGCTTGGTATAAAGGGCCGTATCATTATTTGGGGCAACTGCAGCGCAGTTATTTGTTGTTTGAAAACCCGGACGGGCTTGTGCTGATAGATCAGCACGCCGCGCAGGAACGCGTATTGTTTGAAAAATATATGGACGCGTTTGAAAACCACGATATAAAAGTGCAGGAACTGATGTTCCCCATACACGTGGATTTGACTCCCAGCAATGCAGAAAGCCTAATGAGTTGGGCCCCTTGGCTAAAAACAGCCGGTTTTGAGTTGGAGCGTTTTTCGGCGCGTACGGTACTGGTAAAAACCACGCCGTACATCATCCGGTTTAAAGAAGACGAGATGAAAAGTTTTATAGAGTCTTTAGCGGCGGTGGTGGGGGATCCTTCCAAATCTACCGACACGTTAAAACGCAAAATGGTGGCTATGCTGGCTTGTAAAAAAGCTATCAAAGCGCACGACGCCATCACAGCCGCCGAAGCCGAGGCGCTGCTGGAGAATATGAAAAAATGTAAAGACGGTATGCACTGCCCGCACGGGCGGGCCTGTGTGGCACAGCTGGGAATAAAAAACATAGGCAAATTATTTGGCCGTTAAAGAAAGGGGTGTAAAATGAATGTTTCCAAAGTAACGTGTGTGTATTTTAGCGCAACCGGGCTGACGGAAAAAGTGCTGGATTTATTTTTGGCGGGCCTTCCGGTTGGGGCGGAGAAAATAAATATTACGTCCCACCTGTTCCAAAACGGGGCGGAATTTGGCCCGGATGAGCTGGTTATTTTTGCTGCGCCTGTATATGGCGGGGTGCTTCCTGCCCCGGCGGCGCAACGTTTTGAACGGTTTAAAGGAAGGGGAACCCCTGCCGTATGCTTGGCTGTATATGGCAACCGGGATTTTGATGACGCTTTGGTTCAAATGCAAGATTTGGCCGAACAGAACGGTTTTATTCCGCTAGGGTTTGCCGCAGCCGTGGCCCAGCATTCTTTAATGCCTAAGTTGGCGGCTGGCCGACCAGATGGGCAGGACGCAAAAGTACTGGCCGCTTTTGCCCGTAAAGTATGGGAAAAAGTAGGTGATATTTCTGCTGCCAGCAAAACCCATATTCCGGTGGTTCCCGGTAACCGGCCGTATAGAGTTTTTAACGGGGTTCCGTTTAAACCGGAAACTTCCCAATCTTGCGTACATTGCGGGGCGTGTGCGGCGCATTGCCCTACGGGGGCTATTTCGGCCGCGGATCCCAGCCAAACCAATCCGCAGGCGTGTATTGGGTGTATGGCTTGTGTAAGGCTGTGCCCTTCCCGTGCGCGCAGTATGAAGCCGAAGTTTTCTCTGTGGTTGGCTGAAAAAATCTGTTTGTTTAAATACGGTAAACGCAAGGAGACGCAAACTTTTATGTAATAACGGGCCCTCTGTTTAGAACAGAGGGCCTTTTCGTGTTAGCGTGATAGGATATTTATACAAAGCCCCGGAGTGTTGGAACCCGGGGCTTTGGTTTGTGGTGTTGTTTTAACAAAGGGGCACAAGTGGTTTAAAAAACAAACCCCAGCGTCAAAGACGCCCCGGCTGAAGCGGGTATGTCCGTCCCGTCCACGCTGGCCTGCTCGGAACTGATAGCGGCGGCTAGCTCCGTTTGGAAGAAAGCGGCTTTAAAACCTATACCTACGGTGTAGTACATAGCGGAGTCCTCTTCCGCCAAGTTTTTGTTTATACCGGCCCGCAGCGGCAAGCTAAAGGTGCCGCCTCTGGCAAAGTCCCACTCTGCCCCAACGGCTAGCTGGCGGGATTTAAAGTTTTTAACGGAGGTTTCATTTTCGGTCAAGTCCACGTCTGCCGCTAATACCAGCGTGCGTAACGGTTCCACCGCCACGCCGGCACGCAGTTGCGGCTTTAATTTATAGTCATCCTGTTGCCAGCTTTGGGCAATGGCAGTTGGGGTGCCTTGCGGCAGGCCGGGGCGTTCAAATTTGGGCGAGTTAATGTTGCGCGCCGTTAAGCCAATGACAGGGTTAAACAAAATTTCCTGATTGGTTAAGCGGGAAAGATTGGCTTTTACCCCCAAATCTACACCTAGTTGGGCGGATGTTTTTTTGTTGTCCCAGGCATCGCTGGCTACGTCGGAGACGGATTTGTCATCCTGCAAAACCATAATGCCCGTTTGGGCAATAGTGCCTTCTATTAATTTTAAATTACCCCCTATTTGCAAACCGGGTATAATTTCTTGCGCGTATCCTAAAGCAATCTCGGAAAATAACCCCAAGTCAGCCATTGCGCGGCTTTCGTTTTGTTCGTACCCGTTGCCGCCGTTGTGTTGGGCCGCGTTTTGAATGAGCCCTGCGGCATTGGGCATAGTGGCAGCGGCCGTTTGGGCGGCGGAAAGTACCTCTTGCGCGCTGGAGCCGGCGTTAAGAGCGGTGTTGATAAAAGCGTTGGCCATTTCTGCCGGGGAAGTGTAGGAGGTTTGTAATAAAGTGTTGATGGCGTCTAGCGTGTTGGTGTTGGCGATGGTGTCAGCCAAGATGTGGGCGGCTTGTTGGCTGGTTGCGTCCGTGGGTTGGGCGGTGCTGCCGTTAATGTCTAACCCCAGGCTGCCGCCCTGGTTAGCCAGACCGATGTTTACCGTGTCAATAACGGGGGTTATGCCCATAGTGCCCAAAGAACGCACCGATACGGCAAAGTTTTTAATTTTTACGCCTAAGCCCGTGTCTGCCCCGATGACGGCCCCTATATCGTTTTTTGTTAAGTCAGAAATGTCGGACAGTCCTTCAAACAAAGTAGCCAAATCCTGTGCGTCGGGGGTGCCGCCATTAGATATTTTGCGGGAAAGGTTTTTGTAGCGGTCGGCCAAATCGTTTAAATTATCCAAAGAGCTCATTACTTCTTTGGTGGTTTCCATTTGCAGGCCTGCATTTAATAGGACGTTTTGATAATCTTCCTGCGTGTCTTTTAAGGCGGCCGGGTTCCAATATTGGGCGTCCGCCCCATAGGCGGTGGCCACGCCGGCCCCACCCATACCCATAGCCCGGGTACCTACCATTTGCCAGGGCTGGGCGTTAAGCGTAAAAGCAGAGGTGCTTAGTAATGCTGCCAGTAAAAAGCGTTTCATTAGTTCTCCTTTTGTAATGTGATGGAAATTATATTAGCAAAAAGCCTGCCCGCAGGCAACAAAAATCCCTCCTGTTACAAGAGGGATTTTGGGATAAAGTTTATTTAACGGTTAAGTTTTTTGTGTTTCCTCTTCCAACACGTTAAATGCGTGTTAGAGGTTAGTTGTTTAATACCACCACTAGTATGTTGTCGGTACTATACGGCAAAGTTTTGCTTATTTCCTGGTTCTTGGGCGAGGCCTTTTGTAGTTGTTTTAATTTTTCCATATTGCTGTATAACCATATTGCCGGACTGTTTGTGTCTATGGAGGAGAAAAGCTCTTGGGTTTTGGGGTTGGCCAGCACAGTAGAGTTTTCTATAGACGACAGTGTTATTTCGGCACATTTATCGTCTTGGCAGAGTTGGGCCTTTTTGGCCATTTCTGCGCGTTTTTTGTAAAAAGCCGCTTGTTCTGGGGGGAGTTCTTTAAACGCAAAGAGGTTAATTAACAGATAATCCTTTATTTTTAATAAAGGGGCCAAATTTAATGAATAAGTAGCGTCTAAGTGTCCGCTCCCGCCGTGTACGATAATGATGTCGTAAAAGGGGCGCAAGGCATTAATATGGCGTGCCCACTGGCGGTGGCGTTGTCGTGGCTGATGTTTTCTGAGATAAAAATAAAGGATTGCCCCTTGGCCATTGTTTCGTAAGGCGCGTTCTTGGTCTGGGCTTGTATAATGTCGGCTAAAGAGGGATCCAAGCTTTCCTCTACCTGCTTAAAGGCTTGTGCATTCATTTTGGTGGAAGCCATTTCTATTTCTTTTGCCCGTTTGTTTTCTTTTAAAAAGTATTCCCACCACAGTTCTTCGTTCTGTAAATTTTGCAGCACCTGTTGGAGAGAAGGCTGGGATTTTTTAGACGCAGCGTGCTGGGCTGTTTTTGCGCGGGCGTTTAGCACGTTGTCCAAATTTTGGGACGTGCTCCCCTGTGCAAAAAGAGGGTAAACCAATAGTAAAAAAGAGGATATAAAAATAAGTTTTTTCATACTATATATTATATTTGTTTGGTTAAAGAATGCCAGGGGTGGCGTGTGTTAGGCTTGTATAAAGGGGGCGGGGCTTTTCTGGCAGGCCAAAAAAAGGTATCCTTTAGTTATATATTTTCTATTGGAGGGCTTATGCCTGAAAATCCCGTTTTGGAACGTGTTTTAATTTCTGAAGAACAATTGGCCAAACGCACGGCCGAATTGGGCCGCCAAATCTCGGCCGATTACCGCGGTAAAATGCCGCTTTTTGTAGGTATTTTGCGTGGCTGCATTTTGTTTTATGCGGATTTAATGAAAAACATCAGTGTGGACTGCAATATGGATTTTATGTGCCTTTCTTCTTATGCGGGCACCAGCAGCACCGGCCAGGTGCGCACGATGTTGGATTTGCGCGAAAGCATCAAAGGCCGCCACGTGGTAATAGTGGAAGACATTGTGGATACAGGGCTTACGCTGGAATATTTAACGGCTAACTTAAAAAGCCGCGGTGCCGCCAGCTTGGAAATTTGCTGCCTGCTGGATAAACCCTGCAACCGCAAGGCGGATATTCATCCTAAATACGTAGGTTTTACTATTGAAAATGAATTTGTAATCGGGTATGGTTTGGATTATAACGAACTATACCGCAATTTGCCGTATATTGGGGTATTTAAGAAATAATGAAGAATAAAAATACAAATAACCGCAGGATTGTTTCCGTTGGCCAGATATTGGTCTGGGTAGTTATTTTTGCGGCGGCGGTGTTCTTTTTTAATAACCCGGGCGCCAAGCCGACTGTGTTGGATTATTCCGACTTTAAACAAAAAGTAGCCGTGGGGGAAGTGTCGGATTTAACAGTTGCACCCGGGGTCATCAGCGGTTTGTACAAGAACGAAAAAGGCGAATTTGCCAAATTTAAAACCGTTCGTATGGAAGACCCTAAACTGGTGGAGGAACTTTCCGCCGGCAAGATTAAATTCAAGGCCGAGCAGGACAACAGCTGGCTAAGCAATATTTTGTTCAATATTCTGTGGATTGTTTTGTTAATTGGCTTTTGGTGGTTTGTGTTTATCCGCCCGCAAAGAAGCGACGGCAAAAGCGCTATGAACTTTGCCCGCAGCAAAGCCAAAATGCAAGATCCTTCCCAACAAACAGTCACCTTTAAAGATGTGGCCGGTTGTGAAGAAGCCAAGGAAGAGCTGGAAGACGTTATTAAATTTTTAAAAAATCCCAAAAAATTCCAAAAATTGGGCGGCAAATTACCCAAGGGCGTATTGTTATATGGTGCCCCCGGTACGGGTAAAACCTTGTTGGCCAAGGCGGTGGCGGGGGAGGCCGGTGTGGCATTCTTTTCCGCTTCTGCTTCTGAGTTTGTGGAAATGTTTGTAGGGGTGGGTGCGGCCCGTGTGCGCGATTTGTTTGACCAGGCCAAAAAGAACTCCCCCGCCATTATTTTTATTGACGAATTGGACGCCGTAGGCCGCCGGCGCTTTGCCGGTATTGGCGGCGGGCACGACGAACGTGAACAAACCCTCAACCAATTGTTAATTGAGTTGGACGGTTTTGAAAGCAAACAAGGCATTATCTTGATGGCTTCCACCAACCGCCCGGACGTGTTAGACCCGGCTTTAATCCGCCCCGGCCGTTTTGACCGGCACATTTCCGTGCCTGCGCCGGATTTAAAAGGACGTGAGGAAATTTTAGGCGTACACGCCAAAAAAGTAAAACTAGCCAAAGACGTTGATTTAAAAACCATTGCCAAAGGCACCCCCGGTTTTGTGGGGGCGGATTTGGCCAACGTTATTAACGAGGCCGCCATTTTGGCCGCTCGTGCCGATAAAGAAGCCGTTGACCGCAACGACTTGGACGAAGCGGTTGAACGCGTTATTGCCGGCCCGCAAAAAAAGAGTCGCATTATTTCCAAAAAAGAGCAGCACATTATTGCCGCGCACGAAGTGGGGCATACGGTGGTGGCCCGCCTGACCAATCATTCCGACCCGGTGCACAAGGTTACCATTATCCCCCGCGGGCAGGCGTTGGGCTACACGCTGCAGCTACCGTTGGAAGACAAGTTTTTAACCAGCAAATCCGAAATTTTGGATAAAATCTGCATTTTGTTAGCCGGCCGCGCCGCTGAGCAGATTGTGTTTGGGGAGATTACCTCCGGCGCCAGTGACGACTTAAACAAAGCCACCGCTTACGCGCGCAAAATGGTTATGGAACTGGGAATGAGCGACAAAATCGGCCCCATTGCTTTGCCTAACGGTGAAGAAGGCGAAG
>CALUUY010000055.1 GCA_944324095.1 uncultured Elusimicrobiales bacterium
TCGTACCCAAACGCAGCTATGGTGTATAAATCCAATGCAGAAGCGTGGTTTGCCGCCACCACACACGGCCCGTTGGGCCTAGGCCCCGGCACCACCCGCCAAGACCGCGCACACAAACGCATAAAAAACAAAATACCTTTGGCTTGTATAAATACAAACCGCCGCACATTCCGGCCGTTTTCACCCGGCCACATATACAAAAACGGCCCTGCCGCCAGCCCGGATACGGCCAACCACAGCACCGCACCCACTCCAAACAGAACCGTATTTAAAAAAGTTCGCACACGCATTGAATTAAGGTTCTTTTTGTGCGCTCTCTTGGGCTATTTTTTCTATAAAGTCATACAAATTTTGCAAAGTAACAATGGAGCGCAAATCATAGCCTTGGCGGATATTGATGTGGAATTTTTGTTCCAACACCACCACCATATCCACCGCGTCCAAGCTATCCAGGCCGATATCGTCCTTCAAGTTAGCCTGTGGGACAAGCTGCTCATCAGTCAGTTCAAATTCCTTTTTTAACGCCTCATTGGTTTGGCGAATGATTTCCTCTTTGCTAATATTCACGGGGTTATCTCCTTACGATAAGAGAACAGTTATTGCCGCCTATGGCAAAACTGTTTTTAAGTAAAGTGTGTATTTTAAAAGGTTCGTTTTGGCGCACGTACGCCAGCGGAGCACAATCCGCAGCCGGTTCTTGCAAGTTTTTAATGCCTATACATTCTTCCTGCTGCATCATCATCAGCGAGGCTATCAGCTCTAAACTGCCGGCCGAGCCCATCGTGTGCCCCAAATGGCCTTTAAAACTGTTTACTTTCACATTGGAGCCAAATACATTGTATATAGCCTGTGATTCGGCCGCGTCCCCGGCTAAAGTAGCCGTGGCGTGGGCGTTTACAAAATCAACATCCTGCGGGGTAAGGCCGGCTTTTTGCAAAGCGGCGCTCATACACTCCTGCATAGTTTGCGCGGAAGGATTGGCGATGTTTTCCGTTTCCGTATTGGACGCAAAAGACGCTACCTCGCCTAAAATCTGCGCTCCGCGGGCCAGAGCTAAATCTTCCCGCTCTAAAAACAAAAGGCCGCACCCTTCACTGCATACAAGGCCGGTACGCTGGGCATCAAAAGGGCGGCAAGACAGTTCCGGCCGGTCATTAAAATTGTGGCTGGTGGCCTGCATAATGTCAAAACAAGCGCTAAACATAGGGTGATATTCCTCCGTACCTCCGCAAAGCACCTGTTCCGCCAGCCCGCTTTGTATAGCCATAGCCCCTAAGCCTACATTTAAAAGGCCCGTAGCACAAGCAGCCGCCCCCGCAAAAGAAGGCCCGTTAATTTTTAATGCCTGCCCCACTACCGCCTGGGGGGAATGATTCATAATTTGTAAAAAAGAAGAAGTTTTTACTAAATCCGCGTGGCCGCCCAAACACTGGTTGCATACGTCCATCCACACAGAAATGCTGTTTAATGTGGAACCCATAAACAGCCCCAACCCTTGCGGGGCCTGCTGATAGCCGGCTTGGGCCAAAGCTTCTTGTGCGGCATAATAGGCATAGACGGACATACGGCTCATAGAACGCCGCCGCTGGCGTGGAATGGAAGAATAATCAATTTCCTGCACCGTGGCCGCCACTTTGGTTTTTACCAAAGCAAGTTCCTCCAGTTCCGGCACCCGGTGAATACAGTTTAAATTTTCGTACAGGCCTTTTTTAAGCGCACCTACCCCCACGCCGTAAGGTGAAACGGCGCCGCACCCGGTGATAACCACTTTGGGAAAATGCACTTTCTGTACCATATCTAAGTATTATATCAATTTGAAGCTACCGGCTACATACACACGCCGCCGTTTACCCCAAAGGCTTGGCCTGTAATATAGGAGGCTTGGTCAGAACACAAAAAAGCAACCAAATCCGCCACTTCCTGCGCACGCCCCAAGCGGCGAAGCGGAATAAGCGGAAGGATTTTATCCATAGGAAGGCCGTCCAGCATATCGGTTTCAATAAACCCGGGTGAAACGGCATTCACCAAGATATTGCGTTTGGCCACTTCCAACGCTAACGAACGAGTGGCCCCCACTATACCAGCCTTGGCGGCGGAATAGTTGGTCTGCCCCGGAACAGGCGCGTGTGCCGCGGCGGAAGCAATGTTTACAATACGCCCTTCTTTGGCGTGTATCATAGCCCCCAAAACAGCTTTTGTTACATTATGAAAACCGCCCAGCACGGTACGGATAACCGTATCCCACTCTTCGTCTTTCATCCAAATAAGCAGATTGTCTTTGCGCACCCCGGCATTATTTACCAAAATATACGGGGTTTGCGTTTGCAAAAGGGGGGAAAGCGCCGCCCCAACGGCCTGAGCGTCCGCCACGTCAAAGGGAAGCAGCGTGCAGGACGAACCCAGCGCTTCTATTTCCTGTTTAGCGGCCTGGGCAGCCGTATGGTTGGAGTGATAATTAAGCCAAATATGGCAGCCTTGCCGGGCCAAAGTTTTGGCAACAGCCAGGCCAATCCCGCGGCTGGCCCCGGTAACAAGAGCAATACGGTTTTGTAAGGGTTTTGTCATTGTAAAAAAGCTCAAAAATAAGATAAAATTTAATAAATATATGATAGCTAAAAACACAGCAAAACTCAACCCAAAATACCGCCGTAAACGCCAGCAAACCCGCACGATGGCGGACATCGCTTTTGATGCCCAAAAATTAGCTTTTGCACCCATTTCTTTCCAAGCGGCGCTGGCTATGCGGGATTTGGGGATACTGGATTGTTTAAACCAAGCCCCCGCTACGGACAAACAAATCGCCCAAAACACCGGGCTTTCTTTGTATGCCGTACAAACCTTGCTGGAAAACGGCCTTGCGCTGGATTTAGTACAACAAACCCCGCAAGGAATGTACGACATTACCAAAACGGGTTGGTTTTGGCTGTGTGACCCGATGACCCGCACCAATGCCGATTTTGTAAACGACGTATGTTACTTGGGTATGCATAGTTTGCAACAATCGTTAAAAACCGGGCGCCCGACGGGATTAAAAACATTCGGTAAATGGAAAACCGTTTATGAAGGGCTTTCCAAACTGCCGGCCAAGGCCCGCAAAAGCTGGTTTGCGTTTGACCATTTTTATTCAGACATTGCATTCCCGGAAATTCTGCCCCTGGTGTTTAAACGCCGCCCCGGGCGGATTATGGACATTGGCGCCAACACGGGCAAGTGGGCTAAACAATGCCTGCAATATAGTGAGGACGTGCAGGTAACCTTGGTGGATTTACCCGGCCAATTGGCCCAAGCTAAAAAAAATCTCAAAAAATTCGGGCAGCGGGCCTCTTTTTACCCGGCCAATGTGCTGGATAAAAAAACCATACTGCCCAAAGGGGCAGATGCCGTGCTGATGAGCCAGTTTTTGGATTGTTTTTCCCAAGAACAAATAACGGACATCTTAAAAAAAGTAAAACAAGCGGCCGCCCCCAATACGGATATTTACATATTGGAACCGCTGTGTGACCGCCAGGAATACGCAGCAGCCACCTATTGTTTAAACCATACATCGCTGTATTTTACCAATATTGCAAACGGCAACAGCAAAATGTATGCCTTTGCCCAACTAAAAAACTGTATTGAAGCTGCCGGCCTTACCCTAAAAGAAACATTTAACGGCGTGGGGCGGTTTGCTTATACACTGCTACGCTGCGGAAAATAAAATTATGCAAACACCACATTTTCATATCGCCTATAAATGGCTGATATTCTCTGTTACGGCCATCGGGGTGTTTATGTCCACCCTGGACGGGGGCATCGTCAACATTGCTCTGCCCGTTATGGCTAATGATTTAGGCGTTACGCTGGAGCGTATCCAGTGGGTAGTAACCGTCTATTTGCTTACCACCACCTGTTTTTTACCCGTATTTGGCAAATTAAGCGATATGTATAGCCGCAAATACCTATATCTAACGGGTTTTTTACTCTTTGGGATAGGTTCGCTGCTGGCGGCGTTTGCGCACAGTTTGGGTTGGATGATTTTTTCCCGCGCGGTACAGGGGTTGGGCGCATCGGCGATGATTTCCAACTGTCAGGCCATTATTGCCAAAGCCTTCCACGGGAAAGACCGCGGACGCGCTTTGGGCGGCATTGGGGCTATGGTGGCTATCGGGTTTTTAGCGGGGCCTACGCTGGGCGGGCTGTTAATTGAACATTGGGGTTGGCAGTCCGTATTTTGGATTAACGTGCCTATCAGCCTGTTTGGCATTTGGCGGGGGATACAGATTATCCCGCTGATGCGCTCCCACCAAAAAGTAAAAATGGACTTTACGGGCGCGGTATGCTTTATTTTGTTTTCTTTCTGCTTTTTATACGCACTGGATGAAGGAAGCACCCAAAGCTGGACTTCGGCCCTGATTATGGGGGCGTTTGCGCTGTCGGCCCTGTTTTTTGTGGGGTTCTATATGCGGGAACAAAAAAGCCCGGCGCCGTTTATCGGGCTGTCCATCTTCAAAATACAGGCTATTTCATACGGGTGTATGGTATCGGTTTTGGGGTTTATTGCACTAAACTGCAACTCCATTCTTTTCCCGTTTTATATGGCCGACATTTTACACCTGACCCCCGTACAGATGAGCCTTTTAATGCTGCCCTTCCCGGCGGCGTTGGCGGTATGTTCGCCTATATCGGGCTGGCTTTCTGAACGGTATTCCGCGCGTTTGATTACCACGGTGGGGTTTGGGTTTTTAATTATAGGGGCCAGTATGTTTGTGTGCATTGGAACCCATCCGTCTTTTGCGTACATAGTGGCCGCTCAAATGATTATGGGCTGCGGGAGCGGCACCTTTCAAGCGCCTAATAACAACACCATTATCAGCGCGGCCCCGCAAGACAGGCTGGGTATGGTGGTGAGCCTGAGTGCACTGGCGCGCAATATGGGGGCGGTGATGGGGATTGCATTGTCCGTACTCATCTTTTCCACTATGAAACGGCACCTGTTGGCAAACGGTATGGCCCAGCAGGAAGCTTTTATGAGTGCGTATCAAGGGTCAATGATTTTCTGTATAGTATGCTGTATAGCAGCGGGCTATTTCTCCGCCGCCAGAGAAAAACGTAAAAAACGCCAGAAACAACCCCGGGGCTTTTATGAAACAACCACCGCTTAAACTTTCGCGCAAATGGCTGATATTCTCCGTTACGGCCACCGGTACCTTTATGGGTACGCTGGACGGGGGGATTGTAAACATAGCCTTGCCTTCTATGGCTAAACAGTTTGGCGCCAATATTGAAAACATTCAAAGCGTGGTAAGCATTTACCTGTTAGCGGTAACCTGTTTTCTGCCCGTGTTTGGCAAATTGAGCGATATGTACAGCCGCAAAAAAATGTATTTGGGCGGGTTTGCGTTATTTGGAGTAGGGTCTATTTTGTGTTCCCTAGCAGAAAGCCTGCCGTTTATGGTGTTTGCAAGGGCAGTGCAAGGGTTGGGATCATCTGCTATGATGGCAAACTCTCAAGCCATTATCGCCAAAGCGTTTAGCGGTAAAAACCGCGGGCGCGCGCTGGGGGGAATAGGCGCCGTGGTGGCGTTAGGTTCGCTGGCGGGGCCGGCGGTGGGTGGTTTTTTAATTCAGCATTTTGGGTGGACGTCCGTATTCTGGGTAAACATACCCGTCTGCTTAATAGGCATTTGGCGCGGGGTACAAATCATACCGCGTTTTAACCCTGTTCAAAAAATGCGTATGGATGTGGCCGGTGCAGTATGTTTTATTTTGGCTTGTTTTGCCTTTCTTTACGCACTAAACGAAGGGCCGGCCAAAGGGTGGTCTTCCGGCGTTATTTTGGGCTCATTTGCCATAGCAGCAGTGTTTTTTGCCGGCTTTTTTATACGGGAAAAAATGGCCAAAATGCCCTTTATCGGCCTATCCATTTTTAAAATACCGGCCATTTCTTACGGGTACGCCGTAGCCGTGTTGGGGTTTATGGCGATTTTTTGTAATTCCGTATTATTCCCGTTCTATACCGCCGATATTTTACATATAGATGCCGTACAGACGGGGCTTCTTATTCTGCCTTTCCCGGTGGCTTTGGCGTTGACGTCCACCGTAAGCGGTATTTTATCCGAGCGTTATCCAGCCCGCATTATTACTACTGTGGGACTGGGGTTTGTAATCACCGGTACACTGATGTTTGCGTTTATGGGCACGCAGCCTTCTTTCTTTTACATAGCTTTGGCACAATTTATTGTGGGGTGCGGATCGGGCACGTTTCAAGTGCCTAACAACAACACCGTCATCAGCGCGGCCCCCAAAAACAAACTGGGCATTGTTTCCAGCGTAAACGCACTGGCGCGCAATGCGGGTATGATTATGGGCATTGCCTTGTCCGTAGCCGTATATGCAGCAGTGCAAAGTTATTTTGAAAGCACCGGCCTAGCACACGGCCCCGCCTTTATGCACGGCTATCAGGCGGCTATGTTGTTTGGGGCGGCAGCGGCGTTTATAGGGGGGATATTGTCCGCGGTGCGCTAAGAAGATATATCCTAAAATTAAGCCCCGCTATACAAGCGGGGCTTAAAATAAACTATTTTGTTCATTAACTTAGCTATTCAGCATAACATTCAGATACCGATAAACACTCTTTTTGGGTTGTCTTTTTATTCGTAAACCCTGCCGATTTACATAATTCTTCTTTATTACTTCCCCAAGCGTTACACACAAAACCCTGATTTTCGCAATAATAAATTTCATACTGCTTCTTTCTGTTAATCGCAGAGATTCCCTGGAAAATGTAATTACCATTATTATCACGACACGAAAAATTACTTGCTATATTATAGAACCAATTCTTGGTATAAAAACGAGGCCCCGTAGCCGGGGTTCCATTTTTATCTGTAAAAGTTAAATCTAATTCATCAAAAGTAGCTCCGCCAACCGTTCCTTTTGCTAAATAGTTTGCTTTGATAGCTGTAGCAATAGCCCTTATTGTTGTTTTTGCCTCCGTCACGCGGCTTTTTTCCACCGCACGCTCATACTGTGGCAATGCAATAGAAGCCAATATACCAATAATCAGCACCACTACTAACAATTCTATCAGCGTAAAACCTCTTTGAGAGGCATTTTTCCCTTCATCCATTAAGCGGCCTAATACCGCTTTAAACCTGTTTTTCATTTTAACCACCTTTTTCCTATTAAAATTACGTCCAAAACAAAATTTATCAAAAAAAAAAAAAAAAAAAAAAATAAATAAAAAAGAAAACAAGCCCTTTTAAAACAGTTAGTCAACAATTTCTGTTACAGCTTACATAAATCCCCGCAAATACCTCAAGATATTCGCTGGGGAAAAACTAAAAAATGAATACTACAAACATAAAATAAATATCCCCCGGTTTTTAACCAACCGGGGGATAAAGGGTTAACGGTAACAAACTAAATTAATAGTTTTCCGGGTGAACCATAAAGTAGGCCTGCGGGTGGGCGCAAACGGGGCACACTTCGGGGGCTTTTTCACCCACGTGGATGTGGCCGCAGTTGGCGCATTCCCACATAACGATGCCGGTTTTGGCAAAAACTTGTTTGGTATCTACGTTTTTGAGCAGTTTGCGGTAGCGTTCTTCGTGCATTTTTTCAATTTTGCCTACGGCTTCAAACAAATAAGCCAATTTATCAAAACCTTCTTCTTTGGCTTCTTTGGCAAAGGTGGCATACATATCAGTCCATTCATAGTTTTCGCCTTCGGCAGCGTCTAACAAGTTGGCAGCCGTATCGGCAATTTCACCGCCGTGCAAGGCTTTGAACCACAATTTGGCGTGTTCTTTTTCGTTGTTGGCGGTTTCTTCAAACAGTCTGGCAATTTGCACAAAGCCTTCTTTTTTGGCTTTGGAAGCATAGTAAGTGTATTTGTTGCGGGCCTGAGATTCGCCGGCAAAGGCGGTCATCAGGTTTTTTTCAGTTTTAGATCCTTTGAGTTCCATAAGGTAAGTCTCCTTTTTTATAATTACAAATCTTTTTCTTTCTGTTGGCAACGGGCACATAATCCGCTAAATTGCAAATTAATTTTTTGTACGTGCCCCAAAGCTTTTACTTCATCCGGCACCCCTAAGCGCGCTCCTTGGGCAGGGATAACATCATACACTTCCCCGCAGCGGGTGCAAACAAAATGGTAATGTTCATCCAAATCCGCATCAAAACGGGCCTTGGCCGAAAACCCAACCCGAAATACCATCCCCAATGCCTCTAAGGAAGATAAAGTACGGTACACCGTATCCAAAGAAACATTAGGCATTGTTTTGCGCACAGCTTCAAACACGCTTTCCGCATCCGGGTGGGATTTGGAGTGCGCCACCACTTTAAAAATTTCCACCCGCTGCGGCGTAACACGCAAACCGCTAGATTTGCAGGCTTGTTTAAAGTTTTCTAACTGCTCCGGGCTGACTGAGCACAAAGAATTATTTTCCATAAAAAACCTTATTAATAATTTTTCTTAATTAAGTATAGCATATTTTTTTGTTTTTATGTCAACAAAAAAACGGTTACGCCGCAAAAAGGAATTGCTATAATAAAAAAACCGGTTAAACCGGTTTAAAATAAGGAGGGTATATGAAATTTGATTTTTATCTTCCCACCCGTATTTTATTTGGGGCGGGGCGTTTAAATGATTTGGGCACAGCCAAACTGCCCGGCAAAAAAGCGTTAATTGTTATATCAGCCGGCACCTCTATGCGTAAAATGGGGTATTTGGACAGAGTAACCAATCTGCTTAAACAACAAGGGGTAGAAAGCGTAGTGTTTGACAAAATTCTGCCCAACCCGATTTTGGAACACGTTACCCAAGGGGCTGAACTGGCCCGCCGGGAAGGGTGTGATTTTGTGGTAGGCCTTGGCGGAGGAAGCAGTATCGACAGTGCCAAAGCCATTGCCGTAATGGCCCAAAACCCCGGCAATTACTGGGATTATATTAAATCGGGCTCCGGCAAAGGAAAAACGCCTACAGAAGGAGCCCTTCCGCTGGTAGCCATAACCACCACTGCCGGCACCGGTACCGAGGCTGACCCCTGGACGGTGATTACTAATAAAGAAGAAAAAACCGGAACCGGTTGGGAATGTACCTTCCCGGTCCTTTCCATTGTTGACCCGGAACTGATGACCTCCGTCCCGCCGCATTTGACGGCCTACCAAGGCTTCGATACGCTGTTTCACTGCACGGAAGGATTTATAGCCAACATCGCCACGCCGGTTTCTGATGCGCTGGCTTTAAAAGCTATTGAGCTTATCGCCCATTATCTGCCCCGCGCCGTACAAAACGGGCAGGATTTAGAAGCCCGCCAGCAAGTGGCCGTGGCCAATACGCTGGGCGGTATGGTGGAAACCTTTTCCTCTTGCACCAGCGAACACTCGCTTGAACACGCGATGAGCGCTTATTACCCCAAACTTCCGCACGGGGCTGGGCTGATTATGCTGTCTTTATCTTATTACGATTTCTTTAAAGACAAAGGCCCCGCCAAACGCTACGGCCTAATGGCCCAAGCAATGGGGGAAAATATTACCGGCCTAGATGAAGCGGCCCAAGCTAAAGCCTTTTTAAGTGCTTTACAAAAATTGCAAAAAGACTGCGGCGTGGCAGACTTAAAAATGAGTGACTACGGCCTCAAACCCACCGACCTTGAACCTATGGCCAAAACCGCTTGGGACACGATGGGCGGACTGTTTGAACTAGACCCCTATAAACTGACCCTGCAAGACACGGTGGCCATTTACAAAGCCGCTTATAAATAATACGGTTAAGGGCTCCCCCAACGGAGCCCTTTTTTTGCTATCCTTAATGTATATGACGCAAACACACGCGGCTGTTTATCATACCGTTATTATAGGGGCAGGCGCTTCCGGCCTTATGTGCGCGGGCTCGTTTAATGCAAAAAAACTCATTATAGACCACAACCCCAAACCCGGGGCCAAGGTGGGAATATCGGGCGGGGGGCGATGCAATTTTTCAAACGCCCATATAACCGCCCAATATTACCAATCCGGCCAAAAACATTTTTGTAAAAATGCACTAGCCTCCTATAAAAATACCGATTTTACTCCGCCATTGTCTGAAAATCATCTTCCTTGCACGGCCTCACCGTC
>CALUUY010000056.1 GCA_944324095.1 uncultured Elusimicrobiales bacterium
ACATATATTATACAAATAGGAAAGGTTTTTTTTACAAAATTATTTTAAATAATTGAAAAATTTTGAGAAGTAACCTCTAACGGTTAGCTTAAAATAAATAATTATTTTTTCAATATTTTTCCTGAAAAACTTGCATTTTCCCCTCAAGCTTGTTATGATATTATATATAGATTTAATCGATTTTTTACGGATTTTATCCCCCAGAACCTTCGATTTACCCCCCGAACGGTTCTGAAAAAAAGCACCGGGCACATCCCCCGGTGCTTTTTTTACAAGGAAACTATATCCAACAGGGGGTGTTTAAGGCCGCTTACTGATTGTTAGCGTTTAGCCTAATGGGTAACTTGTAGTGTAGGCAAAGGGATATTTTTTGACCTATAAAAAAACCGCGGCTTTTGAGGCCGCGGTTTTTAAATAGCAAGCTGATTATTTGGCGATAGCGCTGACCGGGCAGGTAGAAGCGCAGGCACCGCATTCAATGCAGGCGGATTCGTTGATAGCTCTTTTTCCGTTTTGTTCAGAAATAGCGCCAACGGGGCAAGCAGATTCGCAAGCACCGCAGTTAATGCAAACTTCCGGGTTTACTTTGTAAGCCATGGTTTTAGTTCTCCTAAATTTAAAATACAGATCTGTAAATCTTGTTCTTTTATTATACAAAATCTGTTTTTAAAAATCAGCCCGTACCAAGCTGAATTATTTATGCTATGATTATAAATAGCTTTTATGGAAACAGGAGGTTTTTTATGAAGTTTAAAAAACAGGGGTTTACGTTAATTGAATTATTGGTGGTGGTGTTGATTATTGGTATTTTAACGGCAGTGGGCGCCCCGCAGTATGTGAAATCGGCCGAAAAAGCCCGTGCGGCTGAGGCTCTGCAATTAATGGGGGTGCTTAAAGATTCTTTTGCTATTTGCTACTCTACCTATCAAAGTGATTTTGATGCCAAATGCACGTTTACGAATTTAGAAGCCAATATCTCGGGTGCTACGGCTGGCAGTATTACAACAGATAGTTTTACTGCTACCCGTCTTGCAGGTGATGCGGATTATTATTACGGGGTAGAATTTAAACGCAATAATGCGGGGCAGGATTATTCCATTACCGGCAAAAAACGCCGCAGCGACGGTTCTTTTGTGCGTAACTGCGTCCCCCATACTGAAAAAGGCAAAGACCTGTGCCGCGTGGTGGCCGGGCGTAATTATGATTCGGTGGATGGGTTTTAATTTAATATCTCTTTCATCTATCCGGCCTGTAAAAACAGGCCGGATTTTTTATGCTTATAAGACGCCCTTTTTCCCCCATTTGTACTTTTAACGCTTTTGGTTTAAGAGGACATTATGGTGTTTTAAAAAACATTTTTGTGCCGAAAATTTTTGTATTTAGCGTATCCTCATACTACAAACTTGCTAGCAGGGGCTGGGTATGGTATAATAAAAGTAAGGAAGAACTAACTTTTAGTTAATTATTATGGAAAAAAATCTTACACGCAATTTACAGCAATTAAAAACGGGCAGTACTGCCCAAATACAATCCATTGAATTGGATGAAAAAACCGCTAAAAAATTAGCGGCTATGGGTTTGGTAAAAGGCCAGATGGTAACGCGTTTGCCTGGCCGCAGCCCGGTGGTGGTTAGCGTATCGGGTACGGAAGTGGCTATCGGGCGTGAAACCGCCACAAAAATCATTGTTACCGCCAAAAAGAATACCTTTTTGTTGGCAGGGAACCCCAATGTGGGTAAAAGTTTAATTTTTTCTCGTTTAACGGGTATTGGGATTATATCTTCTAATTTCCCGGGAACTACGGTGGGTTTAAATTATGGGCAAACCGTTTTTGACGGTGATTCTTACGACATTATTGACATCCCCGGCCTGTACCGCTTGGAAGAAGAGTGGACAATTGAAGGCAAAAAACGCAATTTGTTTAAAGAGTTGGAGTACGATTTTATTGTATGCGTGGCGGATGCCTCCCACCTGGAGCGCAATTTGTACTTTTTGCTGGAAATTATGCAGCTTAAAAAGCCTGTTATTTTGTTGCTGAATAAATTTGATGAAGCCCAGCGTAAAGGTATTTTAATTAATGTAAAAGAGTTGGAAAAATTGTTGGGCATTCCGGTCATTCCCACGGTGGCTACCACCGGGGAAGGGTTGAAAGAGCTGTCCTATCAGGCGGCGCGTCTTTCTGCCCCAAAAACTCCCCCCACGCCTTTTCACGTTCCCCCAACTTCAGAAGGGAAATGGCACGCCATTGGTAAAATTATCAGCAAAGTGCAAACCGTAAAACACAAACATCCTTCTTTTTGGGAGCACCTGCAAAATTGGGCCACCACCCCGTTAACGGGTATTCCGCTGGCGTTTATTGTGCTGGTAATTTCCTTCTTTTTAGTCCGCTTTGTGGGAGAGCATATCATAGATTTTGTTTCGCCTTATTATGATGAGTATTATTTCCCCTTTATGCAGCAGCTTTTTGCTGGACTGGGCGAAAACCACTGGCTTACCAATATTTTGGTGGGTGATGGCGGCGAACAATATTTTGGCGTGCTGACGGATGGGCTAAAAATAGCATTAGTAGATGTAATGTCCTATGTGTTGGCCTTTTATGCGCTGTTAGGCTTTTTGGGCGATTTGGGCTATCTGCCCCGTTTGGCGGTATTGTTAGACAGTTTGCTCCACAAAATTGGCTTGCACGGTTATGGGGCCATCCCCATTATGCTGGGGTTTGGCTGTAAAGTGCCGGCTGTGATGGGTGTGCGCGTGCTGGAAACCCGCCGGGAGCGTATTATCGCGCTGGCGCTTATTTTGGTATTGGTGCCGTGTATTTCTCAAACGGCTATGGTTATTTCTGTATTAGCGCCGTTTGGTATGAAATACTTGCTGATGGTGTTTGGAATTTTATTTGCTTGCGGTATTTTGGCCGGTACGGTGCTTAATAAACTGATGCGCGGGGAAACGCCGGAGTTGTTTATGGAAATTCCTTCCTGGCAAGTGCCGCAGTTGCGCCCGCTGGCCAGAAAATTATGGATACGGATGAAGGAGTATTTGTCCGACGCGTTACCGCTTATTTTAACCGGGGTGTTTATTGTGGATTTAATGCAGCTTTCCGGCTTGACGGACTGGCTGACGAAAGTATTCCGTTTCCCGGTGGAGCATTTGCTTTCTTTACCGGGCGAGATTACGCCCGTTTTGATGTTGGGCGTACTGCGTAAGGATATTTCCATTGCTTTATTGGAACCGTATCACCTGTCTGCTGAACAACTGGTGGTATGCTGTGTATTTATGACGATGTACCTGCCCTGTGTTGCCACGTTTTTTGTAATGTTGCGCGAAAGCGGCATTAAAGATACTTTGCGTGTGGTAACTTTAACGTTTGCTTTGGCTACGGCTGCTGCGTGGGTGTTGAGCCTGATTTTGCTGTAACTAAACCTTAGTTCTTTCTAAGCGGAGCGTTTCAAAAAACGCTCCGCTTTTTATTGGGGAAGAAGCGGTGTACTTGGGTGGCGTAAATTAAGCAGGATTAAACATTTTATACAGGTTTAAGCAAGTGTGTAAAAACTGTTTTTAATCCCCACAAAGTGGTTACGCAGGGCAAAAATGGGCGTATATCCCTTGGGTAATAGGCCGGAGGCTAAACCGCTTAAGCCTTCCCCCAAGCAGGCTGCTTAATCTCCGCATCCTAAACCCAAAACCCCGCTTTTAAAAGCGGGGTTTTGGTACGTTTTTTGTGCTTTTAACAAACCGAATAAAAAACCCCGTGCTAGGCACGGGGGTTAAAGGTTAGGTGTTGTATCCGCCAATGCGGCCAATGTCTATCGGTACGGGAATTTCGGCTCCTAACGGGCCTTCAAAATACATTGTGCCGGTTAGATGATAGTCAATAGTGGCGCTATTCATACTTACAAGCCCCAGGAGTTTACTGCCAAAGGCAGACATAGGCACCGTAATGTGTGTTTTGGCCTGATGGGTAAAATTGGGCTGAATGGTTACCTCGTCCAAATTAATTTTGGATACAGGCGTATCATTCATAGACAGTTCCCCCTCAAAACGTTTTAAGGTGGTGGGGTCTTTGCGGTTTAGATTGGTAATGGCAATAACAATATCAAAAGACAAAGAGTTTACATTG
The DNA here is from genome assembly GCA_944324095.1 of uncultured Elusimicrobiales bacterium. Taxonomy (GTDB): domain Bacteria; phylum Elusimicrobiota; class Elusimicrobia; order Elusimicrobiales; family Elusimicrobiaceae; genus Avelusimicrobium. The sequence goes on from CALUUY010000056.1 coordinate 4,118, forward strand.
TATTCTGAAATTTCCACGCTTTTTAACGTGTACTTGCAATTGGCCAGTTTATCCGTTTCGCTCATAGTGGCGCAGCCGCTTAATAGCACGACGGACGCAAACAGTAAAAATAATTTTTTCATTCCTCCTCCTTAGGAACCTGATTTAATAAATTGTATAATAAAATGAAACCGTTTTGGAGAATTTTTATGAATGAAATAAAACAAGAATTATACAACCGTTTTGTTAAGTATGCGGCCGTTGATACCACTAGCGACCCTTCCCAAAAAACCACGCCCACCACGGCCTCTCAAATGATGTTTGCCAAAATGCTGGCAGATGAAATGCCTTCTTTAGGCTTTACTGACGTGGAAATGGACGAATATGGTTTTGTTACTGCCACCATTGCCGCTAATACGGATAAACCTGCCCCTGTGGTGGGTTTTTTTGCGCATATGGATACGGTAAGTGATTTTAACGGTAAAGGTATTACCCCCAAACTGCACCCCAATTATGACGGCGGAAAAGTGGTCATTAATGAAGAAAAAAAGATGTACCTTTCCCCGGACACTACCCCCAACTTAAAACTCTGCCTGGGGCACGATTTAGTAACTTCCGACGGAACCACCATTTTAGGCGGGGATGATAAAATCGGCATATCTGTTATTATGACCTTTGCCCGTTATTTAAAAGACCACCCCGAAATTAAACACGGCAAAATACGCGTTGCCTTTACCGTGGATGAAGAAACCGGCACCGGTATTGCGTTTTTTGACGTAAAACGCTTCGGGGCGGATTTTGCCTACACCATCGATGGCGGAACCTTGGGTGAAATTGATTACGGTACCTTTAATGCCGATAAGTTTGAAATTTCCATTTTAGGCAAAAACTGCCACCCCGGTTCAGCCAAAAACTTTATGGCTAACCCCGTGCGCATTGCGGCGGATATTGTTTCTTCCTGGCCGGAAAACCGCCTGCCGGAAACCACCGAAAAAGAAGAAGGTTTTATTTTGTTTATGGGAATGGAAGGCAACTTGGAGCAGGCCGTCTTGCGCGGTTTGGTTAGAGATCACGACTTAACCAAATTTGAAGCCTCTAAACAAGAATTACAGCAAATTATTGCCCGTAAATTAGAAAAATATCCCAACTCTAAAATATCCATTACCTTCACCAAACAATATCGTAATATGAAGGACGTTTTGGAGGCGCACCCGCAAGCCTTGGGGGTGCTGAAAAACGCGTTGGTGGCGTCTGGCGTGGATTATAAACTGGCGCAAGTGCGCGGTGGTACGGACGGTGCTCAACTTACTTTCCGCGGGCTGCCTACCCCCAATATCTTTGCCGGGTACGAAAATCCCCACGGCCCTTATGAATGGCTGAGTTTGGATTGGACGGAAAAAGTGTTTCACATTATGAAACACATTGTAACCGAAGTAGTGGAAAAATAATTCTACAACCTGTTTTACCCCCGGGGCTTTGCTTGCTCCGGGGGTTTTTTATCCCTATCAAAAAGTTTCGTTTATATGTAGAGGCGCTTCCCGCTAAACGCTGGTAAACTACTTGTGCACCTACCAGATTTTATTTGCCTAGCAGAAGGGCTGGTAATCCTTGGAAAGGACCCTCGTCCCTAGCAGGTTTAATGGTAGCAATCGGAGTGGCAAAATAGTGATATGGGGTTATAAAATCTAAACTAACCAGTAGAAGCAAATGGTTTGATAGTTTGTTTTTATTACGAGTATAGCAGACAATAAGAGCCCGGTAGATTTAAGCTGGGGTAAGAGGCTTAATAAATTGATAGCTGGGCAGGGAACTAGCCCCTGAAGGGGCGTGTGTGCATCCCCCCCTCCTATGTATTTTTGCAGAAAGGTAATACAAAAAAAGAGCCCATCTAAATTAGATGGGCTCTTTTGCAGTTATTTATAAATTAACGGGCTGGCATCTGGCGCACAGGCTGCTGAGCTGCCTGACCAGCAGGCATTGCACGTCTGGCAGCTTGCTGCTGAACCATACGCGGGTTAGCCGCGTTTTGTTGCTGTGCCATAGCGGCGGCTTGAGGCTGTATGTTTTGTACAGGGGCCGCACCAACGCCTACGGACATCAATAAGTTCTTAGAGTCGGAAATCGTAGGTTCCAAGGCTTTCGTTACCGTGTTGTAATTGAAGCGGTAAGAAATTTTGAAACTCTGCGGGTTTTCCGGCGGAACTTTGGCCATTACGGAGTAATTGTCCGGATCCACCGCGCTGGAAATAGACCATTCTATATTGTTTTGCGCATTGGGGTGACGGGCCAAAATCAACTGTTCCAACGTCATACCGTTAGGCAAAGCGTAATTTTTTACTTCTGTTAATGCCGCATCAGTGGGCGAAACCTGCGGGGCAACCGGTTGCATCGGCTGCGTGGTGGGCAGCATTTCTTCCATTTGAGCAGCCGGTTGTTGTTCCGCTACAGCCGGTTTGGGGTTAATAAAGTTGAGGTTATCCGGGATTAACTGCAAATAGGCTACCCCGGCGTAAATAGCCCCTATTAACACCACCAACATAATAGCCATTACAGCCGCCTTAGCCTTTTTGGGGGCAGGCGTCAAATCGGCCGTTTTTAAGTCGTGCTGTAAGGTGACGTCCTGCAGTTCCGTATCGCTTAAATCCAAGCGTTGGGAGTCTGCCGGGTCTTGCACCATAGGCACGGTTTTAATGTCCAAAGCAGCGCCGCGTTTGGTTTTGATGGTGTTTTCCAAAATAATCTGAGACACCGTCACATCCGCGCCGGCAACAGGCGCCTGCACAGCAGGTACTTCCTGCGCTTTGGTGTTTTGGGTGTTGGGCACCACTTCTTCAATTTCTAATTCTTCGGCCTCTTTGGCGTCTTTGGCCGCTTGGTTTAAAGAGGCTTTGCTCTTTTCCATAGCGCTTTGGGCGGCGGCGGCAAAGTCAGATGCTTGGGCCGGGGGCACGAAGTCAGAAATTAAATAAGTGGAACCTTCTTTTAATTCAATTTCAGTTAAATCATTAGGTGTATATTCCGCTTGCGTAGTGGTTTTTTCGGCTTCTTGTTCTTCCGGTTGATTGTGCGCGGCTACTATTTCTTCCGGCTCTTCTTCAACCGGTTCCTGCGCTTGCGGGGCTTGATTATCCAGTTTTTCTTTGTCTTCTAAAGAAGGCATCACTTCAGGCCCGTTGTCTTGCGAAGCAGACGGGCTGGAGGACACTGCGTGAGAGGCATCAAACTGCGCCGCTTCTTCGGCTTGGGCTACATCTTCGTGCGCGTTCTTTAAGTCTTCTTCGGAAATTAAAGAATCATTTTTCTTTTCCTGCAGTGTAGCACCCGGTACCAATTCCTGCACCGTAGGAGCCTTCTCTTCTTCCGGTTCCGGCTGGGCAGCTTCTTTGCTTTCTCCCAATCCTTCTATGCCGGGAATGACAGCCGATACGGTTTTTAAAGGCACTTCTTCGCCCATATCGCGCTGTTGGGGTTCTTCTTGTACTGGTGCAGGTTCCACTTGCGGTACATCTGCCTGCGGGGCCGGGGCGGGCTCTTCTTGCGCTTGTTGCACAGGAGCCATTTCTTCCGGCGCGATAGAGAGTACCGGTACTTCATTGGCAGTAGGTTCCGGTAAATCTGTTTTTATCGCCGCTTCTTGTTCCGGCGTAACGGGCGTCAGGCCTTCCAAGTGAGCAGGCTGTTGTTCGGCCGCTTGTTCAACCGGCGCAGGCTGCTCTTTTTTAGCCTGTTCTTCTTTTTCAGCTTCCGCTAAGGCTTCGGCTATAAAATCTTTGTGTTCTGCCGGGGCAAATTGCTGTAAAATTTCTTCTTTTTGCTCTTGCGCTTCAGCCGGGGCAACAGGTTGCTCTGGCATAAGGGCAGGCTCGGCCACGGCGTCTAATTTGCGGGGACGAAGCAAATCTTGAAAGGTAGCTTCTTTTTCTTTTTCGGATTGTTCTTCGGCCAGTTTAGCTCCGTATAAAGAATCCAACGCAGAGCGGAGCACCACTTCTTCTTCTCCGTGTCCGCCCAAAGGCATTTCGGCCGGCGGTTCAGAAGGCGTATCGGCAGAGGAATCTAACTCTATGCCGTGTAAAAAATCGTCATTTTTGTGTTCGGGTTGATTGGCCTGCGCCACTAAGGATTCTGCTTGGCTGACCAGGCTTTCCGTCGTAGCGGCGGAATCATCCATAGGTTGCTGATTATGGATGCTCATATCCCGGTTAGTAAGCGTAATGGTGTTGGCCCCCGTGTCTAAAGCCGGGGCGGGGATAGCATCCATAGGCGTATTTTGAGGCTGGCCAAAATAGGCAGGCTGGTTGGAAGCGGCGGTGATGACCTCTTCCATTTTTTGTTTTAAGCCTTCTATTTCTTGGGTAATAGAATCCAGTTTAGCCAAAATGAGCATTGCCGTATCCTGGGAAGGCAAAGACGGCTGCTCCGCTGCATTTTGGGAAACGGAGTGGGCTTCTTTTAATGCTTGGGTGAGGTTAGGGTCAGTCGTCCCGGCGGGAGTTACCGCCGTGTTTAATTCTTCCGGCGTAGGTAAAGACCGGGTTATAGTAGATTCTAACGGATCAAATTCAAACACGGTGGAAGCCTTTACCCATTCTTGGTTGGCTCCCGCTTCGGTTGTTTCCGTGCAAATTAACGTGTCTGGGGTAAACCCTTCCAGCGTTACAAGTTTGTCCTCTTCAAAAGGCCCTTCCACTTTGTCATTTATATAGACCCAATATCTCATTGTATATCACCCTTTCATTATAAAATAAACTGGCACGCTAACAGGATAGCAAATTATTGTTAAATTTAACAGTCCTTTTTAACGTGCTTACCGCGAAAAACGTTTTTCCGCGCGCAAATATAGCTAAACGGGCCCCTAGTTTGACGAGGCCCGCGCTTGTTTGTACATATTTAACAGATTGTCCAACTCCTCTTTGCTGGCTTTTTTGGCTTGAATGTTGGAAAGCATATCCGCCATCATTTCCAGCGAGGAGCCCCCCTCCAGCATTTCCAACGCAAATTGGGATATTTGCGTATTGGAAGTCCCGTTTAATTCTGCCACCAATGTTTGCAGGGCAAAGAGATGTTTTTCCCGGTCTGACTTCCAAAATGTATATGGGGCTAGAGACTCCTCAAAAAACTGTAAAATCTCTTCGGCCGGTTTTGTTCCCAGATAGTTTTTCATTACTTCCGGGGCCAGGCCTTTTGTAACCGTTTTTGCCTTTAAATCCCGTAAATATTGGGCTTGGTCTTTGGCTTCGCTTTGGCTAAGCGTTCCTAAAAGCACTTTACAGGCCAACTCTTTATTTTCTTTTTCGTCGGCACAGTAGGGAAGCTGGTGCAAAATGTCCGCCATTTCTGCTTCTATTTGTTCAAAGGTCTTTTTACCGCCAAATTTTTCGGCAATATCGTAAGCATAGCCGCCGTATAAGGGTTGTTTTAATAATTTATCTCTTAATACAATCCTGTCCCGGCGTAAAGCCGCTTTCTTTTGGGCGGCTTCAAAGGTTTGAGGGGTGCCGTCCAACAATACTTTTACGGCTAAGCCCAGGTTTTCTTCTTTTTGTTTTACGTGCGGCAAGCGCTGTAAAACCGCTTCAAATGTGTCCAGAATGTCTTTGGGTGTTTTTACTTTTAAATACCGGCAGGCAATAATCATTAAATCTTCTTCCAAAATCTTTTTGTTGAGCATTTTGGAGAGCAGGGTAATGTCTTGCGCGTCTTTTACCGTAATAGTGCACAACATTACACGCGCACACAAAGAAGCGTTTAGGCGCTCGTCTTGATTAATTTTTTCCAACTGGTTAAATATTCTATTAAATTCCGGTTGAAAAGCGATGGTTTCCTCTTGGGTATAAACGCGCAATAATTCGGCCGTAAGCGTAATAGAAAGGCGGTATTTGTCGGCCACATTTAAAATATGGCGGCGGTTTTCCTTGGGGGGTTTTTTGTTTCGGGTTAATAATTCCC
>CALUUY010000057.1 GCA_944324095.1 uncultured Elusimicrobiales bacterium
GCTTTGACCCATTTGCCTTCTTCAGGAATCGGGGCCGGATCATGCTTGGCGCCTTTGCAGACGCAGCACATATTCTGTACTTCAGGGGTGCATTTTTCGCAGCTCATGAGAGTCTCCTATATAAAATTAAATCTTTCAATATATTTTACCAAATCCAAGAGCCCCAAAACAGCCTTTTTGCTATCTTTTCCCCCTTTATAAAACCCGCCCGTAACCCGCCTTTTTTACACTACCAGATATTTTTAAAATTTTATTTTCTATTCCCCTCTACCTAAACCCGCCACTTTCCCATTCCCGCCATAACCGCTACCCCGCCAATTAAGCTAAAAAACCCCAGGCCTTTAACCTGGGGTTTAGTAAAAATTATCCGGCTAATTATTTGGTTTCGTACCCATCTACAATTTCACCAAAATACATAGTATGATAATCGCCGGGTTCTTTTTCGTACCATAATTCTTTAATGGCTTTGTCTAAATTTTCAGCAGACATTGTGGTTTTATACAAAACCTTGCACTCATAATGAAAGCCCGGTATCCCCAAATGAGGTACCGCTATTTTATTGGAAGGCACTGCCCTTAAACCACAAGCGGCCAGTTTATCCATATTCCGCCCAGATTTAGTACCGCAAATAGAAATAGCCTCCGGTAAATCCACATAAGGCAAAGTAACGGTAAATTCTCCGGTTTTTTCCAATAGTTCATAGGTAAAACGGTTTTGGCGCACCAATGCCGTAAATACCGGCAAACGCCACATATATCCTATACTGCCCCACCCAATAACCATTGTGTTTACTTTACCGTCTGCATAGGTGGTTAAAAAAGCACCCTTGGCCAGAATATCCAGCTTGCGCTGTGCGTCTGCATTATAAACCAATTCTTCCATATATTTCTTCCCCCTACTCATTTATTTTATTATACTTTTACCGGTTGTCAAGGGCAAGAATGCGCACTTAACACACCATCCTGGGGCCATTAAAAAGGCTTGCACCTCAATAAAACAAATCCTACGCTGTTTTCCTCCCGCCGCCAGAACCTATGCAATAAAAAACCCCCGGCCAATCCGGGGGTTTAAATTATACGGTTACTTAGTTATTTTTCACAAGTTGCGCAAGAGGCTTCTTTCTTCCAGGTAAGGGCTACAAAGAACATAGCTATCACGCAGCAAATGCCGCAGGTTAAATAAATACCATACCAGCCCCAGTTATGCAAAATAACACCGCCGCCCCAACCGGAGAGGAAGGCGCCCAAATAACCAAACATACCGGTAAAACCGCACGCAGCGGAAACGGATTCCTGCACGGTAATGCGGGAAGTTTGTACACCACCCACCAAGTTTTGGGGGCCGTCCACAAAGAAACCTACCGCAGCCAAGAAGAAGGCCGTCAGCCAATAGCTGCCCGTACCGGTGAAATGGTACGCACCCCAAAGGCTGAAGATTAACAGCGTTAAGAAAGCAATGTTAATCGGCGTGCAGCGGCCGTGGAAGAAGCGGTCAGCCATCCAGCCGGAGGAAATACCGCCCAACGTACCAATCAAAGGCATAATAGTAAGCAAGCCGGCGGAAGTAGATTCTTCAATTCCGCGGTCAACCATAAACTTGGCGCTCCAGTCCAACGTAGCAAAGCGGATAAAGTAAATAAAAATATACGCAATAGCCAAAGACCACAAGAACGGGTTGGCAAATACGTATTTCTTTAAAATCTGCCAAGTAGAAAGGCCACTTTCTTTTTTAACCGGCAGAACGTCGTTCATATAGTCTTCAATAGGCGGAAGGCCAACGGCGGCAGGTTTATCGGTTAAAATTTTGAACATACACAAAGAAAATACTAAACCAATCAAACCCGGTACATAGAATACCATCTGCCACGTACCATATTTTAAACAAGCCCAGGCTAACACGCCCACGGCCGCCGTACCTACCGTGTGGGAAGAAGACCACAACGTCCATTTGGTGGCTCTTTCTTTAGGGGCAAACCAGTACACCAAGCCTTTGGCTACGGGCGGGAACCCGGCAGACTGGAACACACCGTTTAACCCCCAGAAGAATGCCATTAAATAAAAAGACGGCAAAAACGGGAAGAACAAGCTAACAATAGCAGAGCCTAACAAACCCGTGGACATAAAAGCGCGGATGTTGCATTTGTCTGCCAACATTCCGCTCACGAATTTGCCAATACCGTAGGTAACGTATAAAGTAGAACCTAAAATACCGTATTGAATGGTGGTTAAACCGCCTTCGTCCATCAAAGACGGCGCTACGAAGGAAATATTCTTGCGGCAGAAATAAAAGAAGATGTATCCAAAATACATACCAAAGAACATCCGGATACGCCAGCTTTTATATAATTTTTTGATTAGTTGCTCGTCCGTAATGCGGGGAGCGTCCGGCAACGGTTTCATAAAGTTAATCAACTTTGCGAACATACATTCTCCTAATTTTGAGTGCAAAAAGATGCTCTTACTTATACTTCCCGGCGCTGGCTTCCCGCCTGGGCGCTCCCTCGATTAGAAAGTTCAGTAAGAGTCTTTTTATAACGGCAGATTGAAGCAAGTATTGCTTACTTCATTATTATAACAAAAAATATCCTTTACAAATAAGTTTTTTATAAATATTTTTCTTCTAAACCCGCTTAAAATCCCCGCCCGCACCCAAAAAATCCGCACCGTTAAACGCTAACGGTGCGGAAAATAAACCTATTTGCTTCTATTTTACTCTTATTTGCGGTGTAAATTTACAAATGCCGCCGCCTCTATACCGGCTTTGGCGCCGGAACCGGCCGCGATAATGGCTTGGCGGTAGTATTTATCCGCACAGTCCCCCGCGGCAAAAATACCCGGAAGGGTGGTGTGGGTGCGTTCATCGGCAAGAACCAAACCGTTATCCGCCAGCGCCACCAAGGAGTTTTTTAAGAAATCCGTTTGAGGCACCGCTCCCACCGCCACAAATAGCCCGCTGCAAGGTATTTGGGTAATTTCTCCCGTTTTAACGTTTTTCACTTTAACGCCTTCCACTCGTTCAGCGCCTACAATCTCTTCCACCACGCTGTTTAACACCATATTAATTTTGGGGTTGGACTGGGCTTGCTGTACAGTAACCTGGTCAGCGCGGAAGCCGTCCCGCCGGTGGATTAAGTTTACCTTTGTGCAGAACTGAGCCAAAAACAAGGCATCTTCAAAAGCGGTATTTCCACCGCCTACAATGCACACTTCTTTACCGCGCATAAAAAACCCGTCACACGTGGCGCAGGCAGAAAGGCCGTGCCCTTTAAATTTGTCCTCTCCTTTCAAACCCAGCCAGCGGGCTTTGGCTCCGGCCGCTATCACTACCGCATCGGCCTGATATTGCTCCCCCCCTTGCATAGTAAGCGTATAAGGAGATTTGCTCCCTTCAATAGAAGCTACTTCATCCGGTAAAATTTCAACTCCCAAACGCTTGCATTGTTTATGCATACGTTCCATTAAATCAAAACCGCCAACAGGGTCAATAAACCCGGCGTAGTTTTCAATTTCGCTGGTTTGTAAAAGCTGTCCGCCCGGCATTGCCCCGCCGGCAATCACCGTCTGTACCCCGGCACGCACCGCATAAATGGCGGCCGAACAGCCAGCAGGCCCCGCACCAATTACCATTAATTCTGTTTTTTTCATAAATCTGTAAACTCCTTATACAACTGCTTAAAAAATTCTACCGGAAAGCCCACCACATTGGTGCGGCTGCCCACAATTTTTTCTATAAAATGGTCGTCTTCATCCTGCACCGCATAAGCGCCGGCTTTATCCAAATGTTTCCCGGCCATTTTTTTCAGTTCCTCTTCCGGCAACCGGCGCGCTTTGCATTTGGATACTTCCACACCGTACAACATTTTTTTAGCGTCCAAATTCAAAATACACACCCCGGTATAGACGGACTGCCAAGACCCGTTCAGCAAGCGCAAAATACGCAAAGCGTCCTTTTCATCTTTGGGTTTGCCAATTACCCGCCCTTTGCAAAAAACCAGCGTATCGGCGCCGATAACCGTGGCACCCGGATATTTTTTGCCTACATCAAAAGCTTTTTTAACGGCCAAATCCCGCACTTTGTACCCAGGGCGTTTATAGGACGTCTTTTCCGGGCTTTGGGACGGAATAATCTCAAACGTAAACCCCAAACTTTTTAATAATTCTATCCGGCGGGGTGATTTAGAAGCCAATATAAGCATATTATTTTTTTACAAATTTGGAAATAATCAAATAACCCGCTACTAGGCCTAATACGCCGCATATAGTTACCCGTACGGCCAGCGGATGAATGCCAATAGTGTATAAACGCGTTAAGGCGGAGGCCATTTCAAGCGGCAGGAAAGAAGCCAGCTTTTCCAGCCCAATTCCCAATACACCGCCTAAAATAAGCGTAAGTACGGCAAAAACAAGTCCTCTCATAACAACTCCTGTGTATTAATGTAAAGTGATGGTGTCTTTTTTAATGGGTACGGGAGCGGTCTGCTTACCGTCCTGCTCATCCGTCAAGCTATAACGCAGGCGGAAGAAGCCTATACCCGCCAAAACGGCTATCGTACCCACAATCAGCCAAGGGCCCGGCAAATAGTGTGGGGCCACATAATCCCCCAATACACCCGCGCCAAAAAAGCCCACAGCTGAACCTAAGTTATAAAATACCATCAGCATCCCCAAATACCGTCCGCGCGTTTCGCGCGAGGCGATATTGGAAGCCAAGGTCTGTTCCCCGGGGGAAACAATCATCTCCCCAATACCGGCTAAAAACACCCCGGCCGCAATTAAAAGAAACGAGTCAAAAAAACCCACCGAGCCAAACCCCGCCGCATACAACAAACACCCAATCAACATCCCCGTAGAAAGCCTCATTTTAGAGGCAGCCTTGCTGGCCCAGTATTGCAGGAATACAATCACCAACCCGTTAATAGTAAAAAACCACCCTATATAATACTCCGGCATATGCAAATACCGGTTACAATGAATAGACAACCCCACTACTAACTGAGAGTTTACAGCCGTAATCAACACTACATAAAAACAAATTTTAGCCAGACGCGTGTCTTTTAAAGCCAGCAAAGTGGACACAAAACTTGGCTTACGGGATTTACAAGGTACGTGGTTATCCTGTACCAAGCGGCTCAAATACAATATACTTACCGCATACAAAATACCCGTAAAATAAAACGCCATACTGTACGAATACCGCACCAAAAAACCACCCACAGCCGGCCCCAACGCCCAGCCAATATTAAGCCCTATACGAATGATACCAAACGCCTGTACACGTTCTTGCGGGGTGGTGTTATCCGTCACCCAAGCGTTGGAAGCCGGGCGGAAAAACGCCCCCAAAAAGGTGGTTAAAAAATAACACAGTAACATCCACCCCACTTGTACTTTAAACTCTATACACAGCCCCAGCCCCAACATAGCCACAATTTGGTTAAACAGGCCCCACATCATGACGGTTTTACGGCCAAAAACGTCCGCCAGCTCCCCACTAATGGCGCTGGATACACAGCGGGACAACCCCGCCAACGCAATAACCAGCCCCGCCATACTGGCCGAAAGCCCACGCTGGGAGATAAGATAAATGGTAAAAAACGGAAGAGACAGGCCGTATCCAAATAATAACAGCCCGTTGGCCACGGCCACAATAATCATACCGCGGCGGGTTTGTGTTTTCATATATATATATTATAGTAAATCCGGTAGAACTGCGCCCATAGGCTAGGGCGCAGCCAATCCTATTTCCCCCATACCTGCCTATCTGACCAAATGGACTAACACAACTGCTTTTTTTGCCTGCCTCATAGTCCAATACCCATAACCCCACTTTAACACCCCATAAAAAAGGCGCCCGAAGGCGCCTTAAAGGTTCAACTAAAAATTTTAATTTACGGCTCCTATCAAATAATAATTACCACCCTTAGACTCATCTTTTTTGCCAAAAGAACGGCAAATGGAGGCGGTCTGATCGCTATCCCCTACACACCAGTGTTTGCCGGCGTGTTCCGGCTCAGAACCTTGCCCTAAACGAAACTCTATGGTAGGATCCCCCGCATTGACAGGGGTAGCAGTGCAGGCGTTAGTGTTACAGTTAAATGAAAAATTTTTAGAGCTGGGCATTTGTATTTCCAAGTCACTTAAAGAAGGAGAATAGCTGTCATACGTCATATAATACACTTCTTGCCCGTCTGTAATAGCTTTTAAGCCAATCAAAGCCTCGGTTACCCGCGCTTTAGCAATAGAACGCTGATACTGCGGCAAGGCTATGGCCGATAAAATACCAATTATTAATATCACCACTAACAACTCAATCAATGTAAAACCTTGTTTCATATATGCCTCCACATATTAACTATCTTTTATTTTAACTAAATCCGTCTTGCAATACAATCTTTTTAAACAAACAACCTCCTCGTTTCTCGCCACCCCGGCTTATTGGGCTACAATCAGGCACAAAAAAAGCAAGCCGAAGCTTGCTTTGTTAAAACGAGTGAAAAACCTACGGTATAGAATCCATTATTTTACGGAGTTCTTCTTCGCTTTTATCACGCACTTCCACCGTTTTTTCTTTTCCTTTGGCACCCTTTACAATAATAATGCTTTCATCCTTTACCGCAAAGAAATCCGCCAGGAAAGATTTCATAATTTCGTTTGCGGCGTCATCGTCCACTTTTTTGTTTTTGATTTTCATACGCAGCACGCTGCCAATGCGGCTGACCACTTCGTTATTTCCCGTCGTGGGGATAACCCGTACCTTTATAATCATAAACCCTCCAAATTCCTGGCAAAAATATCACTTCCGACGCGGGGAAGAGTGGAACCTTCTTCCACCGCTACGGCAAAATCTGCACTCATACCTAAAGACAGCCACCGTTCTTTACCGGCCGGGAAATCTTCCTCAAAGGCCTTTCTCACCAAGCGAAACAAACCCCGTAACGTTTCCGGCTCATCCGTCTGCGGGGCAATAGCCATATATCCGCACACGCATAACCCTGGCAAGCCGGCTATCTGCTTGGCCAGCAGGCGCGCCTGCGGCAAGGCAAGGCCGGATTGGCTTTGTTTATCCGTCAGTTTCACCTGCACCAACACACGCAGCGTTTTACCCTGCTGCACGGCACAGCGGCTTAATGTTTCGGCCAGTGGTAAACTGTCCACCGAGTCTATAAAATCAAATAACATAACCGCTTTAGCGGCTTTATTTTTCTGCAAATGCCCAATAAAGTGTTTTACAACGGGATAGGCCGCAAAAGCCGGGCTCGTCCAACGTAAAAAAGCCTGCTGCACGCGGGACTCCCCAATATGTTTGAGCCGTCCGGCGGCAAGCAATGCCAGCACATCTTTGTCTTGGGCGTATTTGGTAACTGCCATTAAAGAAACCGCCTCTTGGGAAGCGGCCTTTTGGCTGGTCAGAGAAATCATTTTTTCTACCCGGTCTAAGTTATCCATTAAAATTTTTTCTCTGCACATAAAAAACCCTTGACATATTATATCAAAATTTACTTTAATACACAAATTTTATTAGTTTTTTCTTCATTTATTTTCCCCCGCCAGTCATTCTGCTTTCATACATAAAAAATACCGGGTTCAACCCGGTATTTTAAAATTTAAGAACGGCTTTAACTTCTTACATAGAGTACGCATTCCAAGATTTGACGTAAGAAAAAGTTCCCGTAGGATTCGATTTCCCCGTCAAGCTGCGGCAAGCGGCTTCGGCGCGTTTATTGCCGGCCACGGCCAGACACTCGCGCCGCCCCGCATTAGCCCCGCTTAAAGGAATGTTTAAATACACCCTGTATCCCACTTCCGCTTTTTCTTTATTGGGAGAAAGAACCACCACATCCGGGGAACCGCCCGTACCGTTACTTAACAAATCAACATACAAGTTAGGGCACAGCACCTGCCCGGCACTATCCTTACCGCAAGCGGGAGGAAGCTCAATGGCCAAATCGGAGGTATCATCAGTCAGCGAGCGGTTTTCAATATAATCCATTTCCGCCCCCAACTTAATAGCATCGGCTATTTGAATAGCCGAACCTATACGGGATTTTAATATCGCCGTTTGATAATTGGGTAAAGCTACCGCCGCCAAAATGCCTATAATTAGCACCACCACCAACAATTCAATTAACGTAAAACCCTTGTTCATTTGCGCTCCTTTCGTCGTAAAATATATTTACAGTATAATAAAAAACGCCCCGGTTTTCCAGCCCCGGGGCGTTATATGGTTTTATAATTACGCCAGCAAGTTTACCAAACTGCGCTCTTTTACTTCCTGCTGCATTTTGGCAATCACTTCGTCCACCGGCAAGCCTTCCAGGTTTTTGCCGTCTTTTAAGCGCACGGTTAAGGTGCCGTTTTCCGCTTCTTTGGCGCCTACAATACCCGTATAGGCAATGCGTTCCAAGTGGGCTTCGCGTATTTTAAGGCCCAGTTTTTCCGGGCGGCAGTCCACTTCCACGCGCAGGCCGGCTTCACGCATTTTGGCGGCAATGGCCTTGGCGGCTGGAATTTGAGCGTCCGTAAGCGTTAAGAGCTTCATCTGCACCGGGGCCAGCCACAGCGGGAACCACCCGGCATAATGCTCTATAATCACCCCGATAAAGCGCTCTATGCTGCCAAACATTGCACGGTGCACCATAATGGGGCGTTCGCGCCCGTCGGAAGAGACGTATTCCAAGTCAAAGCGCTGGGGCAAGTTGAAGTCAAACTGGATAGTGGACAGCTGCCACAAGCGGCCAATAGCGTCCATTACCTTGATGTCAATCTTAGGCCCGTAGAAAGCGGCTTCTCCAGCGTGGGTGGTGTACGGTATTTTATTGGTTTCCAAAACGTGTTTAAGTGCGTTTTCGGCCCGATCCCAATCTTTTACGTCACCGGTAAAATGTTCGGGGTGTTGCGGGTCACGCGTAGAAAGCTCCACCGAGAAGTTTTCAAAGCCAAATGTTTTAAAAATATGCATAGCAAATTCAAAACATTGCTTTACTTCGTCTTCCACTTGTTCGGGCGTGCAGAAGATGTGGGCATCGTCCTGCGTAAAGCCGCGCACGCGCAAAAGCCCGTGCAACGCGCCGGAACGTTCATAACGATACACGGTACCCAGCTCCGAAAAGCGCAACGGCAAATCCCGGTAGCTGCGCAGGTGGGAGCGGTAAATCTCCACGTGGAAGGGGCAGTTCATCGGTTTAATTTGATATTTTTCACCGTCCACTTCCATCGGGTGGAACATACTTTCGGAATAAAACCCGGCGTGTCCGCTTACTTCAAACAAGTGCAGGCGGGCAATATGCGGGCTGACGACCAAATCGTAACCGCGTTTTAAATTTTCATCTTTAATCCAGTCTTCCAACACGCGGCGCAACATACCGCCTTTAGGCTGAAACAAAATAAGCCCCGGGCCAACATTATCGTTAATGGTAAACAAACCCAGTTCCGGGCCCAGTTTGCGGTGGTCGCGCTTGGCGGCTTCTTCCTGCTGTTTTACATAGGCGTTTAAAGCGTCTTTATTTTCAAAGCAAAGCCCGTAAATACGCTGGAGCATAGGGCGTTTTTCGTCCCCGCGCCAATAAGCGCCGGCAATGGTTGAAAGTTTAAAATTGGTTATTCTGCCCGTGTGTTCCAAGTGCGGGCCGCGGCATAAATCCGCATAATCCCCGTTGACGTAAACGGTAATGGTGCCGTCTTCCAGTTCGTCCAAAAGTTCCAATTTGTACGTTTCGCCGCGTTGGGTAAAAAATTCTTTCGCTTCGGCCTTGGACATTTCCTTGCGTTCAAACGGCTGGCGGGCCTTGATGATTTCTTTCATCTTGGTCTCAATTTTTTT
>CALUUY010000058.1 GCA_944324095.1 uncultured Elusimicrobiales bacterium
TCTTACCACTAAAATATTAGGCTGATTTTCGTTCATAATTTTCCACCACTTTCATAATTTTAGCCGTAGCGCCTTTAAACCCTAAGGCGGTCTTACGGGCTTTTTCGCTCATGTCCAGCAGTTGGGTTTTGTCCCCCAACAGCCTTAAAACGGTTTGTTTAAAATTGGTCTCGTCCACCAGTATCCCTCCGCCGCGTGTAAGCAGTGCGTGGGCGGTATCGGGCGTGTTGTGAAAGCTCTTCCCAAATAACACCACCTTGCCCACGATGGCCGGCTCCAACAAGTTATGCCCGCCGCGCGGGGCAATGGTGCCACCCACAAATGTAATGGCGGCGCAGGTGTAGAGCGATTGTAAAAAACCCATCTGGTCAGCGCATAAAATATCGCAGCCAGTAGGTTTTTGGCTCATTAAGGCAAAATTTAAACCGCTTTGTTTTAGGTTTTCTTTAATTTCCGCCAAGCGTTCCAGATGGCGCGGGGCAAAAATAATTTTGACGTCTTTTTCTATCAGCTCCGCCGCACAATTAAACAACAGTTCTTCTTCCTGCGGGTGGGTGCTTCCGCATACCAAAATGTTTTTCCCCTCCCAGCCGAGGCGTTTTACCAGTTCGGTCACTTCTTTTACTTTGGAGGGTGCATCGGATAGCGTATCATACTTTACGTTTCCGCATACCAGGGCTTTTTCTTCGGGCAGGCCCAGGCGCTCGTAACGGCGTTTATCATCGTGGGATTGCAGCGCCGCAAATGCCACTCCTTTTAATAACAATTCAAACAGGGGTTTTACGTACCCGTAAGCCCGTGTACTTTTGCGGGAAATGCGGGCATTAATCAAGGCGTAAGGCACATTATTGTACTGGGCGCAAGCCAGCATATTGGGCCAAATTTCCCGCTCTACCACAAACAGACGATACGGCTTTGCCTGGCGGATAAAGCGTTGCACTAGCGGATAAAAATCCAGCGGGGCCAGGACGGCTTTGTCTATGGCGGGGTTTTTGCGGGCTGTTTCTTGCCCGGCGGCGGTGGAGGTAGTAACCAAAACGGGTTTATTATAAAATGCTTTTAAACGGGCAATTAAATCTTTAACGGAATTTACTTCCCCCACGCTGGCGCAGTGTATCCAGAGTGCGTTTTGGGGCAAGTCTTGCTGGGGTTGCAGCGCAAAGCGTTCTTTAAGTTCCTGTATTAAATGTGCCAGTAATTTGCGGCGGGCGGAAAATAAAAAGCCAAAAAATACGCCTAGGGCAGCAAATGGAAAAGCAAAATTGGTAAGAAGCAGTAGAAATTTTCCCATATCTCTTATTATATTATATATTCACCTATAAGTAGTGGGGTTTTAGGGGTTGTATGGGTAGGATGTGTTAGCTGTGTAAGGCCAAAACTTCCCACTCTGTTCTCTCTCTCTCAATATGCTGCCAAGCGCAAGCCTTGCTAGAAGCCGCGTAACTAAGTTTTATTTTTTAACCGTACGTTTGGTGTTCTTTACCTAAACAAAAGTTGATGTGAATAAGAATAAGGCAAATAAAAGCCCCCGGTTTAGGGCCGGGGGCGGATGTATAAAGGTTTGGGTTATTTTTTGTCGTCAGTATCTTTCTTTTTAAACAAAGAGCCGATGTTTTTTAAAGCATCTTTGGCGGTGTTAACGGTTCCTTTTACAGTACCGGTTGCAACGCCAACCGTTCCTTTTACAACATCAGTACCGGTTTTTACGGCTGTTTCGGCCACTTTGCCGGTAGTTTTTACTGCCCCGGTGGCAACGGCGCCGGCCGTGTTGGCCGTACCGCTGATTAATTTGCCGGGGGTGTCTTTGTTTAATAGGCCGCCAACTAAAGAGCCTACCGTATTTAATACGTCTAATTTGCCGGACGGATTGTCCACCGGGCCGGTGATTTTAATCACAACCGGGGTTTGGCTGGTAAGCACTGTGGCAGATACTTTCATATCAATATTGTCTTTCGGGAAATCCACTTTCCCGGAGCCGTTAATATTGGTTAATTTAGAGGTTAATACCGTTTTTTCCATCGTCATTACCCCGTTTACAAAGTTGTATTGGCCTTCGGCAATGTCGTAA
Source organism: uncultured Elusimicrobiales bacterium (assembly GCA_944324095.1). Taxonomy (GTDB): domain Bacteria; phylum Elusimicrobiota; class Elusimicrobia; order Elusimicrobiales; family Elusimicrobiaceae; genus Avelusimicrobium. Next base: position 2,069 of record CALUUY010000058.1, read on the forward strand.
ATAATCAAGCCGTCCTGGGCGGATTTTTCCGCCGGGAACAGGTCAATATTCAGCGCTTTGGCTACGCGGTTAATGATGTTGATGGGCAGGAGTAAAATCTTTACGATTTTGTTTTCTTTTACTACTGTATCCAGGTCTGTAATAGAGCCGGGCATCAGTTTAAATGTAACCACGCCGTTGGCTTTTTTCATACTGGGGCTGGCAGAGGTTAAGTTGGCCGTCATTTCAAAACCTTGCGTGCTGAAATACGGAACTTCTACTGCGCCCACTTTTACAGTGGCTTGGATGTTCATCAACATTTCATCTTCGTCCGTGCTGGTTGCAGCCGGCTGTTGGGCCGCGGGCTGTTGTTCGGCCGGAGCGGTGGTGGTGGCGTTTTCGGCCGCCTGCATTTGCTGGGTGGAGAATTTTTCCAGTTTTAATTTAGACAAATCTAAATTAAACACAATGTTCATAATCTCTTTAATGTTTTTGTAAGAGAAAGAAGCCGTGAATTTTTCCCCATTCAAAAGCCCGGTTAAGTTGCTGGCGGACACATCGTCTGCCGACGCTATTGTAATAAGCCCGTTTAAGGCAGATATTTTTACCGGTTCATACATCACGCTCACGTCTTTTAACGTAATGTTCCCGCGTACGTCTTTACCGTCTAATTTATCCGTAGCGCTAAAAGTGCCGGTAATGTTGCCAGCGGGTTTAAAATCGGCTACGGTATCGGTCATCTGTACGGCTTCCGCCAACGCAAAAGCCAAGGATCCGTTAATGTTGTAGGTGGGGTTGGCACCCGCCCAAGAGGCATTGCCGGAGGCGGTTAAGCCGGAGTTCAAAACCCCCACTTTAATTTGATTAATGACAGCGGTGCTTTTTTCTATATCGGCCGCAGCCTGTACAGAAACGGTGACTTTAGGCAGGTTAAAAGCCGGCAGATCCGGTAGAAAGTCTGCAAAGGTGGTATGGTCAATACCCGTTAAAGAACCGGTTAAGTTGACGCTGGGAGCCATAAAGTTTTTTACTTCCCCATTCATTGCAAACTGCACATTTTTGTACGCGGCAGTAATGCCTTTTACCGTAATGTAGGCTTTTTGCATATCCAAGTTAGCCAACGACACTACCGTATCCACCGTAACGGGGATGGACATATTCATACCGTTGGCGGCGTCATCATAACCTAAGGTAAATTTAACTTTAAAGGAAAAAGGGTTGGCGAGGTCAAAATCCCATATTTCCAAGTTCAGTTTGTCAACGGAGGCGTTCATCCCGCTTTGCAGGTCTTTGTAGGAGAAGGCACAGTCCGTAATGCTGATTTTGGCTATGGTTAAGTCAAAATCCATGGCTGGGGAGGAGGCCTGCTCTGGCGTTTGGGTTTCGGGTGCGGAAGAAGCGGCCGCGGTTAAAGAGTCAAAATTAAAACTGCCGTCTGCCTGTTTAACCACATTTATTTCCAGCCCGTTAACGATCAAACTGCTTACTTCTATTTTCTTTTGAAAAAGCGGTTTTAAGGCCACTTTTACCTGCAGTTTGTCTGCCTTAACAAAGGTTCCCTTTTCAAAGCTGTCCTCTTCCGATAAGGCAAAATTATCCAGCGTTATTCCAATTAAATTGAAAGAAACGTCGTCAAAAGATATTTCCCGGTGGAAATTGTCTTTTGTGTAACTCTCGGCCATGGCTTTGAGTTTTTCGGGCGGGAACATCACTTTTAAGGTAATGAGCCCTGCCCCCAGCAGGACAACCAACGTTACCCCACATATAAGCAATATTTTGATTAGTTTTTTCATAAATTTTATTATATCACTTTGAAAAAACTAAAAAAACCGCTGTTTTTGTACTATATTTTTAGGTTTTTCCCCGCCTCTATTCATAATATTGGTTTTACGGTTTGTTCTGTCTTTTCCAATTAAATTATTAATGTCTTATATACACAAAAACTAAGGGGTTGTTTGGATACAGATGAACCGGCACAAAAGGAGAAGTATGGGCGGCACTTAGCCGCAGTATTAGTAAAAAGCCCCCGCTTTAACGGGGGCTTTAAAGAAGTTTTACTGTTTGGAGGGGTCATCTTTTTTGTAACTGGGTACATCAATAACGGTACTGTCTTTACTGGGTTTTGCTAAAAACTCCCGGTATTTTTTGATGTGTTTTTGCCATAAGGCCAACACCAGTACAATAAAGGCCCCGTCATCCGTAATGCCTAAAAGAGGCAGTACGTCGGGCAGAAAATCCACAGGGCTTATGACGTAAGCAGTGCACAGCAAGGTAAGCAGTACGGGCAGCCAGGGGAAGGGATACTTCCCCTGAAAGGCGGCCTTTAATAAAGAAAGCGCACTTTTTACGCCTTGGGTAAAGTCCTGCGGGCGGAAGTTCATACAGCTTTCTCCTTGGTGGGGACGGTGATGTATTTGGTGCCGTGTTCCGGCGCCCGGGCACCCAGAATGTTTTCCGTCACGCGAAGCGCATAATCGCCGATTCTTTCAAAATTATTTAAAATATCGGCATAAGCTGTAATAAAGTCCGGGCTGGCTTCTTCCCCTTCATAATAGCGGGTGCTGCGGTCTTTAAGTAATTTTTTGCGCAGGCTGTTAAGCTGTTCTTCCCGCTCGGCCGCTTTGGCCAAAATTTCGCTGGTTTCTTTGGCCGATTCACCCGTCGGGTGTTGTACGAATACAATCGCTTTGCGGGTTTCACGCGTAATTTCTTTAGTCAGCTTGGCGATTTCTTCAATATTGTCTATATCCGCCTGGGAAAAGGCTGCTTTGGTGTGGAATTTTTCCAGTATGCGGGCAATTTTTTCGCCGCAGTCGCCCATGCGTTCAATGCTGTTGATCACGTCAAACAAAGACCATACGTGCGCTACCGCATCGTGCGATAAGTTGCCGTGTGAGAGCTGGGTTAGATAAATATTAATTTTATGTTCCAGCACGTCGGTTGTTTTCTCGGCTTCTTTTACGTCTTGAACCAGCCGGGTAAACATTTTGTCGTCTTCCACTTTTACCGCGTGCATTACTTTATCCGTAATTTTGGTTACAAAGCTCATCATCCTTTCCACTTCATTGCGTACTGCCACCAGCGCCAGTTCCGGCGTATTGGCAAAACGGGTGGACAGGTAAATAAGTTCGGTTTGTTTGTTGTCTTCCCGTTTGGTTTTAGGGATGATAAGCAGCGTTAGTGCGGCCAACTGTTTTAACAGCGGCAGCATAATAATTGTGTTTATGACGTTAAATAACGTGTGGAAGGCAGAAATATGGTAAGGCAACACTGCCGTTAAGGTGTTAGTATCGGTGGTATATGGGGTACCGGGTACCACCCAGTCCACCAAATTAATAAAATGGCGGAATATGATGACCGCCCATAGTACGCCCAATAGGTTAAATAACGAGTGCCCTATAGCTGCGCGTCTGGCGGTTTTGTTTGCGCCGATAGCCGCTAAGTTGGCCGTAATGGTGGTGCCGATGTTTTCCCCCAGCACCAAGGCGCAGGAGGTTGGAAAATCAATAATCCCGGCGGCGGCACAGGTAAGCGTCATAGCCATTACCGCGCTGGAAGATTGCAAGATAACCGTCAGCACCGTGCCGGTGGCGATGAGGGTTAAGAGGTTAAGCAAGTTATCCGGGCGGAATTTGGCAATCCATTCCATTACTTGCGGGTTTTGGGCAAAGTCGGCCGGGATGGTGTTTTTCATTAAATCTAAGCCTAAAAACAAAAGCCCAAAGCCAACCAAAGCTTCCCCGGTGCGTCTTACCGCGGGAAAGCGCGGTATAAACTGGGAAAAAAAGCCAATGGCTATTACCGGCAAAGCAAATAAAGATATTTGGATTTTAAACCCAAATAAGCTTACAATCCAGGCCGTCATCGTGGTGCCGATATTGGCCCCGAAAATAACGCCCAAGGATTGGTATAAGTTAAGCAGCCCCGCGCTGGCAAAACCTACCACCATTACCGTGGTGGCGCTGGAAGACTGAATGATAGACGTTACCAACACCCCGCAGGCAGTTGCCGCAAAGCGGTTGGTGGTGGCTATACCTAAAAGTTGGCGCATTTTGTCGCCGGAGACTTTTTGTAAGCCGTCGCTCATCATTTTCATGCCGGTTAGAAATATGGCTAGTCCTCCCAGCAAGTTGAGTACAGTCAGTACGGTGTGCATTTATCCTCCGAGTTGATTTTTTTGATGTTTTTTATAACAAAAAAGAGGGCAGATAAAAGCCCTCTTTCAAATTCAGTTTTCGTTTTGGTTCAGCTGTTCTGTCTGCATACGCTTGGTACTGCTGTAGAGTTCAAAAGCCAAACCTAACAGCACCGTTGTATTAATGACTGCTAACGGAACAGATAATATCCAAGTACCAATAAGCCCTAAGAAGGGGTTTATCATATACAGGGGCATCATAAACAGCTGTATAATCCCTATTAAAGTGGAAACAAGTATAGCAATTAAGCCTCCCCCTATCCCTAAGGCAAATGTTCCCCAAAAGCTGGTTTTAAGTAGTTTTATGGCGCTGGGTAATGCTTGAAACACGCGGCTTTCATCCACCGCCACATAATACACGCTAAACAGTAACCCCAAAAAACAAGTCACTGTCAGCCATATCGCCGCTACGGAGGCCACTAAACCAAACAAAATATTTCCCGCCGGCCATACCGTGTATATTAATACCATCACCGCCAGCGCAATGGCGGCAAATACAAAGAAAATGACCCACATCAGTAGCATGTATATGATGCTTGCCCCCAATACCGGCCAAAACCGCCCGGCGGCTAATTGAAGGGCTTCTTTCCAAGAAGGGATGTGGCCTTGCTGGGCATTTCTTAAAATAAACAAGGTGGATGTCATCATCAATATACTAATAACCATCGTGCCCAGCGCCCATAAAATGTACAAAAACGGGTGTTCGGCTGCCGTGTCATTAAAAGGGTCGGCTTGCCCGCATAACAGGCTGATGAGGATAATACAAAGCTGCCCCCCAACCAATATTTGTACCAAAGGTTTTGCCCCGGTTTGAATCGTTTTGAGCGCTTGCTGCAGGTATATAGAAAAAGAACGTTTTGCCATTTGGGTCATAATCATTACCTCTTGGATAGTTTTATGTTTTCCGGGCCGTTGTCTTCGGGCGGAGTTTGTTTTTCTTTTTTACTAGTCCACATTTGCTGATTTTTTTCTATTTCTTTTGCCATATCGTCATCAAACAAAATGGTGGGCATACGGTCTTCTTCCTGGTGCATATACTGTTGCACTTTTTCATTATCGGGAGAATAAACCTGATTTAGATGTTCATTTAAATTACTGTCGTGCGCTTCGGACGACACAGTCGTTACCATACTTACCAGTTCATTGGGGTTTAAAATATCGTCTTTCGGGCGTTCCACGGGCATACCGGCCGTGATGGGCAAGGCTGTGGCGGAGGATTTGCCGGCTAATTTTTCCGCGTCGGAAAATTCAAAGCTGTCGCGGTTGAGGCCGTAATCCAGGTTTAAGAATAAAAGGGTATTGGCTGTAAATGCAAAATACACAAAAAACGCATATAGCAAGGCGGCAGCCAAAAACACAAAATACCAGCCTAAAGACAGGTTTGTAATGTCAAAGCTATTTGCAAAAAATAACGGAATCCCTACAATCAGCGCGCCTAATATAGCAAAAAAACCTACAAACGGCATTAACCAAATACTAAACAGCAAAATAGCGGTGCGGAAATACCGGCGGAATACCAAGTCCATACTATATTTGATGGCCGATACCGGGTTTTCTGATCTTAAAGCAATGGCCGGCGCGGTAAATGCTGCCGGAATATACACGCCAAAGATTAACCCCAGCGTTACCACTAAACTTAAAGAAGAGGAGCCCGCCTGTTGCACCAACCAATTTACCCCGGCTGTCGGAATGGCAATGACGATGGACGCCAACAGCAAATAAAAAGAGGGCATTAAAGACTTCCAAAAACATTCCGGCAAAGCCGTGCCCACTTTATTGGCCCGTGCCGCCAACATATTAATAAGCGTACACGGAAAAATGAAATATACCACATACGCCCCAATCATCATCAGCGCAAATGTACTGATGCCCGCCAAAAAAGGCCCCGTCATAGCGCCGGGTAACACCAGTTTGGTGGTTACGATGACAATAAGGGTTAAAGCGGCTGCAATAAATAAAATAAATAAAAAGATGAGTAAAACGAGTGCGCCAAAAGTTTTATTGGCCAGTTTGAAAGATTCTATCCACAAAGTAAACAAATTGAAAGGTCTTTTTTTAAAATCCATATACGCTCCGTCGGCAGTTCAAAACGACTAAAAATATTATAGCAATAAAGTGCCTTTAATTCACGTAAATTTTTACGTCTTAAATAAATTGTTCCAGTGCTTTAGCAGCCGCCCATCCGCTGCTCCACGCCCATTGTAAATTGTACCCTCCCACCATACCGGTTACGTCCAATAGTTCTCCGATGATAAACAACCCCGCAAAACGCCGGCATTGCATAGTGGAAGGGTTTATTTCCCGGCAGTCCACCCCGCCTTTTGTTACTTCGGCTTTTGTCCAGCCGGCTGTCCCTTTGGGTACGAAGGAAAAATGGTTTAAATTTTGCGCCGCTTGTTGTAATTCTGCGGCCGTGGCATTGGCGGCGGGTACATTGTAGTTCCCCAATAGGGCTTTGGATATTTTGGCCGGTATTTTATCTGCCAGTAAGGTGGAAAATAAGGCCGGGGATTGTTTATTGCGGCGAAGAAAGGCCAGCACATCGGTATCCGGCAGGAAGTTGATGGTCACCTTTTCCCCTTCCTTCCAAAACAAAGAGGCTTGCAGCACAGCCGGCCCGCTTATGCCTTCGTGGGTAAATAAAAGCGGCCCGGTGTAAGAAAATTTATCACAGCTAATTTGTACCGGCAGGCTGTTTCCGGTTAATGGGGCGCAGCGGGTTTTCCATTCGTTGGGGAAGGATAGCCCCACTAATGCCGGTTGCGTTTCCACAACGCTCAATCCCAACTGCCGCGCGGCGTTTAAGCCAAAAGAAGACGCCCCCAACGCCGGGAACGATAGTCCCCCCGCCGCTAGCACAATATGGCGGGCTTGCACGCTGCCGCGGGAGGTTTGCACGGTATATAACCCTTGGCGGGCGGGCAAAATATGCAGGGCTTGGGTGTTGAGCCAAAAATCCGTATTGGCTTGTTGGGCGCGGCGGACAAGCAGGGTTACAATGTCTTGGGCGCGCTGAGCAAAAAATTGGCCGGACGGGGAGGTCGTCCAAGGAATATGATTTTCATCCAATAGCTTAGTAAAATCGGTATTTTTATAGGAGGCTAGTGCATTTTTACAAAAATGTTTTTGGCCGGATTGGTAATATTGGGCG
>CALUUY010000059.1 GCA_944324095.1 uncultured Elusimicrobiales bacterium
TATTTATAGGCGGTTGCTTTGTTTTTTTTTTTTTTTAAATTTGATTAGAAATCAAATTTAATTAAAAAAGGAGCTGGGTATGAAAAAACGGCTGGCGAGGCGTTTTGGCGGGTTTACGCTTATTGAGTTATTAGTGGTTGTGCTAATTATAGGGATCTTGGCAAGCATTGCGGTGCCCTATTTTCAAAAAGCGGTGGAGATGAGCCGGGTAGCTTCTGTAATAGCCAGGGGGAAAGCCATTAGCCAAGCGCAGGATCGGTTTTATATGCAGAATAACCGTTATGCGCCTACGGTGGACGCGTTAGACATTAGTGTTGGGCCGTGTCCGGCGGGGTTTTCTTGTTATGAAGGCAGTATGGCGAACGGGGGGTATTATAGCATTCATCGCTCCGGCGGCCCTTTTGGTTATGGTTTGATTTTTAATTTTACCTTGCGTGGTTATGGCCAAAGCGGAGGGAGAATTTATTGCCGTGGGCCTAGAAATTCTCCAAAATCGGTTGAATTTTGTTCTTCCTGGGGGGAAGAATCCCCTCTTAGTGACAGCGAGTATATTCGTGTTTTTATTGAATAAAATTTGACAAATCACATTTTTTTTGATATAATAAATAAATAACTTACAAATGCAGCGCGTTTGTAAGTTTTTTTCTTTTCTTTTTGGAAACTTCCGGTTCTAGCCGTGCTTATTTTATTTCCCGGGGTTTCTATGATTTCTTCTAAAAACACCAAAACACATAAAAAATCTGCCGCAGTTCCGTATAACGAGGAGTATCCTTTCCGCCTGTTGGCTTTTTTTGATATTGCTCCTTTTAAAATAACAGAGGTGCAAAAAAAAGACGGTTCCATCTCTTTGTTGGAAACCGCCTGCGAATTGCCCACCTTTGAGGCTTTTGCCAAAACCTTAGGCACCACGCGCCAGATGTTAAAAAAGTGGGAGGAAAAACATCCCGCCTTTGCCCAGGCGGCTGATAAGGCGCGTGATTTACAGAGTGATATTTTAATTCAAAACAGTTTGCGGGGCAATTATTCCGCTTCTTTTGCTGTATTTACGGCTAAAAATTTGTTGGGGTGGAAAGACGGCAAAGAAGAGGGGCCTGCACAACCTAAGTCTTTAATTGTCAGGTGGGAAAAATAATGCCGCGCCGTTCTGTGTCTGCCTCGTGTTGGCAGGCGGTTATCCCGTATTGTCCGCGCTATCCGCAAACTCTCATCCACCCCCAGTTGGAAAGCCACCGCTTTTGTGTGTTGGTTACTCACCGCCAAATGGGCAAAACCGTGTGTGCGGTAAATCATTTATTAAAAAGCGCGCTTGTTAATCCGTTAAATAACGCCCGTTATTTTTATGTGGCGCCGTTTTTAAAACAGGCAAAACTGATTGCCTGGGATTATTTTAAACGTTATACGGCCCCCTTGCCCGGGGTTAAAGTGAACGAGGCCGAATTGTGCCTAATGTTGCCTACGGGGGCCAAAATTTGGGTGGCGGGGGCCGATAATCCGGACGCCTTACGCGGTACTTATGCCGACGGCGTAGTGTTGGACGAATATGCCCAAATAAAACCCGGCCTTTTTGAAGAAATTATCCGCCCGATGCTTCTTTCCCGCACGGGGTGGGCATTGTTTACCGGTACGCCTAAAGGCCAAAATGCTTTTTATGATTTATTTTTATTTGCCCAAAAAGCGGCGCTTTCCCAGCCGGAAAACTGGTGGTGCGGCGTGTATCCGGCCGATGAAACCGGTGTGATTAGTAAAGAAGAATTAAACGCCATTCGTTTAAGTACGCCGGCCAGTATTTTCCGCCAGGAATATTTGTGTGATTTTTCCGCCTCGGCCGATAATGTGTTGATTACGGCCGATAAGGTGTTGCAGGCGCAGTCCCGCCGGTACGGGGCGGCCCAGTTGGCGGCCGCCCCGCGGGTGGTGGGGGTGGATCCAGCCCGGTTTGGCGATGACAGAAGCGTCATCTTTTGCCGGCAAGGTTTGCAAGCTTTTGAGCCGCAGGTGTTTTGTCACTTGGATAATATGGCCTTAGCCGCCCGCGTGGCGCAAACCATTGAGTCTTTCCGCGCCGATGCCGTATTTATAGACGCCGGCTGCGGAAGCGGCGTTATAGACCGCCTGCGTCAGCTGGGGTTTAATGTAACCGAAGTTCCCTTTGGTTCCACCCCGTTTAAACCTGGGCGCTATGCCAATAAACGGGCGGAGTTGTGGGGGGAAATGGCCCAATGGTTGGACGCGGGCGGCGCCTTGCCGGCTTTACCGGCGCTGAAGGCGGATTTATGTGCCCCGCAGTACGATTTTGACCCGGCTGGCAAAATGCGCCTGGAAGCGAAGGAAAAAATCAAAGAACGTTGCGGCCGCTCGCCCGATTTGGGGGACGCCCTGGCCCTTACTTTTGCTTTCCCGGTAAGAAGCCGTATGGGGGCCAGCCCGGAGTTTGCCCGCTGTGAATATGGCGTATTGTAAGATTTATATAGGCCCTATGGTACGGACGTATAGGCCTTTTGGCCCTTGTTATGGCTGTATAAAAGATTTACATTATGCTTATGAAATGCTTTTTGATGTGTATTTTGGTGCTATGGATGGGGGGCTTGGTAAATGCGCAGCCCTCTCATCTAATACCCAAAAAAGCAGGCAAAATATGGGCGCCTAAGGCGGCCCAATTACAAAAGCAGGCTCAACAAAGAGAGCATTTGGCCCGGTTGGTAAAGCGGGTAAATGCAATGCAAAAGGAAACTTTTCCTAATAAAGAAAAGTTAGAGCAGGTGTTGGAGTCTTCTTTAGCGGGGTTTCGCCTGCCGCGTACGGAATATGCCGTATTATCCAAAGCCAATGAGGCGCGCATACAAGCTTCAAAAAAATTTTTTAAGGAGCGTTTGGCTTTGTATAACCGGGAACGTAAACAAGTATTGGCCAGTTTGGACGTAAAACCTGCGGCAAGAAAAATAAATTATGTCCCGCTTATAGACCCTAAAGCCAAAATTATTTTTTTGGGGGAACAGCATTACGTGGGTGATATTCGCCGTCAAATAGCCCAAATTGTTTTGCAGTACCGCAAGGAAAACCCGGGTAAGAAAATTTATTTGTTGACGGAATTTTTAGAAATGAATTACCCCGCCGAACCCAATTATAATTTGTACCGCGGGGTGCTGATGGAAGGCAAAAAGATTGCTTGGACGTATGCCCCTTTGTTGGCGCGTTTAAAACAAAACGGTGTGCAGGTATATGGGCTGGAGCCGCTGCGCAATTTGCAGATAATGGCTAAAAAGATAGGGGTGTCTGACCCTAATTTTGCAAAAGGCTCTTTGTCACTGGTGGGGCAGTTTATACGCAATAAATCTTGGGCAAGAACCATTCGCCGTTTTATAACCCAAGAACCGGAGGCCGTGTTTTTTGTGTACACGGGGTTTGGGCATTCTTCGTATAAATATTTGGAAAATTTGCCTTCTATGCTGCCGGAGTTTACGTCGCAGGTTTTCTTGTTTGATGTATTCGGTTCGGACACGTTAAACCCGGCCTTTGCGGCCTTGTTTAGGGATGATTTTTTGGCAGACCCAAAATCCTATGCGGTGGCCGTACTTAAAAACCCCAAGTACCGCAGTTTAATTGGGGCGGATGTAACGGTATATGTGCATAAATAATAGAGGAAAATGGTATGTATAAATCTTTATATGTTTTATTAATAGCTGTGTTTTCTTCTTGCGCTGCGTTTGGGCAGGGAAATGTACAAAAAGCGGCCTCTTCGGCGGCTAAACGTTTGGGCGCCAAGGCGGGTGTATCGGCGCAAAAAACCGCTTCTAAGGCGGTTTTAGCTAAGTGGAAACAAACGTCCGGGCTGTCTTTTGCCGCTCACCCCAGTATGCCGCGTCAAACGCCTGCCAAGCCGGCTTACAGGCTGGCGCCGGAAAAACTGTTTACCGGGTATGATAAAGAGGTGATAAAATACGTTCAAGTCTTTAACCCCCGGCGGCGCCTTAACCGGGCCAAAAATACAGCCGAAGATTTTTATTTGGAAGAACGCAACAGCCTGTTTAATACGCTGCAAAAAGTAGTGTGGCGGAACCGTTTGAACTTTTTGGAAAAACACAGTGAGAAATTGCTGGATAATCTGGAGATCTTTCTGTCTGCGGATGTTTCCGTACCTAACCCGGCTGAGGCGGCAGGCGGTGCGTTTAAATATGTGGATTTTATTCCCCGCAATACCCGCGTTTTGTATATAGGAGAAGAGCATTATCAGCCTTCCATCCGTCGCGAGATTATCAGCGTACTGGAGCAACTTCGTGCGGCGCATCCTAAACGCAAAATAGTGCTGCTTTCGGAATTTTTACCCAATACTTTTTTTCTGGATAAAGGCAAAAAACTGCCTCAAGAGATCAAAGAATTATATGGCGGGGCCATATTTAACCGCGCAACAGAATTGGGAATGTCTGTGGGCGGGTTGGAAGATTATGATTTGGTGGATCTATTGGATAACCCCACTTTTAGGCGTTCGTATGCGGATTTATTGGACGGCGTCTCCCGCCGTAACGAACGCTGGGCCGTTACATTGCGTGAGTTGATAAAAGCCCACCCTAAAACGTTGTTTGTTGTGTATGGCGGGGCGGGGCATATGGAGGCCTCCTTACAAAGAAGCCTGCCCGTTTTGGTAAATGAGAAGAATTCTTTTATCTTGCACTTTAATTTGCAAAGCACGTTCTTCTCCTTTAACCCGTTATTTAGCTATATTAAAATGCCCCGGGCATTGGCCGAGGAGTTTGAGAACGACCTGGGTGCAAAATTAATTTCATATAATAAGAATAAAAAATACACCAAAATCTTTGGTTTTGACTTGTCTGTTATCGTCCACTGATGGCTTTGTGGAGCGGTAACATAACTAAAATCTTTTTCAGCCTGTGTGCATTTTGCTGAAAAGCGGTCTAGGTTTAACTGAAACGTAAAAGGAGCTTCTATGCAAAAGGTCTTGTGCAGTTTACTCGTGTTTATCTTTCCTTTTAGCGGGGCCTACGCCCAGGCTGTCATTAAAAGGGCCGTTCCTACGGCGGCCAAACGGGCGGGCGCTAAAGCGTTTACCTTAAAAGATTTACAGGCGTTGCGCGCCAAACAGGCTGCCAAATTACACCAGGTTAAACAATGGCAAAAATTAACGGGGCAGCGCGTACCAATGCAACCGGCGGCCGTGTCCGCCCTTCAGACGGCCCGCCCGTATGAAATAGACATTGATGGGCTTTTTTCTCCCAAAGATTTAGAGGTGGTGGAAAATAATTTTTATTTTGACCAAATTTTTATTCCTCTTCAGGCCCGTATCAGCGCGCAGGAGCGATACTTAATTGCCCGTGATAAGTACGCCAATGCCTTGGCCAAAATCATTTGGCACAATAAACTGAAATATTTCCGGGAAAATGCCTATAAAATTGCCGATGATTTAAAAACCGGCCTTAGCTATGGGTTGATTAATTATTTACAGTATATGCCCCAAGATTTGCGCATATTGTACTTGGGTGAAATGCATTATTCCGCTAAAATCAAAAAAGAAATCATTAACGTATTGGAGCAGGTGCGCGCCGCTAACCCCAAACGGGAAATATTTTTAATGACGGAATTTCTGCCCAATACCTACGGGTTGGAGCCGGCAAGCCGCTTTCCAAAGTGGCTGGAAAAGAGCTATGCGTCAGTTGTGTTTAAGCGGGCGCACGAACTGAAAATGACGGTTATCGGCTTGGAAGACCCGGAAGTGCAGGCGCGGTTAACGAAAAACGAATTTACCCAAAATTATGATGCTCTGATAGATGGCACTACTCAGCGTAATTCAAGCTGGGCGCAGGCCATTAAGTTTGTACAACAGCACCGCCCGGACGCATTAATTATTGTGTATGCCGGCGGGGCGCATTTAGACGCGTCTTTCTACCGCAATGTGCCGGAGTTGGTGGGGGAGAAAAAGTGTTTTAATATAGATTTTGATTTGCCGTATGCTAAAGCGCCGTTTAAGCCTTTGTTTAATTATATTTTGCCGTCTGACGATGTGCATAATACGTTTTTAAAGAATAAAAATTCTAAATTAATTTTATCTGCCCAAACGGATAAATACGTTAAAATGTTTGGGTTTAACTTGTCCGTTACTGTGCACCGCGTACCGGGCGAAACCCCTAAAGGATTGGAATAATGAATCAACCTCTTGCTTGCTTGTTGGCTGTTCTGTTGGCGGCAACGCCTGCTCTTGCTCAAAAAAACCTTATTAAGCAGGGTTCCCGGCGTTTAATCAAAACCGGTGCTCCGCTTAAGGAGGAGTTTATACGTGTGCCGGGCCGGGTGTACCACATCAATACCTATCAGCCCTTTTTAGGCAAAGAAAGCGAGCCGGTTGGGCAGGCTATTTTGGGTAATGCATTGCATTCTGCTTCGTTGGATGCTATTTTGTACGGATATAGCCGCAGTGCACGGGATAGTTATGTCCGCTCTGTAATTCCGCTGCGCTGGACAAACCAATGGAACACTTTTACCCAAAACGAAGCCGCCATCCGCGCCGCTTTAAAGCAACAGCGTTTTGGCCGCCAGCCCATTAAATATGACAAAATGTTCGATTTTTCCTCCCGCTGGATTTTTTTAGGTGAAATGCACGGCCATACCCCCATTGTGGAAGAAGTAACCGCTTTCGTGGCGGATTTTGCCCGCCGCCACCCGGATGTTCCTGTATATCTGGCTACGGAATTTTTAGACACACGCAACGCCAATGGGGAAAATACGTTTATTATTAATTCCTCCCAAGAACTCGAAAAATACGTTGATGCGGTGGCGGCCGATAAATATAAGTATTTTCAAGGCTTGCTGGATAGCGGGGTAAATCTGGTAGGGTTGGAAGACTGGGCCGAATTTACCCGCCAAGCCAATAAAGCCGCTAAAGAGGCGGAACTGGGCCGGGTGCTGAGTAAAAACCCGCATTATGCGTTTCGTATGGCTAAATCTCTGTGGGGGGTGGAGCACCGCAACCGGATGTGGGCAAAACGTCTGCAGCGTTTGCGCCGCCGTGTGGGGCCGCAGGCTTACATCTTTGTGTATGCCGGGGCGGGGCACGTAAACCGGGCCTTATTGAACAATTTGCCGGTTTTGCTAAAGGCGGATGCTGCCCCGGTTATTACGTTTTCTGTGTATGATGCCAACCCGGTGGATTTCTTTTTGTGGGACGGGTACTTGCGTGTAACCAAGAAAGAGTTGCCTTTTGTTAAATGTACGCCTACAGGTTGTGAACACCCGCAAAAATTGTTTATGTGGCATAAAAAAGACAAGCTTAAAAACTTGTTAGGGGCCGACGGAAGAGTTTGGTTTTTTTAAAAAAAGCTTGACAAAAATAGTTATATTTTATATAATCACTTTTGTTTAGTAGTTGTGCCCTTATAAAACCTCCTATTTTTCCACTTTGATTAGTCATAAAAAACCCCGCCTGTGGGCGGGGTATCTTAAAAAATCTACAAACTTTGCGGCGTAGTGTATAGCAGGAAAAACATCAGCCCCACCAAACCGGCCGTAATAACAGCAGAAACAATCTTAGCCGTTTTTTTACTCCCCTTGGGAAACATTTTGCGGGTTATAATATAAAACCCCGGAAAGCCCAACATAACCGCAAACACAGCAATAATAATAAGTCCCGTCATAAATATCCTCCGTTAAAATACATAGTAGTAAATTTTCTCCCGCCAGTTCCACCCTTTCTTTTGATTACAGGTGACGTATGAACAAACAACCCAATTATT
This sequence comes from uncultured Elusimicrobiales bacterium, assembly GCA_944324095.1. Classification (GTDB taxonomy): domain Bacteria; phylum Elusimicrobiota; class Elusimicrobia; order Elusimicrobiales; family Elusimicrobiaceae; genus Avelusimicrobium. The sequence continues at coordinate 7,740 of CALUUY010000059.1, forward strand.
GCCGGATGTATGATGAATTATCCCGCGAGGCCGCCTCCTGGCGCAGCGCGTGGAAAGAACTGGGCGCCTATCTGGCCCCTACCCGCGGTTTTTTTGAGGGGGACACTCCCAACCGCGGCCAAAAAATTGACCACCGTAAACTGATTGATTCTGACCCGTTGTTAGCGGTGGAAGTACTGTGTGCGGGGATGATTTCCGGGCTGACTAGTCCCTCTCGCAGTTGGTTTGAGTTGGCCCTGTCGCCAAAGTCCGCCCGCCAGCTTCCCGGTGCGCAGGAATGGAGCCACGCCGTTAAACAGCGGTTGGAAGAGGTGTTTGCCAGCTCTAATGTGTATGCTGCTTTGCACGGGTTTTATCAGGAAATTGCCGTGTTTGGCACGGCGGCTATGCTGCTGGAGGAGGATTTCCAGGATATACTTCGCTGCCGTTTGTTTACTGCCGGCGAATATGTGCTGGGGGCCGATGGGGACGGGCGCATTAATACTTTTGGCCGGGAGTTCTTTTTAACGGCCCAGCAAATGGCTGATAAATTTGGCTTGGAACATTTGCCCGCTTCTTTGGCGCAGGAGGTAAAAGACGGCCGCAAAAATACTTGGCATAAAGTGCGGCATTTAATTTATCCCAACCCGCAGCATAACCCCCGCTATCAGGATGCTTTGCATATGCCGTACCGCTCTGTTTACTTTACCCCGCAGGGGGAGGTATTAAAAGAAGGCGGGTACTGGGAGTTCCCGGTAATAGCGGCCCGGTGGGAAGTAAAAAATACTTCTGACGTGTATGGTAAAGGGCCCGGCTGGAAGTGCCTGGGAGACGCCAAAATGCTGCAAAAAATGCAAAAAACCAAACTGGTGGCGCTGGATAAAAACACCAACCCGCCAATGATGGTTTCTTCAGGCGTGCAGGGAGAGGTAAACTTGCTGCCCGGCGGGCTCACCCGTTACAGCGGAACTACTGACGCCGCCGTTAAACCGGCCTATCAAGTACAGGTGGATATGGCCGCGTTGGAAAACAGCATAGAAAAGGTAAAAAATACCATTAAATCCCAATTTTTTGCCGATGTTTTTTTAATGCTTAGCACGCAAAATTATTCCAATATGACCGCCGCTGAAGTGGCCGAACGGCACCAGGAAAAACTACTGGTGTTGGGTCCGGTGCTGGAACGGCTAAAAAATGAATTGTTAGACCCGCTGGTAGAGCGTTCTTACGCTATTTTGCAGCGCCGGGGCGTGTTGCCTCATCCGCCCGAAAGCGTGCAGGGGTTGGAGTTGGGCGTAAGTTACGTTAGTATGATTGCCCAAGCTCAAAAAGCGGCCGGTATGGCGGCCGTGTCTCAAGCAATGGCGTATGCGTCTTCTTTGGCGCAGGCCAAGCCGGAAGTATTAGACCGGGTGGATTTTGACGCCGCCCTTGAACAAGGTATGCAAATGATGGGGGTACCCCCTGGTATTCTGCGCACACGCGAGCAAGCCCAAGCCTTGCGTGAGGCCCGCGCCCAAGAACAGGC
>CALUUY010000060.1 GCA_944324095.1 uncultured Elusimicrobiales bacterium
TGAAATGGTGGGGTAAGAGCCCACCGCGTTTGCGGCAACGCAAACGGCACGGTAAACCCCGCACGGAGCAAGGCCAAACCGGTTCATACGCTGCCCGCGTTCGCAACCAAGTAGGCCGCTTAGAGTAATGGCTATCCCAGCCCGTACGGGCTGACAGAATCCGGGGTATAGGCTGTTTTAAAACCGCCGCGTTTTTTCGCGGCGGTTTTTTATGTTAATACGTCCCCACTATACTCAATAAGCTTGTTTCATCCGGCCCCAAAGTTACAGGCGTTAAGCGGCTTACAAACCCCCGACCAAACAATAAAATAAAAAACGCCCCGTATGAAACGAAAGCGTTTTAAAGTTTTTACAACCCCAATTACCGCGGGCAAATGTTTAAGCTTTGGCTTCTTGCTCGCACGGGTTAGCGCCACTTGTTTGGCCTTCAGGCGATAAAGGAACCTCAAACCAAAACACGCTGCCTTGCCCCAAGCCGGCGCTTTCCACCCCGATAACACCATTGTGGGCGTTTATAATTTCCTGCGCGATAGAAAGCCCCAAACCCCAGCCTTGTTTTTTTACGTTACGGTCATTATCCGCCTGGTGGAATTTTTGAAAGATTTTGTCTTTTTCGCCGTGGGAAAGGCCGGGGCCATTGTCCGACACACAAAACCGCAGTTTGTCCCCCAATACATAATACCGTACTTCCACGTGCCCGCCTTGCGGGGCAAATTTAATGGAATTACCCAATAAATTGTTAATCACTTGTGAAATGCGGAAGCGGTCTGCATACAAGCAAATATCGGTAGGATATTCGTAAGTAATTAGAAAAATGCCCTTTTTCTGAGCGTTGACGCCTTGTAAAGAAACCACATCCGTTACTAAAGAGTTAAATACAAAACTTTTAAAATCCATCTTAAACTTGCCGGATTCAATCATAGAAATATCCATCAAATCCGCCATCAGCAAGTTCATATTATCGGTGGCTTTAATAATGTTGTTTAAGGCAATCTGGTCATTATTACCGCCTCCTTGCGGGTTGTCCATCATTAACACGGACGTAAACCCTTGAATGGAAGAAAGAGGCTGGCGCAAATCGTGCGCGACAATGGACATAAATTTACTGCGAATTTCGTTTAAACGGCTTAACTCCTGGTTGGACAGGCGCAACTTTTCCACCATTCCTTCCAACATACCCACCTTGCCGGAAAGTTGCTGCTGCAAGGCGGCAATTTGTTGCTGGTAATTATGTTCCGCTTTCATTATAGTGCGGTTCATTTTCTTTAAAATGAACTTTTTGGTTATCCAATAAGTAAACAAAGAAAGCGTAGAGGCCACCAACAAAGAATAAGAAACAAATATTTCAAATGTATTCATATTTTTCCCTCTAAAAGACTTTTTCGTTTAAAACTGCTTCCAACCGTCCTCGGGATACGGCCGCCTCACGCAGCAGGCGGGGTTTTTCTTCCGCTAGCGTAATCACGCTGGAAGCAACGGGAGACAATGTCCCCCCCAAAAAAATCAAATCCACCTTGCCTTCAAAGGTGTCCAAAATATCTTCTTCCCGCGTAAGCGTAGGCTGCCCGTGCAAATTAGCACTGGTGGACGCCATAGGCGCCCCCATTTGTGAAAGTAATTTTACCAAAAACTCATTACCCGGCACCCGCAGCCCTAGTGCCCCAAACCCCCTGAGTAATGGCTCTCCCTTCGGGCAAGCGGGTATAATAACCGTTAATGCACCCGGCCAAAAAGCGTCCGCCAGTTTTTGCGCACGGGGCCCCCATTGCACCACTTCTTTGGCTTGTTCCAGCGTACCGGTTAAAATTTGCAACGCGCTGTTTCCGGGGCGATTTTTGATTTGATAAATACGGGAAATGGATTTTTCATTAAACGCATTGGTTCCTATACCGTAAACTGTATCCGTAGGGAACACTGCCACGGCTCCGTCCGTAATAGCACGGGCGGCGGATAAAAGCTCTTGGGCGGTTAAGCAGGTAATATTAAAAATCTGTGTTTTCATCGGGTTGTTCTCTGTGGGGGCGGTCTATAATCATAACAAATTCGCCCTGTATTTTATTTTTTTTGGATAGTTCACTTTCCAAACAAGCGGCCGTTCCCCGCAGCCACTCCTCATATACTTTACTTAATTCCCGCGCTAAAATAACCGGGGTATCAGGCCCTAAGGTTTTGGAAATTAAGCCCAACATTTTAACTACCCGGTAAGGGGATTCATACACAACCACCGGGTTACCCACCCCATACGCCGCCCCCAGCAGCTTGGCCGCTCGGCCCGGTTTACGAGGCAAAAACCCCAAAAAACTAAAAGCTCCACCCGTTATGCCAGCCCCGGCCAGCGCACACGCCACGGCACTAGGCCCGGGCAAAGAAGTTACTTTTATCCCCCGGCAAACCGCTTCTTTAACCAGTTTCCACCCCGGGTCAGAAATACAGGGGGTGCCACAGTCAGACACTAAAGCACAGTTTTTACCTGCTTCCAAATGTTCCACACAACGGCGGATGGAAAAATCGTCATTTTCATTATACCTAAAAAGCGGCTTGGAAATAGAAAAGTGGGACAATAAAATCTGCGTGCGGCGGGTATCTTCGCACAATACGGCGTCGCAATTTTTTAATACGTCCAAAGCACGCAGGGTTATGTCCTGCAAATTCCCTATCGGGGTGGGCACAATATAAAGCATATATTTAAGTATATAAAATAAAAAACATCTGGGCAGAATCCCCCTTTATTTGGCCCAAATTTTAAATGCAGTGAAATACACTTATTTTGTAAAATATTTAAGTGTTGTTTTATATACAAAAACCGAGGTTAAACTAAAACAGAAATGTCTAGAATCCTGTCCAAAATAAAACTGAATACTTTTGCCATCATATTGGCGATTATCGGCGTAGTTGCCGTTATGACGTGGATAGTGCCCAGCGGCGCTTACGATAAAATGGAAGTGGACGGCCGCGAAATAGTGGTGGCCGGAACTTATCATTCCGTTCCTGCCAACCCGCAAGGCCTATTTGATGTATTAAAAGCCCCCGTGCAGGGCTTTTCCAACACGGCAGAAGTAATTGTGTTTTTGTTGTTTATCGGCGGGGTGCTTTCCGTAGTGGAAAAAACCGGCGCCATCGCGGCAGGTATTCAGGCAGCCAGCGCATTTTTTCAGCGCCGGCCAAATTTGCGCTTTCTGTTTATTCCACTGGGGATTATCACCTTTTCCCTCTGCGGGGCCACTTTCGGGATGTGCGAAGAAGCCTTAATTTTTATTCCCATTTTTATTCCGCTTGCCCTTTCTTTAGGATATGACTCCGCCTTAGGAACCGCTATTCCGTTCATCGGCGCCGGGGTGGGGTTTGCCGCTGCATTTACCAACCCGTTTACCGTAGGCATCGCGCAAGGCATTGCCCAGGTGCCGTTGTATTCCGGTTTGGGCTACCGCTTGATTATTTGGGTCATCTGCACCTGTGTGGTAATTACCTGGTTGTCCGTTTACGCCCGCAAAATACGCAAAAACCCGCAAGCCAGCTTAACTTATGAATTTGATATAGAAAAACGCAAAGAACTCAAACTCAATAAAGAAGAAACCCACATCACCCGCCGCCAAAAATGGGTGCTTATCGCCTTTGGGCTGGGGATGCTTGGGTTAATTATTGGGGTATTAAAACCGCAAATCTGCTCTTTTATTAAAGGGATGTGGGGCATAGACCTAATGCAAATGCTCCACTTGGAAGCCAGCGGCTGGTATATTACTGAAATTGCCGCCCTTTTCTTAGGGGTAGGCTTTTTGTGCGGCATTTTGGGCCGTATGAAAATGAGCCAATTTAACGATGCGTTCTTTGACGGGGTACGCGGTATGGCGGAAATTGCTGTACTGCTGTGCTTTGCCCAGGCTATTGTAATCATTGCCAACAACGGGCACATTCTGGATACGATGTTGGACTGGATGTCCGCCGGTATCAAACACCTGCACCCGATCTGCGCCTCTTGGGCGGCGATGATGTTGCAAACCGTTATAGACTTTTTTATCCCGTCCGGCTCCGGCAAGGCCGTATTGACTATGCCCATCTTGGCCCCGTTGGCTGATTTAATTGGCATTACGCGCCAAACAATGGTGTTGGCGTTCCAACTGGGCGGAAGCTGGCTGAATATGGTCATCCCGACAGACCCGGTAACCATCGCCGCCATTGGGTTTGCGCGCATTGCTTATGGCAAATGGTTAAAATGGATGTTGCCGCTGTTACTGTTAATGTATGTACTGTCCTTCATCTTTTTAATTCCGCCGTATTTGATGAAGTGGCAATAATTTTTTGTATCCCGCCGCAATTTTTTGGGGAAACCCTTGTTTGAGCCGGCGGGATATTTTTGTGTAAAAAGACGTATATGCTGTACTAAAAAGAGGAAAACAAAGAAAAAAATGAAAAGACTGTTGTGCAATACCTACTTTTTGGTGTTTGCCATTATGTTATTTGTAGCGGCATTAACCTGGATTGTACCCACCGGCCAATACAACCGCGTGGAAAGAGACGGCAGAACCTACGTGGAAGCCGGTTCTTATCATCAAGTAGCGCCCGACCCGCAAGGTTTAAGCGTGTTAAAGGCACCGGTGGAAGGTTTTACCCAATGCGCCGAAATTATAGCCTTTATTTTAGTAGTGGGCGCCTTGTTTACCGTAATAGACCGTACAGGCGCTATTAATACGGTAATTAAAAAAATCAGTTATTTCTTTTCTACCCACCCCAAATACCGCAAGTTATTTATACCTGCTTGTATGTTTATGTTCTCGCTATGCGGGGCCTTGTTTGGAATGGAAGAAGAAACCCTTATTTTCATTCCCATATTCATTCCGTTGGCCATCTCGCTGGGGTATGATACCGTGGTGGGGATGTCCATCCCGTTTATTGGGGCGTTTACCGGGTTTTCTTCCGCCTTTGTAAACCCGTTTACCGTGGGTATTGCACAAACCATCGCCCAGTTGCCTATGTACTCCGGCTGGGAACTGCGCTTGGGAATATGGTTCTTTTTTACTAGCGCAGTAGCCACATTTTTTACCATTTACGGCGAACGCGTACGCAAAACCCCTACCAAAAGTTTAACCTATAAAATGGACTTGGAAAAACGCGCCGAACTGCAGGTAATTAACGATGTGGTAGTGGATGACACCTTCCGCCTTACCCGCGCACACAAATTGGTGTTGGCGTCTTTTGCGTTAGGGATGGGCGTGTTGTTCTTTGGTATCATTAAATACCAATGGTATATGACGGAAATTGCCGCCGTATTTTTAGGCGTTACCATTGCCGCGGCGTATTTTGGCAAACTAAACGTAAACCAAGCCACAGATGCCATCATCGCGGGGGCACAGTCTATGGTAAGCGTGTGTATTTTAATGGCATTGGCGCGCTCTATTGTAATTGTGGCCACCAACGGCTACATTTTGGATACGTTCCTGCACGCGATGACTAAAGGCATCGGCGCACTGCCTTCCGTATTGGCGCCGCAGGCGATGTTCTTAATTCAAACCGCGCTTAACTTCTTTATTGCCTCCGGTTCCGGCCAGGCGGTGCTTACTATGCCCATTATGATTCCGTTGGGAGATTTGGTGGGTGTCTCGCGCCAGGTGGTTATTTTGGCCTATCAGTTTGGGGAAGGCTGGGGCAACCCGATTATCCCCACAGCCCCGGTTACTATGGGGGCTTTAGCCCTGGCGGGTATTTCTTATCCGCAATGGGTAAAATGGTTCTTTAAGCTGGAAATTATACTAATTGTGCTTTCTATGTTAGTACTTATTCCGGCATACTATATTTGGTAAAATAAAGGGGTCTTCTAATGAAGACCCCTTTTCTTTAGGTATTAATTATGTTACCCAAACTTACCACACTTACTTACCTGGGTGCAGCAGACTGGGTGGTGTTTTTCGCCATTTTGGCGCTTACCGCCGGGGCGGCTGTGTATGGCAATTTACGCCTTAAAAAAGGCGGCAATAAAGCCTTGGATTACCTGCTTATGGGCAGGCGCTTAACACTGCCTTTGTTTGTGGCCACACTGGTGGCTACTTGGTACGGCGGAATCTTTGGCGTTAACGAAATTACATTTAACTACGGCATCTACAATTTTGTAACACAAGGTGCTTTTTGGTATATTGCGTATTTAATTTTTGCCTTTTTTATAGCCGGTAAAATCGCCAAATACCAATCCGTCACCTTGCCGGATTTGGCCGGAAATATGTTTGGGCCCAAAGCAAGCAAAGTTGCCGCGGTGTTTACGTTTTTCTACATAACGCCTATTGCGTATGCACTTAGCCTGGGAATGTTTTTAAATATGGTGTTTGGAATTAGCGTATTGAGCGGGATGATTTACGGAACGCTGTTTGCGTGTTTGTACTCAGTCTGGGGTGGGTTTAAGAGTGTGGTATTTTCGGACTTGGTACAATTTTTTGTTATGTGCATATCGGTTTTATTGGTAGTTTTATTTTCCGTACACGCATTTGGAGGCTTAGGCTTTTTAAAGGCCAATTTGCCGGCCAGTCATTTCTCCCTTACCGGCGGAAATGGCATTATGAACACGCTTATTTGGGGGTTTATTGCCCTTTCGGCTTTGATTGACCCCAGCTTTTACCAGCGTTGTTTTGCGGCGCAGTCTCCGGCAGTGGTCAAAAAAGGGGTCATTATTTCCACCTGTATTTGGTTTTGTTTTGATGTATGCACCACCACTGGTTCTTTATACGCCCGGGCTTTATTACCACAGGCACAACCGGGGGAAGCGTATTTCTTTTACGCCATTCAGCTGCTGCCGGCAGGATTAAAAGGATTTTTTGTGGCCGGTATTTTGGCCATCATTCTGTCCACGCTTAACTCGTTTCTGTTTATTGCCTCTAATACGCTTAGTTTTGATTTATTAAGAAAACGCTTTAAAGACATTGTATTATCCAACCGTATTGCTTTGTTTATTGTAGGGGCATTAGCCGTATTTATGGCCGCGGTATTTAAAGGAAGTTTTAAAGAGATTTGGCTGACGCTGGGCTCTTATTTTTCTGCCTGTTTGCTGGCGCCGATATTAATGGGCTATATATTTCCGGGGCGCATATCAGATAATCAATTTGTGCTGGCCTCTTTAACCAGTGCAGTGGGTATGACTTTGTGGCGTTTTTTACCCCGCCTGTTGGCAGGAAACACGGATAACTGGCAGGCCGGCCTAGCGGGAGCCGCCCAAACAGTGGATCCTTTTTATATCGGCTTAGCCATCGGCCTACTTATTTTATTTAGCGTTTGCTTACAAAAAAATGACCAAACCATTAAACGCATTACTTATAGGTAACGGGGAACCCCCTTCCGCCGGATTACTAAAAAAACTAGCCGCACAGGCGGATTTTGTGCTGGCGGCAGACGGCGGAGCACAAAAAGCGCTTAAAGCCGGAATTACACCGGATAAAATTATAGGGGATTTGGATTCTATCTCTCCCGCCCTAAACTGGCCGGACGAAAAACGGTTATATGTCCCCCGCCAAGATAATACCGACCTAGAAAAAGCACTCGATTTTTTGCAAGCCAATCATTTCTCCGCTGTAACCATAACCGGTGCAACAGGAGGGCGGTGGGATTTTTCTCTTGGTAATTTTTTATCCTGCTACCCGTATTTAAATGAAATGGAGATTTGTTTTACGGCGGACGGATGGCAGATTTTCCCGCTTATAAAATCAACGCAAAAAACCGTTCGCCCCGGTGCGCGCGTAAGCCTGATACCGCTTAAAGATTGCAAGCAAGTAACCCTAAAAGGATTACAATATCCGCTGGAAAATGAAAATTTAGTTTTTGGCCGCACCGGAAGAACCCTTAGCAACTGCGCCCAAGAACCCCACATAGCCATACAATTTACAGAAGGGTTTTTACTGTTGTATATAGAGGATTAAACTCTTGGCCGTTTTTACTCCGCTTTTTTATTTTAGCTCGCCTGACTTGTTGTTTAACTAAAAGACTTTTTTATTTGTCGGCCGATACTTTATCATCCTCTTGTATTGATTAAAAGGCGGAGCATTTTGCCTTAGCCAAAACACTCCGTTTACTAAATAGTGATATGAAACTTTAATAAATAAACGGCCCCCCTGTTAAGGGAGGCCGTTTCCTCTTGCGTAGCTAGAGCAAGGAGGTCTTGTGAAAATTAATTAGCACGTACACACTCGTAACCCACGGCATAATCTTGCAATATTTTGCCTTGTGCGCAGTTATTGCTTAACCCCGCAAAATTAGGGTTATATCCTCCATTCCAAGTTGCACCACAACTAGATGCAGAACATCTTTTTACTTTCGGCCCGCCATACAATTCTTTAGAATTAAGCGTATCGGGAACATCTACACATTTCTTATTACAAGTAGATTCTTTAGGGTCACATTTTTCATTACAAAATTGCTTAGCGCCCTCCTCCCCCGTACAGCCATACTCAAAGGAGACACGCTCCCCACCAATATAGTTTATAGCACAACTCCTTGTCTCGGATTTTCCTCCCTTAAAATACTGAAGACTACCGTAACAAGGTTTGCTGATACAGCCCGTTGCATCCACCACCAAACTTACCTTAAAAGACTGGGGCTTAAATTGTTTGGCTTGTCCACAAATAATATGGTTCCCATATATTCCCTCTCTTCTAAGTTGAATAGTTCCTGGCGGACAACCCCTCAAAACCGAACAATTCTCTTTGTCATATTGCTTTCCCAAGAGATTGCCATCTTCATCATAATAATAATTTCCGCCATCTCTCACTATATCGCATAAAACACAACTCTTCACATTGGTAGTCACCTTATCCGGATACCACAATTTCCACAAACTCTTACGACCTGCCGGCGGCTCCAAATCTGGATGTTTACAAATACTTCCAACAGAGGAACCTTGGCATAATTCTTTACAGGTTAAACATTCATCCGGAGAGGATACTGTACATTCTGTAGGTACCTCTTGCCATTTACCATCTATACACGTTTCTAAATAACGAGAACCACATTTATTACACGACTCATACGCCCGATGATCCCCCTCATCGCATTCCGGCTTAGGTTTACATTCTTCTTCCGTCTTGGAACACGTACCTAATGAATCCGTCCATTTTCCGTTTACGCAAAGCTGCGTCGTCTGTGTGCCGCAACCGTTACACGTTTGGCTGCCCTGTACCTCGCCATCCGTACA
>CALUUY010000061.1 GCA_944324095.1 uncultured Elusimicrobiales bacterium
TGGTTAAGCGAATCCTCTTGGCGGATATGCAGCAGGGTCTGGACTTGCAGTAAAACAAATAATACAAGCGCCCCCGCGGCCAACACCACCACCGCCCCAATCCAGCCAAGTCCGTTTCGGTTCATAGGCTTATTGTAACAAAAAGAAAAACAAGACAAAAAGCCGGCAAAATTAAAAGTTAAAAATTTTTAACCAAAAAAGCCGTTTTTTCGCCGAATAAATGCTACAATATAATGGCCGAAGACTATCATTGCTTTTTTATTGTTTTATTCTTAAAAGGGTGAGGTAACAAAATGACACAAAATTTATCGTCCTCCGCGTTGGTTAAACCCGCGGTGAAAGACGCACAGGCAGAAGCCGATATTCCGGCTTCCTACGGCAAAACCGAAAGCTATCTCTTGCCGAAAGACCCGGCTTGGTTGTTTCTGTTTTGGGAAATTACCGCCGCTACCATCGAATGCATCAAAAGCCAATACAGCGCCGATGTATTAAACGCGGCTAAAACCATTATCCGTTTATATGACGTAACCGGCATCAGCTATTTTGACGGCACCAACGCCGTTCAATTTTACGATATGCCTGTTATTTTTGAAGCCCGCAGCTGGTACATCAACGCCCCAGCTACCGGCCGCAGCTATGTGGCGGACTTGGGCTATTTAACGGCCGACGGGCGCTTTATCTTGGTAGCCCGCAGCAACCAAACGCTGCTGCCGCCGGGTAAAATATCGGACATTATTGACGACAAATGGATGATTGTGGAAGGAGACTTCCAAAAACTGTTAAAACTTTCCGGCGCGGATTATATTGGCCTGGGCGCCAGCGAGCTGATGCAAGTCATCGGCCAACGCTGGAAACTGACCCAGCTGCCTTCTTCCGGCACGCCTACTTCTTGGTCTTCTTTTGCTTTACATTTGGAAAAACCGGCCCAGCCGCAGGATGAAGACATCTGGCTCAAGGCGGACTGCGAAATCATCATCTACGGTTCCGCCTCCAGAAACGCCACCGTGTCCATCAACGGGCAAATTATTGAATTAAAAGAAGGCAAATTTTCTATTCGTCAGCACCTGCCCGCCGGCAGCGTGGTGGACTTGCCCATCAAGGCCCAAAACGCCAAAGGGGACAAAGTACGCCAAATTAACATAAAAGCGCTTCGCGAACAGGGGAAATAATATGGCTGAAGAAAAAGGCTACTTAGCACTGGTATTACACGCACATTTGCCGTTTATCAAACACCCCGAATACCCGGACTTTTTGGAAGAAGACTGGTTTTATGAAGCTATGGTGGAAACGTATCTGCCGCTTTTAAACGTGTTTGAAAACTTAACCAATGAAGGGACGGACTTCCGGCTGACGATGTCTTTAACGCCGCCGCTTTGTAATATGATGTCTGACCCGTTGTTAATAGACCGCTTCCGCCACTATTTAAACCAGCGGGTGGAGCTGTCCGGCAAAGAGATTGAACGCACCCGCGGTACGGAATTTGAAGCGGTGGCAAAAATGTATTATGACAAATTCCGCCGTTATCAGGATTTGTTTGAAAACCGCTACCACGGACGCATCTTGGAAGGCTTTAAAAAATTCCAAGATATGGGCAAATTGGAAATCATCACCTGCTGCGCCACCCACGGGTATTTGCCTTTAATGGTGCATAAAGAAAGCGTAAACGCACAAATTAAAATTGCCGCTAATGATTACCGCAGCCGTTTTGGCCGCAGCCCGCGCGGGATTTGGCTGGCCGAATGTGCGTACAACCCGGGTGATGATAAATTTTTGCGCGATGAAGGCATCCGCTTCTTCTTTACTGAATCCCACGGTATTTTACACGGAACGCCCCGCCCCAAATACGGTATTTACGCACCGGTATATTGCCCGCAAACCGGCGTGGCCGCCTTTGCGCGCGATATGGAATCTGCCCAGCAGGTATGGAGTGCCGAGTCCGGCTATCCCGGAGACGCCCGCTACCGCGAATTCTACCGCGATTTAGGCTACGACTTGGATTACGACTATATTAAACCCTACCTGCACAGTGACGGCGTACGCCGTAATATTGCGATGAAGTACCATAAAATTACCGGCAAAGTGCCGCTTAACCAAAAGCAAGCCTACAACCCGCACGAAGCGCGTGAAGTGGCCGCTATACACGCCGGCAACTTTATGTTCAACCGCCAAAAACAAATAGAATATTTAAGCACGTTGTTAGACCGCAAACCGTTGGTAGTGTCTATGTATGACGCGGAACTTTACGGGCATTGGTGGTATGAAGGGATAGATTTTTTGGAATACCTGTTCAAAAAGATCTATTACGACCAGACCGACATCAAACTTATTACCCCCAGTGAATACCTGGAAAAATACCCCGTCAACCAAACGGTACAGCCGTCTATGTCCTCTTGGGGGGATAAAGGGTATCACGATGTATGGCTCAACAGCGGTAACGACTGGATTTACCGCCACCTCATCAAAGCAGCCGAACGTATGATGGAAATGGCCAACCAGTTCCCTCACGCGGACGGATTGTTGCGCCGGGCGCTTAACCAGCTGGCGCGGGAACTGCTGCTGATGCAGTCTTCGGACTGGGCCTTCCTGATGACTACCGGTACGGCTAAGGAATATTCCACCAAGCGCACCAAAGACCATATAAAACGTTTCAACGAATTATATGAACAAATCAAAGGCAACCGCATTAACGAAGCCTATGTGTACGACTTGGAACAGAAAGATTCTATCTTCCAGCAGATAGATTACAATGTCTATTCCAGCGCCTGCAAAGAAGGGGTATTAAAAAAATACCAATAAAGTTATGCAATGTACAAAAACCGCGCATTTAATATGCGCGGTTTTTTTGTGTTTTCCCTATTGTTAATACAAAAAAAGGGCTGCCGTTAAGCAGCCCTTTTTTAATTTGAAAACAACTTATTTGTATTCCAATTTAACCAATTTGTATTTTTTGGGCCCGCGGGGCAGAATGGCTTCAAATTCTTCCCCTTCTTTTTTACCCAATACACCGCTGGCTAAGGGAGATTTTACAGAAAGCAAACCTTTATCCGGGTTGGATTCCATAGAACCGACCAAAGTATAGGTAAATTCAATATCAGCGGCTAAATCTTTAATGGTTACGGTGGCGCCGATGCGCGCTTCGCTGCGGTCAACAGCCAAATCGTCGGTAATTTCCGCGTTGCGCAGTTTCATTTCCAAATCGTCTATACGGCGCAGAGTCTCGGCTTGTTTTTCTTTAGCGGCGTGGTATTCCGCGTTTTCTTTCAAATCCCCTTGTGCGGCGGCAGCGCCGATTTCTTCAGAAAGCTGGGCTTTTATTTCCTTTAAAGCTTTTACTTCTTTTACTAAATCCTCATATTTTTTGCGGCTAACGTAAAACTTTTCCATATAACGCTCCTATCAAAGTAAAGTTTACAATTTATACCCGCGCTTTTCAACCACAGCAAGAAACAAAATTTATTATAATCGGTATATGAAGACGCTGCTTGCCTGCCTTACCTTCTGCCTGGCCACGCCTGTTTGGGCGGCCAAAACCCACGTACAAATTGCCGACGAGAACGCCAAAACTGTCGTAGCTGTAAACGTGGCCAAAAAAGACGGCACCACCTTTACGGGCACCGGCTTTGTAGTAAGCCCGGACGGCGTTATAGCCACCAGCCGCCACGTGGCAGACAACGCCTTGTATATGAACGTAACTTTTAATACGGGAGCCGTATCTGGCGAGGCTATACTTTTGGCCCAAACCCAAGAAGTGGATTTGGCCTTATTAAAAATACAAGCAGCCCATCTGCCCACAGCGGTAATTGGCAATTCCGACACCGTGCTTCCGGGGCAGATTATCACCGTTATCGGCAATCCGCGCCGCCTGCAAAACACAGTATCTTCCGGCCTCATCAGCCAGGTACGTCAGAAATCAAACGGGGTACTGTGGCACCAAATCAGCGCGCCCATTTCGCCCAGTTCAAGCGGAAGCCCCGTATTTAATGAAAACGGAGAAGTAGTTTCTGTTGCCTTCGGCAGTTACAAAGGGGAAGGAAACCAAAACCTAAACTTTGCGGTACCGTCTAATTATTTAACCGCTTTAATGAAATCCGCCGGATACACACCAAAGACGCTGCCCGCCCCGGCTAAGCAGGAGCCCCAAAACGCCTTTGTAAAACACATTCAAAAATCCTGGCAGATACTCAAACGGTTGTTAAGATTAGACCAGTCCCCCTCTTGAAAAATCCCCCCTAAACGGATAGACTATGAATAACCATTCACGGGGGCGTTTTAACGCGGCCCAGCTAATGGACTATTTTTATTTACATTAAGAGATATTTATGAAAAAAACCCTTGGTAAAACCTTTTTAATTATTTGCATTTGTGCTTTATTGATTTTTTTGCTGTTGCCGTTTCTGGAAACCCAACAACCAGCAGCAGAACAAGCCAAAAAGGCCTCGCCTCAAATTTTTACGTCCAACCCGCTTACGGCACTGGTAAACCGTTTGGCTTCTATCTTTCAAACAAAAGAAAAACGCCTGCAAAAACAAGCCGCTTTAGCCCGCGCACAAGCCCAAGCCGCTCAAAAGGCTTTAAATGAACTGTATGCAGATGTACCGGCAGACGTTCAGGCCCGTTACTCCGCCCAACTGGCGCAAAACGAAGGAACCAACACCCCCAATTCTCCCTCCCGCTTTGATTATGGCGACGCTGCCCTGCAAGACGACCAGGGAAACTGGGTTTTGGTGCGCCAAACCGTGCCGCAAGCCGCAGGCCGCGGTATGCACGAAATAAACACCACAGATGACGCATACGAGCGTTATATCCGTCAAGAACGGGCCGCACGCTCCACCCCCGGGTTAGATGAACCCACCCGGCCGGCAGATTCTGCATTAGCACGCATTTTAACCCCGCTTAAAAATCTGTTTGGTAAAAATCAAACCGCCTCTGCGCCTCTGCCGGAAGGCCAAAATCCTACTATGTTAGCACAAGGGCGCTCTGAAGGCTTGGGCGGGAACCAAAACAAAGAAGTTTCTTCTCAACCCTCCGCCCAAAAACAGCCCCAAATGCCGGACTTTACCCTGGCAGCCATCCCTGCCTCTTCTGCCGGGAGAGGCGCTTCCGCCGCCGGCACAGGGGGCTATTACTCCGGAGCGGATTTATTTAACCCGATGTTAACCATTACCCGCGCCAGCGACTGGATTTTAAACAACCAAGATGAAGACGCCTCTGATGAAGAAAAAAAGAATAATAGCCAAAAATTAAAAGCTATTATTTCTAAAACCAGAGAAGAACTCTCTTCCAAACTTACCGAACAAGTACAAGAGGAAGCCGGAGACGCCCCCTCTACCGACCGTCTCCCCTCCACCATTGGCTGCCAAGGGCAAAGCGGTTCTTTTTACCGAGATGACCTCTCCCAATGTGACCTAACCCCCTCCATCACCCAAGACCCTTCTGCCTGGATGAATGAAGAACAGCAGAAAAAACAGAACCAATTGGGCAAACAACAATTAACGGAAAAATTAAATCTCCCGGCCGGGCATCCGTCCTTGCCGGACGTGAATGTACTGGTGGTACTGGGTAAAACCAAAAACATTCTGCCCCCGGATGTAGAAGAAGATGAAAACGACACCCCCGAAGCTAAACAGGAAAAGCAGGTGGTGGCTAAGATTTATGAGTTAATGTTGGAAAAACAAAACTGCTCCAAACAGGAATGTTATTGGATACCCAACAAAATACAACAATACCCCAATGTGCGCGAAACACTCATTTCCGCGGGGGTAAACTCGGTAGAAGACCCGCTTAATTTATACAACAAATGGGTTCCGGAATTGGAAGAAAAATTAATGGACGAAACCGAGGGTGACGAAACCGGCAAACGCTTTATGGCTATGCGCAATGCCCTATCGGCCAATGCACCTGCCTATATTCCGGTTACTCGTCAGCAAATGCAGGAGTTAAACCGCCGCAACGAAGACCGCAAATTAATGAATCCGCAGACACGCAAAGACCACATCGTTTTTTACGTGCCTGACCCGCAAAACGCACGGGATATGATGGACACCTTCCAAGAGCACCCTGCTTTTTTGGTATGGGGCAAAGACGGCCAAGTATTTGATAAAAGCGCCAATTTAGACACCGACGCCCGGGCCGGCTTATTACAGGACGACTTAACCCGCCGCGCCAAAGAAATGGCCTCTTTTGCCCAAGGCGTTGTGCAGGAGTTGTATAAAGAAAACCTGATAGACACCTCCCGCCGGAAAGCCTCCAAAATTGGGCAAATGGACACCAAACAGGCGGCTAAAGAATTAAACAAAATGTCAGGCTCTGCCACCGGCAAAACACCTGCCAAAACCAAATAACCGCATAAACTTTCTTAAACCATAAAGGCCGCCCCAAAAAGGCGGCCTTTTTAATTAAAAGGTTGTAAAAATAAGATTTCCATTTCCCTTAAAAAACGGGTATAATTTATTAGCAAAAGGGTACGCCGTTTTGACCCCCTTTTAAGGAGCTGTTTATGAAAAAAATATTCCCCGTTTTGGCCGTTTTATGTCTGCTGGCGTTTACCGCCGCTTGCCGCCACAATACAGAAGAGCCTTACAACCGTTCTGACTATAAAAAAGAATACGAACGCCTCTTCCGCCGCAATGTATTTGCCCAGTGCGAAAATATAGGCACCTTTTACGCCACCTACTGCCTGGCCCGGTTAGACCAAAAACCCGCCAATGACGACCCCCGCTATAAAGTAACTTTTCTGCGCGGGCCGTTAAAAGGCAAAACCGTATGGACTACTAAAGTAATTACCAAAACCATTCCCGTAGATGCCGGCCCCTTACCCAAAGGAATGGTGGTGCTGCGCAATTTTGACAACCCCCGCCAAGCCTATGATGCCGAGCATATAGACCGCTGGCACTTGGGGGTGGTGCACGACACCAGCAATATAGACAAAGGACACATTGAATTGGAATTCCCGCGTGATGCCAACGATTTTATGGCCGCACGCGAAAGCATTTATCTGCATAACATCCGCTATGTAGTAAAGCCGGAAGTGAAAGACATCCGCACTTGGCTGTAATATTAAATTTTTAAATGAAGGAGTTTACCGTGAAATTAAAATCATTTTTTGCTGCCGTTGTTTTAACCCTTTTTCCGCTTGGCGCCTGGGCCGAAGCCGGAGACCCTATTTCTATGGAAACGATGTTGCTGGATGTTCCCACCGCTGAAGTGTTAGACCGGTACCAGGCTTCTTTTTTAACTCGTGCGTACGCACACGGCTCTGTGATGGAAACGGTGGAATTTGGTGTATTTCCGCGTGTAAACTTGGGCATATCTGTAGCCGCACACGAATTAATTGGCAGTTCTTCTTCCATTAAAGTACTCTCGCCGGACTTTCAAGCCAAATGGAAACTTTTTGACGGAGATTTATACTTGCCCGCCATTGCCATTGGTTACGACGGCCGCCGTTACGGCTATGGTTATAAAAACCGCGTTTACACTTACCCAACAGATAAAAATAAAAAATATTTAGACGACCGTAAAGGCGGATACATTACGCTGTCCAGAGAGATCATCATCCCGGGGTTGGACGCTACGGCCGGTTTAAATTTTTCTGATTTTGATTGGGAAGAAATGTATATGTTTACCGGTATGTCCTACGTATTTAAAGAAACCATTGGCGTAATGGCCGAGTGGGACAATATCCGCAACATCCGTGATTCCCGCTTAAATATGGCCGCCCGGTTTTATTTACACCCGTCTTTATCTTTTGATTTAGGCGTGCGCCGCATTGGACGCGGGGACGAAAGCGAACGAATTCTGCAAGTTCGTTACGTAGGTAATTTTTAATTTTAATTCATCACCCCGCGCTTACATAAAACGCGGGGGATTTGTATGTAAAGAGGTTTTATGACAGAAAATGCTTCTCAAACGCCCCAGCAGGCCGGCGCACCCCAGTTTAAACGCAGAACTATTTTTATTAAAAAGAATTTGCAAGTGCGTTATATGCTGATGATTATCTTTAGCGTACTTATCGGCCTGGGGATTATGGCGTTTGAATTGACCGTCACGCTAAATGAGCTGTTTGACCGGTACCCGGTTTTAGTACAGCCTTTATACGACCATTTACTGCCCATTATGACGGCTTTTACGTATAAACTGTCTTTGTATGTGTTATGTGTGGTGGTTATATCGGCCCTGGTATCGCACAAAATGGCGGGGCCGGTGTATCGGTTTGAGCAAGTGTGCAAAGCTATTACCAAGGGGGATTACTCCCAGCGGGTTCATCTGCGCAAAGGGGATCAGCTAATGGACTTGCAAGACGCATTTAACGAAATGATGGACAAAATAGAAACGGATTTAAAAAACAAAAAATAGGGGGATTATGAAAAAACTGTTTATCCTGCTGCTGGTGCTTGCTTTAGCGCCGGCGGCTTTTGCCCAAAAAGAATACGGCATCAAATTTTCCAGCTTAATTAACGATGATTTAACGCTGGAAAACGCCATCCGCCTGGGGCTGGAAAATAATTCCGAATTTTTAATGGCCCGCCAGGAAATCAACATTGCAGAACAAAAAGTAGCCGAAGCCAAATTTATGTTTTACCCACAAGTGTCTTTGCAGGGCACGGCCACTTGGTTTAACCTGGATTACCCCATGGTGCTGCCGGAATCGGTTGGGAACCGGTTTTTAATCAGCGATGATTTGCTGAAACTAACCGAAGATTCTATGAAAAACCAGTTTTACGGTGTAGGCATCAGCGCCACCCAATATTTGTATTCGGGCGGGCGTATTTCCAGCACGTTAAAAATGGCAAAAGCCAATTTAAAGCAAGCCCAAAGCAAATACGATACGGTAAAAAATGCCGTTGTATTAAACAT
>CALUUY010000062.1 GCA_944324095.1 uncultured Elusimicrobiales bacterium
TCTTCATCATATCCAAAACGTGCTTTAATACCACTTATTAACCCTACCCCGCCACAGACTCCTTTGTGCTCATTAATATAGGTGCGCAAAATGCTGGAAGCTTGTTTTTTGTTCTCTGCCGTAACGGCGCCTGCCGCTGCAAAAATAGGCAATACTTCGGCTACCAGTTTTGCCCCGGAAACGGGGTTCTTTTGGGCGTATTTTATAGCGGCGGAAGCCAGCATACCCACGTAGTTTTTGGCTTGGGTCTGCTGGTCTTTCTGCCAAGTTTGGTAAGCGGGAGAGGACTTAAAATTTTTCCAGGCGGATTTTATTTGTGCCTCTTCTTTCCATTTAGCAACGGTTTTTTCAATCGTGCCGGCTTGATCTGGATAAGTAAACAAAGCTTGGTTTTTTTCTTCGTTTAAAATATCCAAGTATAAGGTTTTGAAAGTTTGGTATTCATCTTGCGGGGCAGAAGACGTTAATTCCCGCGCAGCTTGGCGGATTTCCCCCACGATAATGACTCTTTTTTGTTTCGCTTTGAGGGTTGCCCCGTCCAACGCGTGCTGCAAACGCGCTTGTTGGGCAGCGGCGTTGGTTTTGGCTTGTAATAAGGATGGAGAAACCGCCCCAGTTAACAAAGAAACAGATAATAAAACAGCCCATATTTTTTGCATTGAATTTAACGTCCTCTTATTTATTAAAGTATTCATAAAAAAACCCGCTGCGCTTTTTTTAAACGGAGCGGGGTTTTAAAAACAAAATTGACACACTATTTTACCAAACCACCGCATATACGCGTACGCATATAAATACCGAAATGCTTCGGCATTCTAAAAAAAGTACGTTTATGCAGTAAAGAGGTTTGTTTCATATCTATATAATAAAATTTATTGTAACGGACATACAAGGGACAAAGGGCCCAATACCCATATAGGTCTTTTGTCCTGCCAATACAACACACAACTTTAAAATTATATAAAATCTATTACACTGTGAAAAGTAATTTTTACATTTTTTTAAAATAATGTAATAAAAAATGCAATTATAGGGTTATACAGTATGGCCAATGAAAGAAATGCATTAACGGATGATGAATTGATAGGGAATTTTGTTCGGGGGGACGCATTGGCGTTTGAAGAGCTGGTGCTGCGTTATAAAAACTCGTTATACCAATATATTTTGGTAATGACGGGGGACGAAGGCGCCGCCGGGGACGTTTTCCAGGAAGTATTTTTAAGCGTTTATAAAAGCGCTCAAAAATATCAGCCTCAGGGCAAATTTAAAGCGTGGCTGTTCCGTTTAGCCAGAAACCGGGTGCTGAATTATTTTAGAGATAAAGACCCGCTTTTCTCTTTAGACCAAACGGACGAAGAAGGAAAAGAACCTTTACACGAAATTTTGCCCTCCGGTGAAGAGTTGCCTCTTCAAACGCTGGAGCGGGCCGAACTGGCCGAAGAAATACGCAAAGCCGCTTTGGCTTTGCCGCCCAAACAACGGGAAATGGTGTATCTGCGGCAATATATGTCTTTTAAGGATATTGCCCAAACGTTGGATTTACCGCTGGGAACCGTATTGGCCACCAGCCACCGGGCTATAAAAAAGATGCAAGCAATGTTGCTTAAAAACAGAGAGGTTGTATATGAAACCGTGCGATAACTTAATGTTGTATGCCCAAGGGGAATTGCCTGAAGCGGACAGAGAAACTTTCCGCCGGCATTTACAAAATTGTGCCCATTGCCGCGCGGAATTAAAGTTTTTACAGCTGGAGCAAGAAGCTCTTGTTGCCCCGGCGGCCCCGGCCCACTTGGTGGAAGCCGTATTTGCCAAAACCACCCGCCAGAGTGCTTTTCAAAGATACAAAGCGGCTTTAAAGCCGTTGTGGAGCGGGGTTTTTATGGCGGTGCTGGCGGTGGGATTATTTACCGGCGGGTGGATGTTGGAACACCGCCCCGGTTATGACAGCCAAGAAATTATAGCCTATATGGCAGAAAATTTGGATGAGGAATACCAAACTTTTGCGTCTGATTTGGCGCAACTGGAAGCAGACTTCTAAGGAGGACTACAAATGAAAAAATGGATGGTAATGATGCTTGCGCTGGGGTTGTTTGCGCCTGCATTTGCGGGGGATGATTGCAAAGGGGATTGCCCCTCCCCGAAACAACGCCGGGAAATGAAAGCCGGCCCGGATAATGCCAAACGTGAAGAAATGCGCAAAATCCGTAAAGAACGGGAAGAGCAGTTTAAAAAAACCAGTGAACAAGTTGAAAAACTGGTAAAAGAATACAAAAAAGCCAAACCGGGCAGCAAAAAAGCTGAAAAAGCCAAAGCAGAATTGGCTGAGTTGGTGGGGCAAATACGGGAAGACCAGTTTAAGTTTAAACAGGAAATGCTTGATAATTTTAAAGCGCGTTTAAACAAAATGGAAACTGAACTGGCCCAAGCCCAAGACCCCAAAGCTAAAGCAGCCTGGGTGGAAGAAAAAACCCAAGCGGTTATTGAAGATGACGGGGATTTAGAAGTTTTATTTCACGATAAACTTTTACCTCCTCCGCCTGCCGGCAAAAAAGGCCCGGGTGCCAAAAAAGCACATCCTCGCCACAAAGCCGGCCCGAAAGCAAGAAAAGCAGCTCCCTTACCGGTAGAAGAAGGCTTGTTGCCTCCTCCCCCTCCGGAAGAGTTAGAAGACTAACCTACAAATCCCCGCTAAATGCGGGGTTTTTTATTTTACGAAATTCCCCCCGCATAATGCCCATAAATAAGTTCATTATTTTACGAAAAGAACCTGGTTTTTATAAACAGGTCAACCCTGTGCCTAGGTGCTTTGTTTTTATGTGATAAAGGTTGTTTGAAAGACGTGTTTAACGGCAAGGTTTTGGCTTGTGGCAAGTATTTGGGGCTAACCGGGCGGGCTTATATGGGGCATACCCTATATAGTTTAGGGAAGAGCCTTATAAAACGGTTTAGGCAAGAAGATGGCAGCTGGTTTTTAAATAAAAACCCCGGGGGAAGCCCGGGGTTTTGGTACAAAGATTCCTTTAATTTAAGGCGTCTTTCCAAGCTTGTTTTTCTGCTTCAATTTTAGCTTTGGTTTCATCTACTTTTTGTTGCAAAGCCGCTTTACCTAAATCCGTGGCGGAGCTGGCGGCAGAGCTGTTGGCCGCGGCTTTGGCCGCTTCGTAAGATTCTTTGGCTTCAGTTAATTTTTGGCGGGTTTCGGCCGATTTTTGCAAGGCTTCATCTAACGTTAACATTTGGTTGGCGGAAGAAGCCGTGGAGGACGCACCCGTAGAAGCACATCCGGCTACGCACATAGCGCCCAATAGGCTTAAGCATAACAGTTTTTTCATTTTAATTTCTCCTATTTATCTAGTTTTGTATATTGTATAAATTTTCTTGCGTTTAATGGTTGTTTGTTTGCCCGGGTAGAAGGGCGTCGTCCGTAATGGCTTGTGCCAAACTTTGGGCGTGCTTAATTTGCAGTTGCTCTAATTTGACGGCGGACTTAACGATTCCTTGCTGCCCTCTAAGCGCCTTCATTGCCTCATCGTAAGATTGGCGCGTGGCGGTCAGCTTGGTTTGAATGTCTTCCATACGTGTTAAAAAACGGCTTACACGCTGGTGCATTTCCGCCCCGATGGCTAAGATATTGTCTATATTTTTATTGGTGCGTTCCATACGCCATAAGTTTTCCACCACTTGCATAACCGCAAACAGGTTGGAAGCCGTTACCACCGATACGCTTTTTTGGCGGGCGTAATCGTTTAACTGCGGGTCTGCCTGCAAGGCGGCAAAATAGGCGTATTCTATGGGGATAAACATAAATACAAAATCCAGGCCCCGTTCTTTAATAAGGTCTTGGTATTTTTTGTCGGAAAGTTCATCAATGTGTTCGCGCACGTCTTTAACGTGGGCTTTTAAGAAACGGGCTTTTTCGGCCTCGTCGGTAGCCAGTGCCCAGTTTTTGTAGTTTACCATAGACATTTTGGAATCAATAACCACGGTGCGGTTTTGCGGAAGATAAATCAAAAAGTCAGGGTAATTGCGGGAGTTGTCTTCCCCCCTAAAGAATACCTGCTTTTCATAGTCGGTGCCTTCGTGCAGGCCGGCAGAAGTAAGAACGTTTTCCAAAATAATTTCCCCCCAGTTGCCTTGCATTTTGGGGTTTTTGAGGGCTTCGGTTAAGTCTTTGGCTTCTTTGGCAAGGGCATTGTTCATTTGGTGGGTTTGTTCCAGCGCAAGTTTTAAATCCACGTGGCGGGAGGTGCTTTCATTGCGCAAATCCCCGATTTGTTTGGTAAATTCTTCCAATTTTTGTTTTAAGGGGGCGTATAAATCGGTATTTTTGGTAATTAGTTCGGCACGTTGTTCTTTTAAAGCGTCCGCGGCCATTGTTTTTATGGCGTTTTTAGTTTCGGCTTGGATTTGTTCAAAAAATTCTTTTTGTTTGTTGATGGAGTCTTGCAAGGCTTGGGCGCGGGCGTCCAAGTCGGCCTGGGCCAGTTCGCTCTGGTGAAGGGAAGCACGCTGGGCATTTAGTTCTTCTTCCAAACGGGCGGATTTGGCTTTTTCTTCTTCATAAAGCCCGGCTTTTACGGTGTTTTGAGCGTCTTGGGCGGAGGGTTTTTCCCCCATTTTGTAACCAATAAAAAAAGCAGCGGCGGCAGCGGCCAAAGTTAATAAAACATATAGCGCAATTTGCATACAAACTCCTTGTTTATGTATCTTTAAATAAGGCAGATGGAACGGCCTGCAGATACGGACTGACTGTTTATTTATTATATCTTATTCACAGGCTAACCCGTTTAACTGCTTGCATAGGGAGGACATTCTTGTTAGGCTAATATTATGAAAAAGGGTATAGCTATTGTAATTATCTCGTTTTTAATATTGGGTATAGGGCTTTATTTGCCGGCTTCTGCGCAAACGTATCAGGCAGCGGGTGGGGCTTCCCAGCATAATCAACGCTTGGAACACCGCCGTTATGCACGCGAGCAGGGTGGTTCTTCCTGGTGGGATAATTATACGGCTTTAAGCAAACAGCTGGAACAAAAACTGCAGCTTCAAGCCGGGGTGGACGTGTCTTATTCATTACAGCGCGCTTCTGCCGGTGGCAAACAAACCGCCATACAGGGGGTGTATTATCCGTTTATACAATGGCAGTTATTCAATAGCGAAGGCTTGGGCCGTGGGGTGGTAAATGCTAATTATACGCTGGTGCATTATTGGGGAACCAGCGGGGCTGTTTTGCAAAACCGGATAGGGGCCGGGGTGGGGTTTAACGATGGATTAACCCAGGCGGAAACGTTTTCTCAGTTTACTTATACGCATACTTTGCCTGGGCGTTGGAGTTGGCTGTCGGTTACGGCGGGGCAGTTTTCGGTGGGAAATTTTGACTCTACTTCTTACTTAGGAAACCAACAAACCTCTTTAATGAATGCTTCGTTTGCTCAAAACTTGTCTTCTGCCTATCCTTCCGCCAGTTTGGGGGCCTATGTTGAAGCCTCCTATAAGGGCTGGACACTTTCTGCCGGTTATCAGGACGGAACCAACCTTTCCGGCCAAACTATACGCTTTCACCAAGCCTTTAGCGGCAAATACACTCTTTTTACCGCCTTAAACCGCACTTTTGAAGACGGCGCCTTTTATAATTTATTGTATTATTATCAACCCCTGGTATCGGGCGAAACAGAAGAAGCAAACGGCCTTAGTTTAAGCCTCCAACAACCACTAAGCCGGCAATGGCTGGTTTTTGCCCGGGCTAATTATGCCAGCAGCGGGCCGGCGGCGGCAAGCCGTTCTTTAGCATTTGGTGCCGGGTGGCAGAACCCGTTAGGACGCAACCCGCAGGACGTTATTTTATTGGGGCTGGCTTTTAACCGCTTAAATCAACAGGCGTTTGACTCCCCCTTGCAGCATAAGCACGAAAACGTACTGGAAGTGCAGTGGGTGTGGAATATTACCCCTTGGGTAAGCCTTACTCCGGACTTTCAGCTTTACCCCAAAACGGCGCAAAAAGGCCGCCGTTTTGCTGCGGCGGCCGGTTTGCGTACAACCATTATGTTGTAAGTTAAATTTCCGGCGGGTTCTTTTTGTGTTCGTATTTTTGAAACTCCTGCACAATTCCCCCCGTCAGCAAAGCTGTTAATATGGCAAACAATATCAGCCCCATAAATACCGTTATGGCGGTGATAATTTTGCCGTATAAGGTAACAGGTACCAAATCTCCATACCCCAGCGTGGTGAAGGTTTGTAAAGACCACCACATAGCGTCTAACATATTGGCAAAATTTTGGGGTTGGGCCAGGTGCTCTACGCGGTAGATCATAAAGGAGCTCCAAATCCACAGCATTAATAAAAAGGCTCCGCAGATAAGCAACTCGCTTTTTTTCTTTTCCACAACGGCATTCATTAATTGTATAGCGTTGGTATAGCGCATTAACATAAAAATGCGAAATACCCTTAACATACGCACCATCCCCGTGCCTAAAATGTAAAACGGAGAAATAGCCAACAAATCAATAAGCATTAGCGGCGTAAACATATACTTGATGCGGCCGGCTATGGGGCGGGCGTATTGCGGGTCTTGCGTGCACGTAATCAAACGCAGGGCGTATTCCAAGGCAAAAACCAGGCTGATAAACAAATCTGTATGATAGGTAATGCGTTTGATGTATGGAGGAACGTCTTTGACGCTTTCCAGTACGTCTATGGGTACGCTGAGCAGAATTAAAATGATAATAAAAGTATTTAAGCAAGTGGTTAGTTTGCTGTCGTTATTAAATTGCAGAGTATTATAAATAAATTTTTTGGCATTTGGGAACATACAAATCCTCCTCGTTTTGCATACTAGCAAACATTGCTTGGCCGGGGCAAGGTGTTTTTGTAATTAGCCTCGGCGGGACGGAATTTTTATACAATACTGTTATGCAAAACATAAAACAAGCGGCGGATATAATAAAAAAAGCCACCAATGCGGTGGCGTTTACGGGGGCGGGTATCAGCGTGGAAAGCGGCATCCCCCCCTTTACGGGCAAAGGCGGACTGTGGACGCAGTACGACCCTAAGTTTATAGAAATAGATTTCTTTTACGCTCACCCCAAAGAATCCTGGCAGGAAATGAAAAAAATATTTTTTTCCAGTATGGGCGAAGCTCACCCCAATAAGGCGCATTTAGTGTTGGCTGAACTTGAAAAACGGGGCTTTTTAAAGGGCGTGATTACGCAAAATATTGATGGCCTGCACCAGGCGGCCGGATCCAAAAACGTGCAGGAATTTCACGGTACTATTCACACGTTGTCCTGCCCGTCCTGCCTGCGCAAGTACAAATTGGAAGATGTGGATTTGACGGACGTTCCCCCCCTTTGTTTTTGCGGAGGCGTACTAAAGCCGGATTTTGTGTTTTACGGGGAAGGAATTCCTCCAAGAGCGTATGAAAATTCCCTGGAAATGGCCCAAACGGCCGATGTGGTCATCATTGTGGGTACAGCCGGGCAAGTAATGCCGGCCTGCAGCCTGCCGCTTTACGCCAAGCAAAACGGAGCCAAAATGATAGAAGTAAACACGCTCCCTTCCAGCTTTACGGATACGATTAGCGATTTGTTCTTTCCGGTTAAAGCTACCACCTTTTTTGCAGAGTTGGAAAAAGAATTTAAATAACCGTTTGTTTTCTGTAACCCCCTGTTTAACAGGGGGTTGCTTTTTGAGAAATACCCTATTTTGCAGGGTTCAGCTGTATTGCAAACAGAACCAGAAACCCTTTTACTCCCCCTCCCTTTTACGGGAGATGAGATGTTTTTAGTTTTATAGCCGCTTTGCCGGTTAGTACAGAAGAATACAATAAAAACCCCTGCCTATGAGCAGGGGTTTTTATGTAGGTAAATGTTATATGGAGGCGGATTGTTGTTTTATTTCCCCTTCCGTAGCGCGCATAGCGCAAAGGGTTTTATCCAGTAGGGCGTCCAACTCCCAGCCCAGCATTTCGGCCCCTTGTTTAATAACATCGCGCGAGCAGCCGGCCGCAAACTTTTTGTCTTTAAATTTCTTTTTTAAGCTGGCTAGCTCCATATCCTGCACGCTTTTGGACGGGCGCATCCGCGCCGCTGCGCCAATAAGGCCGGTCAGTTCGTCCACCGCAAAAAGTATTTTTTCCATTTGATGTTCAGGCTTTACGTCGCTTACCAGCCCATATCCGTGGGAACATATAGCGTGTACCAGTTCCGGTTCGGCCTGAATTTCGGCCAGCAGCTCTGGCGCTTTTTTGCAGTGTTCGGTGGGGTATTTTTCAAA
>CALUUY010000063.1 GCA_944324095.1 uncultured Elusimicrobiales bacterium
TGTCCGCGAAGATTGCCTCAGGGGAGGAGTTGGTAGCTAAGATTCGGCGCAAATATGAGCAGAATTTTACGGTTATGAGCGTTTCCCCGCAAGGAATTGTACTTAACTTTATTTAAATGTTATCCAAAACCAACGCGTGTGCCATTAAAGGCATAGACGGTTTTTTAGTATCGGTAGAGGTGGACATTGCCCCAGGCATGCCCACCTTATCCGTCGTTGGGCTGCCGGATACAGAGGTTAAAGAAAGTAAAGAACGCGTAATAGCCGCCTTGCGTAACAGCGGGTTTGATTTTCCGCTAAAACGCATTACTGTTAATTTAAGCCCGGCCGAACAACGCAAAAGCGGAACCCAGTTTGACCTGCCCATCGCCATAGGCATTTTAGCCGCCAGCGAACAACTAACCGAAAAAGCCCGAACCCAATTAGATCATTTTCTTTTTGCCGGGGAACTGGCGCTAGACGGGGCTCTTCGGCCTTGTGCGGGCGTGCTGCCTATGCTTATTTCCACCAAAACTGCCGGCAAAACCGCCGTTATTCCCCCGCAAAACTTCTTAGAAGGGCAAATTTCCTCCGCCCCGTTTATTACGCCGCACACATTACGGGAACTGGCCGATTTTTTAGAAGGCAAACTGCCGCAAACCGCCGTACAACTGGCGTTTATCCCCCCGCAAGAAGAGGCCGCCACCTCCCCCTTGGATTTTTGTGAAGTTAAAGGGCAGCCTCTAGCCAAGCGCGCACTGGAAATTGCCGCCGCCGGCGGGCACAACGTGCTGATGATAGGCCTGCCCGGCACGGGCAAAAGTATGCTGGCCAAGCGCTTTCCCGGTATATTACCGCCGCTTACCCAGCAGGAAGCACTGGAAATTACCAAAATTTATTCTATTTGCAATTTAATGGGCAAAAGCCGCCTAATGACCAAGCGCCCGTTTAGAGACCCGCACCATACGATTTCAGACGCTGCCCTCATAGGGGGCGGCACCAATCCCCGCCCGGGGGAAGTGTCACTGGCGCACAACGGGGTATTGTTTTTGGATGAGTTTGCCGAATTTTCCCGCTCCAGTTTAGAAGTCCTGCGCGAGCCGCTGGAAAACGGAGTGGTAACCATTGCCCGCGCCAAAGAAAGCGTTACTTTCCCGGCTCGTTTTACCTTGCTGGCGGCTATGAACCCCTGCCCGTGCGGCAATTTAGGGCACCCGCACAAAGCGTGTACTTGTTCGCCGGCACAGATTAACCGCTACCGGGCGCGCATATCCGGCCCGTTGTTAGACCGTATAGACTTAACCGTCAACCTGAACCCGGTTACTTTTGAAGATTGGAATCAAAAAGCTGAAGGAGAACATTCTGCCGATATTTTAAAACGCGTTTTAGCAGCGCGGGAGCGGCAAAAACACCGTTTTGCCCAATCAGGCACCCCGGCTAATGCTTTTATGACGCCGGGTGAAATTAAAAAATATTGTCCCCTCCCGCCCGGGGCGGACAGCGTGCTGGAAGCTGCTATGCGCAAACTGGGCTTAAGCGCACGCAGTTTGGATAAAATTTTAAAGACAGCCCGCACCATTGCCGATTTGGAACAAAAAGACCAAATAGAAACCCGGCACATCATAGAGGTGCTGCAATACCGCCCGTTAGACCGCAAAGGAGTGGCCGACATTTAATGAACACGTCTATTTCCACCGCCGAAAGGCTGGCCCGCATTCGCGTAAATGCTTTTCCGTACTTTAGGGCGGATTGGCTGGAAAGGCTTATTTTAATTTTTGGTTCCGCACAGGAAATTTTGCGCCAAGACGCCAAAACCCTGGCCCAAGAAGCCCAAATGAACCCGGCCACTGCTCAACGTTTTTTGCAGGAAGCGCACGCCCTTGACCCGCAAAAAGAATGGGATAAAACGGCCGAATTGGGCGGACACATCTACCTGCCGGAAGATGACGAATATCCGCAGGCGCTTAAATCCATTAAAGAACCGCCCCTTGTATTGTATGTACTGGGCAAACTGCCGCCAGCCTCCCAAGCAACAGTAGGTATGGTGGGCACGCGCAAAATTACCCCTTACGGCCGGCGCGCGGCCGATAAACTGGCAACGGAACTGACAAAAAGCGGCATAACCGTTATCAGCGGGCTGGCACGCGGGGTGGACAGTGTTTGCCACGCAGCCGCCGTACGCCTTCAAAAGCCTACAGTAGCTGTTATTGGCACGGGAGTAGGGCGTTGTTACCCGGCCGAAAACCGGCCGCTGGCTAAGGCTATTTTAGAATACGGCGGGGCAATTGTGTCCGAACTGCCGGTAAACAGCCCGCCAAGCGCGTTTCATTTTCCGCGCCGCAACCGCATTATTGCGGCCTTATCCCAGGTGGTAACGGTGGTGGAGGGGGAGGTAAAATCGGGCGCTTTGATTACGGCCAAACTGGCTTTGGAAATGGGAAAGGACGTTTTAGCCGTGCCCGGGCCGATAGATTCCCCCCAATCAGCCGGCCCCAACCAGCTGATAAAGGACGGTGCGGGGGTTGTTTCGTGCCTGCAAGATATAATAGACTATATACCTGAGCAACTGCGTTTTGGTATAAAGGCAGACACAATACAGGCCCCTCTAACTGTTAAACAGGAAGAAGAAGGGCTGGACGATTTATCCAAGCGGGTGCTGGAAACCATAGGCCCCGGGGAATGCAGTTTAGATGCAGTGGTGGAAGCCCTGCAAATAGACGTACCCCAAGCCGCCACCCTGCTGTTTGAATTAGAGATAAAAGGCATACTGGCTTGCCATAACGGCCTGTATAGCCGCAGCAAATTTTAATAATTAAGGAAGTGACACCCATGGCAACAGCAAACGTGAAAGGGAAGAAATTGGTGATAGTGGAATCTCCCACCAAGCAGAAAACCATCAGCAAAATTTTAGGAAACGACTTTATTGTACGCAGTTCTTTTGGCCATGTAAGAGACCTGCCTTCCAAAGACATTGGTGTAGATATAGACCATAATTTTACCCCTACGTATGTAGCGGTGGAACGCGCCAAAAAATTAATTAAAGAATTACAGCCTCTTGCGCAAAACGCCAGCGAAATTTACCTGGCTACCGACCCTGACCGCGAAGGGGAAGCTATTGCCTGGCATTTGGTGGAATTGTTAAAAATCCCGCAGGACAGATACCAACGCATTTATTTTCACGAAATTACACCCGCCGCTATCAAAGAGTCCTTTTCCCACGCGCGCAAGATAGATTTAAACTTGGTGGACGCCCAACAGGCGCGCCGTATTTTAGACCGTATTGTAGGGTACAAACTGTCGCCTTTATTGTGGAAAAAGATTACTTCCGGCTTATCGGCCGGGCGGGTACAATCCGTAGCGGTACGCTTATTGGCCGAACGCGCCAAAGAAATTGCCGATTTTAAAGAACAGGAATATTGGACGTTAAACGCTCAATTTGAAAAACCCGGCGCCGCCCCCAAATTTTGGGCCCGCGTATTAAAATGGGAAGGCAAAAATGTGGAACAGACCACCACGTATCACCTATTTGCCGAAGATTACAAAGTAAAGACCACCGTTTTTAATAAACCGGAAACCTTGGCCCCGGTCAGCGCGCTGCTGCGCAAAGGGCCCAACACTGTATTAAAGGTGGAGAAAAAAGAAGTTAAGCAAAAACCCAAACCGCCTTTTATCACCAGCTCTATGCAGCAGGACGCATACAATAAACTGGGTTTTTCTTCCCAAAAAACAATGATGACGGCCCAAAGTTTGTATGAAGGTATTGCTATTTCCGGCCAAACAGTGGGTTTGATTACGTATATGCGTACGGACTCTTTTAACGTATCAAAACTTTTACAGGAACAAACCAAAAAATTTATAGCCGCCAAATACGGGGAGGACTTTGTCCCGGCTAAAACGCCTATATACAAAAGCAAAGTAATGGGGGCGCAAGAGGCACACGAAGCCATCCACCCCACGGACGTAAACCGCACCCCGCAAGCGATGAAGCCTTATTTAACGGCGGAACAATACAAATTGTATGAGCTCATTTGGCTGCGTTTTGTAGCCAGCCAAATGGCAGATGCCGTATTTAATACCGTAAGCATAGACATTGCCGGCGGCGGGGACGAAAAACAATGCGTCCTACGCGCCACGGGCAGAACGGTTAAATTCCCGGGCTATTTATCCATTTATAAAGATGATGAGGACGACAACGCCAAGGACGAAAATTCCGCCCTGTTGCCGGTGTTGGCCGAAGGGGACGCTTTAAACCTGGTGGAGCTGGCCAGCAAAGACCACAAGACCACGCCTCCCCCCTGCTACAACGAAGCCAGCCTGATTAAAACGCTGGAAAAACACGGCATTGGCCGTCCGTCCACCTATGCCCCCACCATTAAAACTATTTTAGACCGTAAATACATTGCCCGCCAGCCCAAATCCAACAAACTGGTGGCAACGGAACTGGGCATTACGGTAACGGAAAGCCTGAAAGGATTTTTTAAAGAAATTATGGATCTTTCCTACACGGCCGGCGTAGAAGAACAGCTGGATAAAGTGGCCGAAGGCAATGAAGGCTGGGTAAGTTTACTACACGGTTTTTACGATAATTTTAAAAAAGAGCTGGACGAAGCAGACAAAGGAATGCTCCGCCCCGCCGCCAAAGAAACGGACGAAAAGTGCCCCATCTGCGGCAAAATGATGTTGTTAAAACACAGCCGTTTTGGGCAGTATTTGGTCTGCAGTGACAGCACCTGCAAAGGTAAAATCAATTTAACCAGCGAAGGGCAAAAAGTTCAGCCCGAAGCCACCAACGAAGTGTGCGACAAATGCGGCGCACCTATGGTCATCCGCACTGGTAGAAGAGGGCGCTTTATGGCGTGTTCGGCCTATCCCAAGTGCAAAAACACCTATTCCATAGACGCTGAAGGCCACAAAATAGCCTCTACCGGGCCGATTGTAACCGAAGTTTTGTGCGAAAAATGCGGCAAACCGATGGTGCTTAGAAGTTCCAAACGCGGATACTTTTTAGGCTGTTCCGGGTATCCTAAGTGCAAAACCATTGTGAATATTTCCGATGAAGAAATAGCCAAAATAAAAGCGGAGCACGAAAAGAAAGCCTCCGCCCAGTAAATTATGGAAAAATGGGTTCAGGCGTTTTTACTCCATTTAGAAAATAAAAACTTTTCGCCCAATACGGTAAAAAGTTACCGGGCCGATTTGCGCAAATTTACTGATTTTTTAACCAAGCGCAAGGTAAATGATTTAAAATTTTTTACTTCGGCGGTTATTCGTTCTTTTTTAGCGTCTCTGCCAAGAGAAGACGCCCGCAACACGGTGCTGCGCAAAATAGCGGCGCTGCGCAGTTTGGCAGCTTATTTGCTTAGCCAAGGGCAGCTGGCGCGCAATCCGTTTAAATTGCTGCCGGCACCCAAACGCCAGAAATTGTTGCCTAA
The DNA here is from genome assembly GCA_944324095.1 of uncultured Elusimicrobiales bacterium. GTDB lineage: Bacteria > Elusimicrobiota > Elusimicrobia > Elusimicrobiales > Elusimicrobiaceae > Avelusimicrobium. The sequence continues at coordinate 5,412 of CALUUY010000063.1, forward strand.
GTTTTTAACCCCGCAAGAAACGCTCCGGTTGTTAGACACAGCCGCCAACAGCCATATGGCCGCGCGTGATAAAGCCCTGTTTGAGCTGATGTATTCCAGCGGCCTGCGCCGAAGCGAAATAACGGGGCTTAAAATAAAAGATGTGGATTTTTTTAACGGGTTGGTAAAAGTATTTGGTAAAGGCAGCAAGGAACGCCTGGTGCCTGTAACGGACACGGCGCTTAAAGCCATAAAGGACTATTTGGCTTGCCGGGTAAACCCCGCACCGGAAGACGCCCTGTTTTTAAACAGCCGCGGCACGCCGCTTACGGGGGATGGATTGGCTTATATTTTTAAAAACACGGCCATCAGCGCGCATTTAGCGCGTAAGGTTACCCCGCACAGTATGCGCCATTCGTTTGCTACGCATCTGTTAAACAACGGGTGTGACTTGCGCAGCCTGCAGGAAATGCTGGGACATAAAAGTTTAGCCGCTACACAGGTATATACACACGTATCGCTGGATAAATTAAAGAGCGTGTATCAGCACGCGCATCCAAAGAATAAGGAGAACTAGTCTTATGATTGGTATCGGGGTAGATATTGGAGGAACTTTTGTAAAAGTGTTTGTGATGAACGAACACGGGGAAATTTTCCGCCAGGAAAAAATGGAAACCAATTACAGCAAGGGGCCCAAATTTTTCTTACAGCAAATAGCGGACTATATTAACCAAATTCAAAAAGAATTTGCAGACCAAAAAGTAGCCGTAGGCATAGGCGCCCCGGGAGATGTGGACAACCAAAAAGGCATTTTGCGCTACAACCCCAATTTAAAATTTAAAGACGTGAGCGACTGGCCCATCGGACGCATTATTAAAGATTTAACCGGCATTACCCCCTCCGTAGCCAACGACGCCACCCTGGCCGCTTGGGGCGTGTATGAAAAAGAACTCCACCGTCAGGGAACCAATGTATTGGTAGTTACGCTGGGTACCGGTGTGGGGGGCGGCCTCATTTTAAACCGGGAATTATTCCAAGGCTCCAACGGTACGGCCGGAGAAATAGGCCACACCAAAATTGCCGATGTACACAACGGCCCTTTATGCGGGTGCGGTGCCAGGGGTTGCTTGGAAGCGTTTATCGGCACCATTGGCATTAAACGCCGCGTGATGGAAGCGGTGATGGATGCGCCGGAATCGGAACTGGCAAAAATGGTGGAAGCGGAAAAAGATTTTAAGATAGAGTTGGTCTCCCGTGCGGCCCAAAAAGGCTGCCCCGCCGCCAAGAAAGTGTGGGAAGACACCGGTTTTTATTTAGGTATAGGGATAGCCAACTTCTGCCTTACGCTGGATGTGGACACCATTGTACTAGCCGGAGGGGTTTCCGGGGCGGCGCAATATTTTATGCCTTCTTTAAAACGCGTGCTGGAACACCAGCAAATTCAAACGCCGTTTAAAAAGTTAAAAGTAATTACATCGTCTAACCCCAATATTGGAGGAATAGGCGCGGCGATGTACGCTATTCATCAAGCATTAGTTCATCCATGAAAAAACTGATTTCCTTTCTGCTGGCTTTCTTATTAGCCGGTGTAGCTTATACCCAAAACCAACAGCTTCCTGCCCCTCCCGGGCAGGACGGTTTTGTTTACTTTACGGCGGATAATGCCAGCCTGGACCCCGTGGCCGAAACGGTCAATCTGGAAGGCAATGTAACCATTGTACAAGAAACCAAAGATAAAAAACGCCGCGTAGTAACCGGCGAAAACATCACCTTAGACCAAAAAAATACAGAAATTTCATCCATCGGCCCTATGACGGTGAAAACGGCAGACGCCACGTTAAACGGCGAAAATATGTCCGTCAATTACACAACCAAAGATTACCGGGCCGAAAACATTTCCACCGAGTACCCCCCTCTGCGCGTCATCAGCGCCAAGGAAATATCCTCTGTCAGCGGGAAAGAAACCTTAAAAGACGCCACCCTTACCTGCTGCAACAACCAAGACCCGCACTATACGTTGTCCGTAGGAAAACTGACCGTATCGCCGCAGAAGCGGGTTTTTGGTACCAATGCAGTAATGCGGTTGGACGGGTTTCCCATTATGTACTTGCCGGTATTTTGGCGCTCGCTGGACTCTCAAAAACCGTTTACCACACACGTGGATTTTTCTCAAAGCAATAAAGTGGGCTTTGGGGTATTAACTTCCACGGTATTTAACCCGGTGCTGGGCTTTCGGCCAAAATTAAATTTAGATTATTACACCAAATCCGGCTTAGGGATAGGCACGGAAATTATGGCCATCACCACCCCCAAATTAAAAGGTACCGGGGAGTTTTATTACATTCACGATAAAGCCAGCCCGGTGGAACTGGGTAAAGAAGAGACCGACCGTTGGGGCCTGCGCGGCGGATATTGGTGGGAGATTGCAGACTCGTCCGACCAGTTAAACAACCCCACCGGTGCACTGTACCAAATGCAAACGCAGTTTCGTATGGTGTCAGACCCGTATTTTAACGACTCGTTCTTCCGCGGGAACCCCTATATTTTTATGCCTGACCAGCA
>CALUUY010000064.1 GCA_944324095.1 uncultured Elusimicrobiales bacterium
AATACTTTTTCAAGTGAAATGACTTGGCCAATTTCAAAACCGTTCACGTCGGCAACACGGCATTCCTTCATATGTTTGACCGGCGCGGCGTTTACTTTTTTAAAGTAACCGAGTTCGGGTTTGTTCAGTTTGCTTTCTTTCACTTCGCCAAAACCTACGCAAACGGCATTGTAACCGTCTTTTTCTAAGGTTCTGACACGCACAACCTTGCAGGGGCCCGCTTTTACCACGGACACGCCATACAGATTGCCTTTTTCATCAAAGAGCTGCGTCATTCCGATTTTTTCGCCTAATACAAAGCGGAAAGTTTCGGGAGCTTCTTTGACAGTTTCTGCTTTGGCCGCTTCAGCAACGGGGGTTGCCTCTTGGGCACCAGCAGCTTGTTTGATTTCTTCTGTCATAGTGTCTTAATTTCCTTAATTGCTTTTAATGGCCACATCTACGCCGGCGGGCAAATCGAGCTTCATCAATTCATCCACAGTTTTAGAGGTGGGGCTTTTGAGGTCAATGAGTCTTTTATGAATACGCATTTCAAACTGTTCTCTGCTTTTCTTGTCGGTATGAGGAGAGCGAAGCACAGTGTACTTCTTGATCCGAACCGGCAACAAAACAGGACCCGCCACGATGGCACCCGTTTTTTGGGCAGTTTCCACAATACGGGAAACCGAGGTGTCCAACATGCGATGGTCATAAGAACGCAATTTAATGCGGATTCTTTCTTGGCTCAGCACATGAGCTTTTTTATCTGTTTTTTCTGCCATTTTGTTTTCCTTAAAACAACTTTTGTAAAAAATTTATACGACAGAAAATCCTTCTCCGGTTCGTATTCTACGACGAGCCGGTAAGGAATTTTGCTGCCATGCTTCTAAATTCGGTACTATTTATTATACCAAAATTAGGGGCGCTTGTGGGGGGAATTTTACTAGCCTTTTTCACCGTTGGGCGTTCAAATCCGCCGCCTAAAATTCGCTTGGTTATATTGTATAATATCTGTATTATATTGTAAAGTAACTAAAATTTAAATGTTTTGGGGCATACAATGACCCGTTTTACTCAACAAAAACTAACCCATCCGTTACTCACACAACAGTTTAAACAAGGACTCCGAACCCAATGGCTGTGGGTGGGAGGACTTTTATTCTTGGCATTAGGCTCGTTTACGTGGGCCGTTATGCCTGACTTTGCTCAAGATTGGCTCCCCTATACGGTTTGGGCGGGAGCCGTAGCCGGGTTAACCCTACTAATCGTGCTCTTTTTTGGCCGCCAAAGCAAGATGATTCCATTAGAACCCGCTCAGGCCCCCCTGTTTATCAGCCGCGGGCGCTGGGGTTGCTTTTGCTTGTTTCTGCTTTCTGTAATAGTAATGCCCACTTCGGTATTCGGAGCCTTGTGTCCTCTTTTATGGTTATTTGCTATGTTACAGATTCACTACCTGCACAACACAGTAAAAACCCTTTATTTAACGCCCCTAGCCAAACAAATTGCCTATCCCTTCCCCCTAGCCTGCCGCTCGTGGGACTACTGCAAACTAACTTCTATAATCTTGGTATTTTTGTTGGGCCTTATGCTTTGGGCTTTATCATTATTACCTAACCAAGACCCGCTCTTAAAACTATACCCCTGGGTCTTACTTGCAGAAGTTGTGTATTTTATTCTGTTAATAGCCGCCTGGGGAACACTCCCCCAGGAAAACCCCTCCCTCTTCCAACAGTTTTTAAGGTTTTACTTATTTCTATTTATAAAATACATTTCCCTTGTTCTATCTTATAAAAACCTTTTATTAATACTTCAAGATTGGAGACATGTGCGTCAGCATTTTTATCAAGCGAATTTATGGTACTGGTGGCTTTCCCACCCCAACGACCCTTATCCGCAAGACTTACTGTCCAGAATTGACGCTGTCCGCAAGGCGTTGCCTAACCAGTTGCTGCCCCCTGCTGTTAACGCCACATCTGCCCCTCATAGCACGCCAGAGCCCTTTTCTACGCCTCTATATGCCTTGGTGTTGTCCCAAGACATCCCCACCATTAAGCAAGCCTTACAAAACGGAGCCGATGTGAATGCACCGTATCCGCCTAATGGGAATACACCTCTACACATTGCCGCCTTAAACGGCTATACTGACATTGTAAAGCTGCTCCTAGAGCAGCCCTCTATCGAAAAAAACCGTCCCAATAATGAAGGGAAAACCGCCTTGGATTTAGCAATAGAACGCAACCAAGAAGAAGTGGCCCGCTTATTGACCTAAAATTGTTTTATACGCTGCCCCTATAAAATAAAAGCCGGCCTACTTAAATAGGCCGGCTTTATCTAAATAAACGGTTTTATTTAGCGAAATAGCTTTCCATCGGCTTGGGTTCCCCGATGCAGATGTTTTGTTCGCATTTAGGGGTAATTTCCACATAGCACATTTCGCGCGTGCAGGGGGCGATTTTGCATTCTTCGGCCCATACTTTGTTTACCTTATCAGCCGCTTTAGCGTTTACCGCCGCATAACCGGCACACGGGCAGCAACCTTTTTTAACGGCTACGCAGTCTTCATCCGTTTTGCAAGATTTATCCGCCTTGGCAATGGCCTGGGTAACCGCTTCCGGGGTGGCATTAATACCCACCGGTTTAGGAGCGGAAGACGCACACGCCGCCAATAAACCGGCGCCCATTAATAAAAAGAATACTTTTTTCATACACTTACTCCTTATTTAGCAATATAAGAATCCATCGGTTTGGGAGTCCCCGTGCATACATTGTTTTGGCATACCGGGTCTATTTCCACATAGCACATTTGCAAGGTGCAAGCAGCCATAGCACATTCTTTTTCCCATTGTTGTTGTAATTTTTGCGCCGCAGCTTTATTTACAGATTCATAGCCTTGGCACATACAGCAACCTTTTTTAACGGCTACACAATCAGCGTCCGTCTGGCAAGATTTATCTGCCTTAGCTAACTCCTGCGTATAAGAAGCAGGCACTCCGTTTACCACCACTTGCGGCTTAGCAGCAGAAGCACACGCCCCCAACAACCCCGCAGCAGCCAAGATTAAAAACACTTTTTTCATTTTCTCACTCCATTATTTTATTAACTTGCCTACACAGCGATTGTTTTGGCAAGATACATCCAAATCTGTATAACACAGTTCCTGCAAGCACGGAGCCGATGTGCATTGAGCCACCCACTTGGCCCGCAATTGCGTGGCTACCCGCCGGTTAACAGCAATTTTTCCATCACACCGGCAGCAAGTACGGTTAACGGCGACACAGTCCGCATCTGTTTGGCAATCCAAATTCGCTTCAATGATTCCTTGATAGGTATTGGATTTCTTGTTAGCAGAAGAACATCCAACCAACACGACGCAAAACCCTAAAAACAATAAACAAACAATCTGTTTCATTTCCCCTCTCCCTTATGAATAATATATATTATATCAAAAATCCCAGACGGCTTTTTGGTTAGGGTCTTTTAAACGGCAACGCCCGGAATCACACCAAGTTGTAATGTGGGAAGTATCCGGCGTTTTTTCACAACGGGTGTACCAGTCCGCCTCCCGAATACGGTTTAAATCCGGCACTTCCATCCGGTTTACGGCCGCATACCCCCACTGCGGATAACGACACGAAAGCAAAACGGCCGTACAGTCTTCATCCACCGTGCAGGCAACGTGTACTTTTTCAATATAATACGCCATGGTGGCGTTCATGTGTTTTTCCAAGCTAACGCCACAGCCGGCTAACCCCAAAATACTCAAAAATACAATAACCCTTTTCATATTATTTATTGTAACAAAAATTTACAAGGCTCCGGCAATTTTACTTACTTATTTTTAGGCGCTTAAGAAGGGCTTTCTCCGCCAAAGCATGCAAAAAACCATAGTTTGCCCCCGTAATTTTTTCGGCCTCATTTCCGCCACCGAGTCTCTTGGCACCGGGAGTGCTGCCAGCCATTTACCAGAAACTCCTGCCAAGAAAAACTTTTCCCCCACCCAGTTTTACAGCCTGAGTTGTTATATCCATACACACAACAAAAAAACGGGGCCGCCATCAGGCAGCCCCGTATAAAGCTAAACGGCTTGATTAAGCAGCCGCTTTATCGGCGGTTCTTTTCTCAATAATAGCTTTAGCCACGTTAGCAGGAACTTCAGCATAGTGGCTGGGTTCCATCGTAAACGAAGCACGGCCCTGAGACAAAGAGCGTACCGTCGTCGCATAACCGAACATTTCGGCCAGCGGCACTTCGGCACGGACGTAGCGCACGTTACCGCGCACGCCCATTTCGCCAATTTGACCGCGGCGGGAGCTCAAGTCACCAATAATGTCACCCAAGTTGGCTTCCGGAGCCACTACTTCTACCTTCATAATAGGTTCCAGAATGATGGGGTTGGCTTTCTTGGCACCATCTTTCAAAGCCATAGAGGCGGCAATTTTAAAGGCCATTTCGGAAGAGTCAACTTCGTGGAAGGACCCGTCGAAAACAGCTACTTTAATGTCCACTAACGGATAACCGGCAATAGCACCGGAATCCAACGCTTCGCGGCAGCCTTTTTCAATGGCAGGAATGTATTCTTTCGGAATGCGGCCCTGGGTGATTTCGTTAACGAATTCAAACCCTTTGCCTTTTTCCTGCGGTTCCAAACGCAAGAATACGTGACCATACTGCCCGCGACCACCGGACTGGCGAACGAACTTGGTTTCCTGTTCCACCGTCTTGGTAATCGTTTCGCGATAAGCTACCTGCGGCGCACCCACGTTGGCCTGTACGTTAAACTCGCGTTTCATACGGTCAACAATAATGTCCAAGTGAAGTTCACCCATACCGGAAATTTCGGTCTGGCCGGTTTCTTCATTGGTGCGCACGCGGAAAGTCTGGTCTTCTTCCGCTAAGCGGGAAAGAGCATTGGACATTTTTTCTTCGTCTTCTTTGGATTTCGGTTCCACCGCAATGGTGATAACCGGTTCCGGGAAGGAAATGCTTTCCAATACAATCGGATGATCGGGCGCGCAGATCGTTTGACCCACGCGGGCGTTTTTGATAGCCACAGTGGCGGCAATTTCGCCAGCGCCCAATTCTTTTACTTCTTCGCGTTTATCAGCCATCATACGCATCATACGGCCCACGCGTTCCGTGGCGTTTTTACCAGGGAACAAAACCGTGTCGCCCGCTTTGAGCGTACCGGAATAAATGCGGAAGAAGCTTAACTTACCCACAAACGGGTCAGTTTGAATTTTAAAGATAAGGCCGCAGAAAGGCTCTTTATTAGAGGCTTTGCGTTCTTCGGTTTCACCGGTATTGGGGTTGGTTCCTTTAATGGCGGGAACGTCTTCAGGAGAGGGAAGATAATCGTTCACGCAGTCCAACAAGGGCTGCACGCCTTTGTTTTTGTAAGAAGAACCGCAGATTACCGGGAAGAACTTACCCGTCAGCGTACCTTTGCGGATAGCTTTTTTGATTTCTTCTACGGAGAAATTGGTTTCGCCGTTTAAGTAACGTTCCATAATGGCTTCGTCAAAATCGGCAATTTTTTCAATCATTTCCGTATGGGCTTTTTCGGCTGCTTCTTTCAAATCCGCCGGGATTTCCACTTCATTAAAGGTGGCGCCGTTGTGGTCACCGTCCCAAATGATGGCTTTCATCTTTACCAAGTCCACCACACCCACAAATTTGTCTTCAGCACCTACCGGCAACTGAATCGGGCAGGCGTTACCGCCCAGTTTTTCTTTAATGGAGTTGGCAGAGCGGATAAAGTCGGCCCCAATGCGGTCCATCTTGTTGATGTAGGCAATGCGGGGTACCCCGTATTTATCAGCCTGGCGCCACACGGTTTCGGATTGAGGTTCCACACCCTGTACGCCGTCAAAGCAGCACACCGCGCCGTCCAGAACGCGCAAAGAACGTTCTACTTCGGCAGTAAAGTCCACGTGGCCGGGAGTGTCAATGATGTTGAGCTGGCAGTCTTTCCATACGCAGTAGATAGCAGCAGACGTGATCGTAATGCCTCTTTCACGTTCCTGTTCCATCCAGTCCGTCACGGAAGCGCCATCGTGCGTTTCCCCGATTTTGTGCACTTTACCAGTGTAGTAAAGAATTCTTTCAGAAGTGGTGGTCTTACCCGCGTCAATGTGCGCGATAATACCGATGTTTCTGATTTTGTTTAAAGGGTAAGTTTTAAATTCGGCCATATCTTATTCCCAAATTACCATTTGAAATGAGCAAAAGCACGGTTGGCTTCAGCCATTTTATGCACGTCTTCTCTTTTCTTAAACGCGGTGCCTTCTTTCTTTGCGCCCAAAATAATTTCTTCGGCCAATTTTTCAGCCATCGGGCGGCCTTTGCGGCTCTGCGCAGCGCCAATCAGCCAGCGCATAGCCAACGAAGTGCTGCGAAGCGGTTTCACTTCCGTGGGAACCTGATAGGTCGCACCGCCTACGCGGCGAGCTTTTACTTCCACCAAAGGACGTACGTTTTCAATGCATTTGTTGAATACGTCGATAGCGTTTTCTTTGGTTTTTTCGGCAATGATAGCCATAGCACCGTCCAAGATTTTCTCGGCGGTAGATGTTTTACCTTCAAAATTTAATTTGTTAATGAACCGGGAAACCAACACGGAATTGTATTTAAAATCCGGTGCGGGTTGCGGTCTTCTATCTCTGGGTCTTAAACCTTTTCTAGGCATATTCTTCTAACTCCTAAAATTATTTACCGGCCTTGGGTCTCTTTACGCCGTAAAGAGATCTGCCCTGTTTTCTGTTTTCCACGCCGGACGCGTCCAACGCGCCGCGGATGATGTGATAACGCACACCCGGCAAGTCTTTCACACGGCCGCCGCGCACGAGCACAATGGAGTGTTCCTGCAAGTTGTGGCCTTCTCCGGGAATGTAAGCGGTGACTTCCACCTTGGAGGTCAGCTTCACACGGGCAACCTTTCTTAAAGCAGAGTTAGGCTTTTTAGGGGTTGTGGTGTAAACACGGGTGCAAACGCCGCGTCTTTGCGGGCAAGCTTGCAACGCCGGGGATTTCGTTCTGTGAATTTCTTTCGCCCGTCCGTATTTTACTAATTGGTTTACTGTTGGCATTACTTCTCTCCTGTTTCTTTGCTTTTTTCTTTAAATTCTTCGGCAATCTGACGGGCGGAAATACCTGTACCCGCCGGTATCAAATGGCCTACGATTACGTTTTCTTTCAGGCCCTGCAATTCATCAACTTGGCCCGTGATTGCGGCATCCGTGAGAACTTTTGTAGTCTCCTGGAAGCTTGCCGCGGATATAAACGATTCGGACGCTAAAGACGCTTTACTAATACCCAAAAGGATGGTTTCCGCATCAGCCATACGTTTGCCGGCGGCTTTCATCTTGGCGTTTTCACGCAACCAGCTGGCCCGGCTGATGATTTCGCCTTTCAGGAAATGTGTGTCTCCCGCATCCAGAATTTTCACGTTCCCCAACATCTGACGGACAATAACCTCAATATGTCTGTCATTAATCGTAACGCCCTGCAGTCTGTACACTTCCTGGATGGCGTTTAACAGGAACTCTTG
>CALUUY010000065.1 GCA_944324095.1 uncultured Elusimicrobiales bacterium
ACGGAAAGAGGCAAACTCATACCCGGGAACATCACTACGTCCCGTATTACCACGGCGGGAACCACCGTAGGCAAAGATAAAGTTTGTTTTTTAATTTCTTCTGTCATGGTTTCTCCTGATAAATCCTTTCATAAACCGCGCCGTTTTACCCCCGGGCGCGGGGAAATACAAGATTATTTTATCAAATTCATACAAAATTAGCAAACATCAAACTGGCCTGCTAGTTTTGATAATTACTAACTCTTTTCCCCATATACTTTATACACATAAAAAACCTGCCTTTTCAGGCAGGTTTATATAAACATCAAAAACAAAAGGCTATTCCATATAGCAAATCTCACCACTAATACAGTTTGTTTGAGTAGTAGAGTTGCTTCCAACAATAGCTTTACAAAGGCGTTCTTCTTCATCTTTTGCATAAGAACCAGCAGATACGCCACAAGTACGGCGTCCATTATTCATACCTAAATAGTAATTATCTTTCTTAGCAAGCGCTGGCTCTGCGCGGGTACTACTGCTACTACCTCTATAACCTAATTGAAAATAGAAATCTTTACCTGAAAAAGAATAACCAGTTGCAGTATTTCCATTTGTATCCGTAAACGATACAGACAACTCATCAAAGGGATAAACAACATCCGTTGTCCCTTTTTCTAAATTAGCAATTTTTTGAGCGTCATTAATAGATTTAATTATTTGGTAAGCATTAGCGGCACGCGCTTTTGCTACTGCTTTTTCATATTGAGGCAATGCTACACTGGCTAAAATCCCAATAATTAATACGACTACCAACAGTTCTATAAGAGTAAAACCTTTTAAGTTCCCAACCAAAATATCTTTCATTCTCCTCTCCTTGGTTAATAATTTCTGAGTTATAATAGAATATACTAAAAAAAGTAACTTTTTTAAAGTATATACGAATGTTTTTCATCTAAAACAGCCACAAGCAATGTGTAAGCGAAGAATAAATTTTTTGTAATCAACAAAACAGAAACAACCCCAAGCCTGTGATTACTAGGGGTTGTTATAATATACTTCAAACAATTGCTTATTTATCCCGCAGGGTTAACACTTCGTCAATAATGCCGTATTCTTTGGCTTCTTGAGCGGAGAGGTAGTAGTTGCGTTCGCTATCCTGGCGGATTTTCTCTTTCGGCTGGCCGGTGTGTTTGGCCAAAATATCCAACAGGTGTTCTTTATTGTCGTGCAGTTCGCGGGCTTCAATTTCAATATCCGTTACCTGGCCGGAAATACCACCGCCCCAAATAAGCGGCTGGTGTATCATAATGCGCGAATGCGGCAACGCATAACGCCGGCCCTTGGAACCGGCCGCCAACAACACGGCGCCAAAGCTCATTGCCTGGCCCATACAAATGGTGGTGATGGGGGCTTTGATAAATTGCATAGTGTCATAAATAGCCAAACCGGCTGTTACCATACCACCGGGAGAATTGATGTAGAGATTGATTTCCCGCTGGGAATCCTCGGCGTCCAAATACAAAAGCTGGGCGATAATCATATTCGCGCTGGCGGTATCCACTTCGCCTTCGCGCCCGCCTACAAAGATAATGCGGTCTTTAAGTAGACGGGAAAAAATGTCGTAACCGACGTTCTTCTCAATAATTGTAGGTATAATCATATTTATTATTGTAGTAAATTTTCCATTTTCCTTCACAAGCGTTATTTTTTGCTCTCCCCATTTCAGCCGGGGCGTTCTTGCAGCCTAGGCCTATATTAGAATAGGACTAAAGGCCTTCGTGCATTTTTAATTAAAATTTTATAATACACATTATTGCGCTACTAAGGATAACCACTATGAACATAAAATTCCCTTTCTTACTTATTATCTGCTTGCTTTTTACTGTACCGCTTTATGCTCAAAAACAACAACAGAGAGTTTTTTCCCATACGGCACAAAATCCCTTCCACACTCAGTCTGCTAAAAAAGCCCATAAAAAGTTTTTATTTCACCCGGAAGACGGCACTATTGTTGCCAACACTCATATTTTTTACTATCAAACAAACAAGCCCTTGGTTTTACCACAAAAACCCGTTCAACCCACCTTTGCCCTAAACCCGGACAAAGCAGCCGCACAAGTATTTTTTGCATTAGAACAAAAAACCCGCCAAGCCCGCGCCAAGCAAGCGAACAAAGCCCTTTCTGCCCAAAAACTGAAAAAGCACTCTACCCCCGCCAAAGTGCCCGGCAAGGAAGGCAAGATGATGAACTTAGGAAACACGGTTTTTGATGTAATACAAAAATGTAAAAATGCATTCTGCACCAAGAACAAACAAAAACAAACACGCACAGAGCCAAAAGACGGTATGATTAAACACCTGTCCGAACCCGGCCGTTTGCTTCCCTTATAAATTTCACCCCACTCACTACGGGGGTTGTATGTTAGGCCCACTTGGCATATAGGCCCAAATTACCGTTTACAGTAGGCCTAACGGCCCTCGTAACCCAACACACAAATTTTTATATTGTTAATATATAGATTTTCAAAACGCCAAGGAGACATTATGAAAAACAAAACCGCCTTAGCCGTAATTTGCTTATTAGGCTTAGCAGTGGGGGCTTCCGCCCAAAACGCTACGCAAGACAAGAGTGACAACTTAAAAAAGATTGACGTTGTTAAACTCAACTTGCAAAAACCGACTAACGGGGAAAAATTAACCCAAACCGCCGCCACCACCCAAAAAGCGGAAGAAGAATTATTGAAAAAATATCAGTTAACTAAATCTGCCAACAAACGCGTATTGCAGGAAGCGGGTTTAACTCAAGAACAATTCAACACCATTGTAAAAAAAGCCCAACAAGCCCGTGCCAAACAAGCTAAAAAGGCAAAAGCTGCTTCAAAAACGCAAGCTTCTTCTTCAGCCAAAGTGGCCGGCAGAGAAGGCAATATGATGAACTTGGGCAACACTGTTTCTGATGTGGTAAAAAAATGCAAAGATGCTTTCTGCTCCAAGAGCAAGCAAAAACAAACACAGCCCGAGCCGAAAGACGCTATTATTAAACACCTTTCCGAACCTGGACGCTTGCTTCCGCTGTAATTTAAAAACCCCGGACACCCCGGGGTTTTATTTTAGGCCCAAATGGCATCTAGGCCCAAAATACCGTTAGTCCTAGGCCCAAAGGCCCTACACAAAACTCCTGTAAACATTTATATTACTAGTAAGAAGTAGCAAACAAGAAGCACCAAACAAAGGGAGCGATTATGAAAAATCATAAAGTATTAGTTACTGTAATGAGTTTGTTAACCCTGGCCATTTGTGCCAATGCCCAGGTTTCGTCTGTAAAAGTAAATAAAAAACAAAACGCCCAGCTTGAAAAAGTATTACAAAGCCGCGCAGCCCAAGCCCGCAAAAATGCCTGCTATAAATGCGGACAAACCATTTTGGATAAATATCATCAAACCTGCGCCAAAGGCGGAATATGCCAGCAGTACCCGGTCAAATCAACCGAAGCTGTCAACCGTTCCACCTACACCGGCAATAAAGACCCGCACGCCGCCCAGGCTAAAACCTGTGTTACCTGCGGCAAAGAAATCTTGTCTGACGGCCAGCACTGCTCTGCCAATGGCTACGCCACCTTGTGCAGCACCGTAAAAGCCAAAGAAGCCGAATCGGCCCAAGAAGCAGTCTCCGTTTGCCCCAAATGCGGCAAAGCGCTGTCTATCGATGAACGCTACCACGGTGTAAAACATCAGTGTGAAGAAGCGCAAAAAACCTGCGCCACCTGCGGCAAAGAAATCTTGTCTGACGGTCAGCACTGCTCTGCCAATGGCTACGCTACCTTGTGCAGTACCGTAAAAGCCACTAAAAAAGCGGACGCAAAAACCAAACACACCGGTCACGATCCGCACGTAAACGAAGCCTTTTAAAAAACAGTTGCTATCACAAAAACCCCCGGGTATAAAACCGGGGGTTTTTTATTGCTTGGCAAAAAGCATAAAATCCACCGGGTAAAAATGTATGTTGCATTTTTAGTAAAAGATGTATAATAAAAACTTGTGATTTTAAAATTATAGGTATGTTAACCTTGTTAAACAGGAGGCTTCTATGCCCATAGAAAGAACTGCCGCAGAAAAAGAAAAAATAAGAGAAATTTTAGCCAAGGCAGACGCTAATAACATTCAAATTATTAAATTATGGTTTGTGGACATTTTGGGCAATTTAAAATCACTTTCCTTATCCCACCGGGAATTTGAATACGCCTTAAACGAAGGTATGGGGTTTGACGGCTCTTCCGTAGAAGGGTTTGCCCGTATTTACGAGTCTGACCTGGTAGCCCTGCCGGATTTAGACACTTTTCAAATCTTCCCCCCGGAACTAACCGGCGCACCCATCGCCCGTTTTTTTTGCGACATTAAAACCACCTCCGGCCAGCAGTTTGAAGGCGACCCGCGCTATATTTTAAAAAAGAACCTGGCCGATATGAAAAAAGCCGGTTTCGACCAATTTATGGTGGGGCCGGAATTGGAATATTTTTACTTTCGTGACGATAAACACACCGACCCGCTGGACGCCGGCGGTTATTTTGACACCATCCCGCTGGACACCTCTTACGCCGTACGTCGCGAAACCATGCTAATGCTGGAAAAACTTAACATCCGCGTGGAATATTCCCATCACGAAGTGGCCCCCTCTCAGCACGAGATTGACCTCCGCTACGATGAAGCCTTAAAAATGGCCGACCAAGTCATCACGTACAAAACCGTTGTAAAACAAATTGCCGCCAAAAACGGTATGTACGCCACCTTTATGCCTAAACCCATTGCCGGCGTAAACGGGAGCGGTATGCACGTACACCAGTCTTTATTCAGTAAAGGTAAAAATGCGTTTTTTGACCCCAAGGACGAGCTTTTCCTCTCCGCCACGGCCAAGCACTACATTGCCGGCATTTTAAAACACGTACGGGAGATTTGCTCCGTTACAGACCAGTGGGTCAACTCTTACAAGCGCTTGGTTCCCGGTTATGAAGCCCCCGCCTATATTGCTTGGGGCCGCAAAAACCGCAGCACGCTGGTGCGCATCCCGCAAGCCAAAGCCGGCAAACCCAACGCCACCCGCTTGGAGTGCCGCTTTCCTGACCCGGCTTGCAACCCGTATTTGGCGTTCTCGGTTATGTTGGCAGCAGGGTTGGACGGCATCAAAAACAAACTGCCCGTTATGCCTATTACAGAAGACAACATCTTCCGTATGACGCCCGAAGAGCGCAAAGCCCGCGGCATTGAAACGTTACCCGCTTATTTGTATGAGGCGGTAAACTTAACGCGCAACTCCAGGCTGGTACGCAAAGCCTTGGGCGCGCACACGTTTGAAAAATTTATAGCAAACAAAGACATTGAATGGGAAAATTACCGCACCCACATTTCTAATTATGAAATTGAGCGCTACCTTTCCGTGTTATAAAACCCAGCTATAAACAAACACCCCCGCGCAAATAACGCGGGGGTTTTTGTTACAAAGGATATGGTTATTATGGCAAAAGATAATAATTATGGTGGTCATTTTGTTTTTGTAAAGTTCCTCCATAAGACTTACAAATACTATTAATTGTGTCATTAGATATAGGAGACAAACAAAAATGCCTGTTATTACCTGTAGGAGAGAAAACCCACTCAAAGCCTAAAGAAGAAGGGTCATTCTTTACGTATTTTTGGCAAAAATAACCTTGATCTATATGGCAGTTATAAGTTTCCAGATTGGGTATAGTAATATCCAAATCTTCCAGCCGATCTGTAAAAGTATTATTAGACAAATAATAAACCGCCTGTGCTTTTTCTATAGCATTTAAATGGGTAATAATCTCCACCCCGCGAGCTTTTAAAACAGCCTTTTCATACTGCGGAAGCGCAACCGCCGCCAATATGCCAATAATCAATACCACCACCAAAAGTTCAATGAGCGTAAACCCCTTAAATCGCCCCGTTGCAATGTTTTTCATCTTTCGCCTCTTTTTTTGATAAATTTGATTTCTAATCAAATTTATCAAAAAAAAAAAAACAAAGCAACCCCTTCTAAAAAATGAAGTAAGCAAGCCTTTTTGGATTACTATCTTTCTATATTCATTTATCGTAGTTCATCAAACACACGGGCTATTGTTTTTCCTTATTTCTACCCCGGCTTTTAAAAGGCTAAATAAAAACCCCGCTTAAAGCGGGGGTTACTTTAATCCTCTTTAAGGCAAGACTTCAAAAGAAATTTGATCTGTTTGATTCTCGCACTCCACTTCCAAGGTAAAACGCCCCTCTTCCAAAGGCCACCACAAAGTTTGCCCCCGCTCAGGCAGTTGTTTACGGTTAAGCGTCCATACACACTTAGAACCTTCTTTGGCCGACGCTTGAAACTTGATTTGCTGGCTTTGGCGTGCAACGGCAGGGTCTATTTTAAATACGTCTTTATGGGAAGGTGAAATGATTTTCACCTTTTCCTCTTGGCTCATCCGGTGGGTTCCATCGCATTTTTTAGAAGGGATATTGGTGTTTAAAAAATAATCCAGCCGCGTTTGGGTGCAGTTTTTACCGGCGGGCAGCCCGCTCTGGGCGCATACCGTAAGCGCTGTAACGCCTTGAGGGCGTTTAAAAGCAGGGCTGGGATACAAAGTTTGCATATACACCGCTAAATCGTGCAAAATGGGCGCTGCCCCGCTTACGCCGGAAACACGGCGCATAGGGGCCCCGTCAAAATTACCGGCCCAAACGGCAATCGTCCAGCGCGAAGTATAACCAATGGCAAAATTATCCCGGTAATCTTTAGAAGTACCCGTCTTGGCCGCCATATCAAAAGGAACCTGAAGGGCGGAATTTAAGCCAAATGCCGCAGCACGGGCGGCGTTATCAGATAAAATATCGGTAACTAAAAAGCTTACTTCCGGGCTAAATACCCGCTTGACACCACCCGGCCCGCTGACTGCCGGGCTTTGCGCCAGCAGTAACGGCTTGTATATTCCCCCGCGCGCCAAAGAGGCATACGCATTTGCTAAATCCAACAGGCGCACTTCCCCCGCCCCCAAAGAAAGACCTAAGCCGTAAAAATCAGCCGGGCGGGAAAGCGAACTAAACCCCAACCCGCGCAAAGAGGCCAAAATATTGCTTACCCCTACCTTTTCGGCCACTTTTACTACGGGGATATTGTAAGACGCGCCCAGCGCATCGCGGATGCTTACGTACCCGTGGAAAGCCCCGTCATAATTACGCGGGCGGTAACCACCGGGGAAGAAGGTGTCTTCGTCTTTAATTAAAAAAGAAGGATAAAACCCCCTTTCAAACCCCAATGCATACACAAACGGTTTTAAGGCAGACCCGGGCTGACGTAAAGC
>CALUUY010000066.1 GCA_944324095.1 uncultured Elusimicrobiales bacterium
ATGGTGGTGCTGTTATAGCTTGATTTAAACCCCTAAAATCCCGCCCTGTATTGGGGGCGGGATTTTTTTGTAATAAAAATAGCAAGATTCGGGTTACTTATTGAGGGTGTCTTTTTATGATATAATATACTTACCGGTAGGTAGGCTTAAAACCGGCGGTATTATATTATGAAACAAAACGAACACATTAAAACAGACAAGCAAGACCGGGAACGGCGTATGCGCGATACCATTAAAAAAGCGGCATTTCTTTTAATGGCCGAGCGTGGTATTGACCAAGTCTCTATGCGCGAAATTGCCGAAAAAGTAAATGTAACCAAACCGGTGCTTTATTATTATTTTAAAAACAAAGAAGATTTGTGCCGCAGTATTGTGGACGAATATGAACAAGACTTTTTTGTATTGATGGAAGATGCTTATGCCAAAGGGCACGGGCTGGAAGACGTATTAAAATCTTTATTGCGGGCCCATTTGGATTTTTTTAGAAAAGAACCCATCAATTCTAAGTTTGTTATGCAGATGATAGCTTATACGCTTAACAAACAATTCCCGGCGCAAGCCCGCCGGCCTGCTCCGGAAGTATTGTTGGGGGATTATTTGTCCAAGAAAGAGCAGGATAAACGCCTCCCTGCGGGTGCGGCGGCGGATATAAGTCGGTTGGTGTCTGCCTTGTTTTTTAAAGTGATGGTCAATTCGTATGTGGACACGTATATTTACGGCGGAAAGCGCGCCTCTGCTTATGACGATAAAATGGTGGAGCGTTTAGTACAGATTATTTTATTAGGAATAAAAAAATATTACGAGGAACATGAAAAATAACATTAAAAACTGGGTTGCTGCGGCTATATTGGCCGTAAGCGGGGCGCCAATGTGTTTTGGCGCTATGGCCCCTACACCAGCATCTAACTTGTTTGCTGAGCAGGATGTGGGTGGGGAGAAGATTACTATTGCCGACGCGATTAATATGGCGCTGTCGGACAGCTATCAAGTAATTGATGCCGAAAAGCTGAAAGCCATTTATGAAGAACAATTGGCGGAGGCTCGTTCCGGTTATTATCCTAAGCTGTCGCTGGATGCGTCTTATTCTCGTGCCATTAAAAAGGCGCAGTTTGCCATTGGCGGCGGCAGTATGATGGAAGTAGGCAAAAATAACACCTATGCAGCCGGGCTTAATTTAAGCCAAGTACTGTGGAGCGGTGGCCAAATACGCGGTAATGTAAACTTGGCCAAAGTGGGTGCGCAAGAAGGGGTGTATAATTTAAAACACGTCCGTGATTTGGTAACCCAACAGGTGGTTAAGTTCTGCTATGACATTATTTATGCCTCTGCCTACATACGGGTGCAGGAAGAATACCTCAAAATTGCCAAACAGCATTTAGAGGAAACGCGTGCTAAATACAAACAAGGTTTGGCCAGCAGCTTGGATGTGTTGACCCAAAAAGTAAAAGTGGAAAACATTGAACCTACGGTTATACAAGCTAAAAAGAACTTTGAGCTGGGCAACCTGTATTTGCGCCAAATTTTAAACAGAGACCCGGAAGACAAAATTTATCTTACCTGGACGCGTAAAGATTTAACCCTTCCGCAGGTACCGTCTCTGGAGGTGCTGTACCAAAAAGCGATGGAATACCGCCCGGAACTCATTCTTTCCCGTTTATCTGTGGATGCGGCTCATTACAATGTAAAAATTGCTAAATCCGGGCACATGCCGGTATTGGCATTAAGCGCGGACTATACGTATAACGGGCTAACGGATCAAGGCTTCCCCAATGAAAAGCAAGACCGTTACTGGTCTTCCAACGCCGGTATTACGCTTAGTATTCCGCTTTTTGAAGGTTTTAAAGTAAGCTCTCAGGTTGCACAGAAGGAGCTGGCTTACGAACAAGCGGTTGCCGCTTACCAGAACAAACTTAAAAATGTGCGTATTCAGGTAAAAGAGGCGTGGCTGAATTTAGATGAAGCCCGCAACCGCATAGAAGCCACCAAAGGCGTAGTGGAACAGGCGCGTGAAAACTTGGAAGCCCAAATGCAGCGCTATCGGGCCGGTTTAACCAGCCAGTTGGAATTAAACGACGCTATTGCCAACGTAAACGATTCTGATTTGCAGTACGTACAAGCTGTATATGACGGCGCTATTGCGCTTTCTGATTTGAAATTTGCTGTAGGTGTAGAGGTTGAATTGTATGAAAAAGAAAATAAGTAAACGTATTAAAATAACCATCGTTGTATTGATGGTAGCTATGGCGGCTTTTGTATTTTTAAAACCGAAAGCAGGCTCCCCCTTGGACGGGGTGGCTTTAGATGTCTTTGCCGTTGTGCCGGAAACGGTGCAAAAACGGGATTTAAGACATCAGCTTTCTATGTCCGGCAGTGTAAAAGCCTGGGAAGAGGCCACTTTGTATCCCCGCGTGGAAGGCAAATTGTTGCAAAACTTGTTGCGGGAAGGCGACGCGGTTAAGAAAAATCAAACAGTGTCTTTAATTGAACGCGACGAAGTGGGTGCCGTGTATGAACCGGTAGTAGTCCCCTCTACGTTAACGGGCGTTATTGGCCGGGTGTATTTGGATCCGGGCGCCAATGTTACCATTTCCACTCCTGTGGCGTTGGTGGTAAACCAAAAACGCGTGCGTGTAGCGGTGGACATTCCGGAGCGTTATATTGGTGAAATTTATAAAGGCCAGCCGGCCACTTTGCGTGTAGATGCTTTGCCGGGGAAAGAGTTTGAAGCGCATTTGCAAATCATCAGCCCGGTAGTGGACGCCAACAGCCGTGCAGTAGCGGTGGAGTTCTGGGCGGATAACCCCAAAGACTTATTAAAATCCGGTATGTTTGCCAAGGTGGATATTACGCTGGCAGAGAAGAAAAACGCCGTGTCTATCGCCAAAAAGAGCTTATATAACCAAGATGGGGAAACGTATGTTTTTGTCCCCTCGGCAGATGGAAAAACCGCCCAAAAGAAAGCGGTGACTGTCGGCTTTGAAAATACCAACTATTTAGAAATTACCGAAGGCTTAAAAGAAGGGGATGTGATCCTTGAATTTGCCTACGGCCTGCAGGACGGCAGCAAGATTGATTTAGGAAAATAAGCGGGGTAATATGGAAGAAGAAAAACAGCAAGCGGCGCCGCAGCCAACGCGCCGCGAAAAGAAAGGAGGGTTAACCTCAGTTTTCATTCACCGCCCAGTAGCCACTATTATGTTGTGTGCGGCTGTGGTGGTGTTGGGGCTTATGTCTTATTCCGGTATGGGCGTGGGGATGTTCCCCAATATTGATATCCCTTATGTACTGGTGCAAACCTCGTTAGCCGGGGCCAGCCCGGAAGAGGTGGAAACCTCTATTACTAAAGTGATAGAAGAATCCGTCAACCAAGTAGAAGGTATTGATGAAATTAAGTCCCAAAGTATGGAAGGTGCGTCTTTGGTCAGCATCAAGTTTGATATGGACAAAGACCGCGACGTGGCCGCCCAGGAAGTGCGCGACAAAGTAGAGTTGATTAAAAATGACCTGCCTGACGGCACCGATGCTCCTATTGTGCAGAAACTGGATATGGATTCCATTGCTGTGTTAAACGTAGTGGTTTCCGGCGACCGGGACATTGTGGACTTGACTGAAGTAGCCAAAGACAAAGTAAAAGAAAATATTGAAAACATCCGCGGGGTAGGTTCCGTAAACATTGTGGGCGGACGGGAACGCGAAATTCACGTTATTGTCAATCCGTTTAAACTGTTTGCGCTCAATTTGCCGATTAGTGATGTTTCAAAAGCGTTGTCGGAACAGAACGTAGAAATCCCCGGTGGGCGTGTGGAACAAGAGCACGAAGAATACACCTTGCGTATTTTGGGGCGTATCCCCACTGTGCAGGCATTTAACGATGTGTTTATTGCCAAACGCAAAGGGGCGTCTATTAAAATTTCAGACATTGGCTATGCGGAAGACTCCGGCGAATATGAGAGAGAATCTTCTTGGCTTAATAAACGCCGCTCTGTTACGTTGGAAGTGACCAAACAATCCGGTACCAATACGCTGGCTGTGGTGCAAGGGGTAAAAGACAAACTGGAACTGATTAAACCCACCTTGCCAAAAGACATTGAAATCTCTTTGATGATGGACCAATCCGGCAACATTAAAGCTTCTGTACACACGGTATTGGAACACTTGATTTTGGGCGGTTTCTTGGCCGGGGTAATGGTGCTTATTTTTATGGGGTCATTGCGCTCCACCTTTATCTCGTTCTTGGCTATGCCTATTTCCATCATCGGTTCGTTTATCTTTATGAAGATGAGCGGATTTACTATCGACACGATGACGTTGTTGGGGCTTACGGTGGCCGTGGGTATCGTAATTGACGACGCCATCGTAATGTTGGAAAACATTTTCCGCCATATGGAAAAATATGGCAAAACCCCTATGCAGGCCGCTATAGACGGTTCACGCGAAATTACCTCCACGGTAGTAGCTACCACGCTGTCTATTTTGGTTATTTTCTTGCCGCTTGCGTACATGAGCGGTATCATCGGGCGCGTGGTAAACAGCTATGGGATGACGGTGGTGTTTGCTATTGCGTTGTCCGGCGTGGTGGCGTTGACGTTAACGCCTATGCTTTGCGCCAAGATGTTAAAACAAGGCGAAAAGAAAACCAAGCTGGATAAAGTAGTAGATTCCGTTAACAAGAAATTAGTGGATTGGTATATCCCGCTGTTGGATTGGTCTATCCATCACCGCAAGATTATGGTGGGGGTAGCTATATTCTGTATTGTTATGCTGTTCCCGATGTTGGCCAAAATCGGCGGGGAATTCATCCCGGTGGACGACAGCGGTAAGGTGCAAATTACGGTGGAAGCTCCTGTGGGTACCAGCTATACTGATACCTTGGACATTTTGCGCCAGATAGAAAAAGACGTACTTCGCTTGCCTCACATTAAAGACACGTTAGTGGTGGCTGGCGTGGGCAGCAATAGCTTTGCCGATTCTAACCCTTCTAACAAAGGGTATGTGCGTTATGAGTTGGAAGACCGTGAAAAACGCGAAGGGTTGACCACCAATCAATATTTGGAAGTCACCCGTAATATGATGAAAAAATATAAAGGCCTGCAAACCACTTCTTATGTGGTGAGCGATGGGCCTTCTGCGGGTTCGTATGAGCTTCAGTATGTATTATCCGGCCCGGATTTGGAACAACTAGCTAATTATGGTAATACAATGATTGCCCAATTGTCCAAAGACCCGCGGTTTATTGACTTGGATTTGTCGTTAGACTTGTCTAAACCGGAATACCGCGTTGTTATCAACCGCGACAAAGCTTACAGTATGGGTGTAAAAGTGTCCGACATTGCCTCTGCTTTGCGTACCATGGTGGGCGGAGAAGACGACATTACTAAGTACAAAGAAGGCGATGATTTGTATGAGGTGCGCGTACGTGTGGGTGAAGAGTACCGCGACACTAAAGAAGCCATCGCTTCGCTGATGATTCCAGCGGATAATGGAGACAACGAAATCGTACGGTTGGACTCGGTAGCCACGATTGAAGAAGGCACCGGCCCCAGCCAAATCGACCGTTTCAACCGTCAGCGCCAGGTAACCGTGCAGACCAACTTAAACGGTATAGACCAGCGCAGCGCCTTGGCTATTATGCAGCAAGCGTTTGAAGACTTGCACGCCGGGGTGGAATACACAGGCGGTGTGACGGGGGCCTCGCAAGAAATGGGCAAGATGTTTATGTCCTTTATTATAGCGTTCTTCTTGGCCTTCTTGTTTAAATACATGATTTTGGCCGCCCAGTTTGAAAGTTACACGCACCCGGTGGCTATTATTGTGTCTTTGCCTCTTACGTTGCCGTTTGCTGTGTTGTCTTTGTTATTAACGGGGCAGACAATGAACTTATACAGTTTGTTGGGTATATTTATGTTGGTGGGTGTGGTAAGTAAAAACGCTATTTTGCAGACGGACTACACTAACCAGCTGCGTGCCCGCGGATACGGCCGTACGGACGCTATCTTGCAGGCAAACCGCGTGCGCTTGCGCCCCATCTTGATGACCACCTTAACCTTGATTATGGGTGTGGCGCCGATGATTATTTCCAACGGGGCCGGGGCGGAAGAACGCCGCAGTTTGGCCATTGTAATTGTGGGCGGTCAGGCGCTTTCACTGTTGGTTACGCTGCTGATGACCCCGGTAACTTACATTTTGTTGGACGAATTTGGCGATTGGCTGAACCTGAAATTATTCGGTATTCCTATACCGCAGGATAAGAGTAAGGACGTCATTTTGCCGGAAGTTCCACAAGAAGAGGAGTAACCTCTTGGAAAGACAGTCTAAACCGGGCCCTGTACAGGGCCCGGTTTTTGTATTTATTCGGATAAAATATTGGGGCTATCTTGAGTGGAAAAAGCCCCTTTTTTCTAGGTGTTAGCAAAAAGAACTTGATTGAGTATAAGCTTGTACACGTGCAGTTTACGAGCTGGTTGATGCTGGCTAACCTTCCAAACGTACGCAATAAATCATATAACAGAGCCGGGAAAAGTTTTGCAGAGGAAATAAAAAAGGGGGGGTGAACTGGTTGTGATAAACATTTTGCTCAAAAGTAGGGGAGGCTCGTGCCGTTTAGATTTTGGGCAGACAAACAAAAAGCCCCGTATGCCGGGGCTGGATAAAAGGGGAAATAAAAAAGGTGCGGGCGGGAATCGAACCCGCGAATATGAGTTTTGCAGACTCACGCCTTACCACTTGGCCACCGCACCGTGAACATCAAAAATTAGAACATAATTATTATATCAAAAAAAATATCGTCTGCAAATAGATTTATAAAAGTAGTTTTAAATTTTAAAAAAATAGGTCTTGAAATTTCCACCAAGCTCTTTATAATACCAGTATGGGAGTGCCAAGACAGACCCGTTTTTGGGTGAGCCTCTTGTAGGGGAATCGGCCTCCCTATTCTATTTATAAGTGGGCGCGTTATGGGCGCGCCCGCTTTTTGTTTGTTAAAACAGTGTACGGGCGGCCTAATATTTGCTACAATAACACCAAGTAAAAAGCGGCGGTGTAAAACCCAAATACCCGCAAATATCACTTGAAAACCCGGAAATTCTTCCTTTGGGAGTTTTTTTTTGGTATAATAAAGTGCTGTCTTATTGCGGGCGTAGTTCAATGGTAGAACACTAGCCTTCCAA
>CALUUY010000067.1 GCA_944324095.1 uncultured Elusimicrobiales bacterium
GTTAACGCTTTCACCACAGCACGCACTTCCGCCGCTTTGTCCTTTACCGCAAATTTGCCGTTACGCACCTGCGCACGCACAGCATTGTCCACCCCTAAGGATACTTGGGATTTAATACGCGCCTTTTGGGCAGACACAGCAGAAGATGCTTGGGCATAGGAGGGAGCCAAGGAAGAAAATAATAAAGTAACGCTCAGAAGCAGTGAAAGAAATTTAATCATAAGAATACTCTCCTACTACTATTCTTGTAAACAAATGCAGAAAAAAACAGGGCCAAAAGTCCTATATTCATAAGATTTCTGGCCCTATTCGGGGTAAATAAAAAAGATTGTTTTTTATTAAAGGAAGCGGAGAACTAAACCCGCGAAAGACGCCCCCCATAGCGCTCAGAGGGGAAAGGGGAAAAGACAAAGCACGCTTAGTCTGGCAAGAAAATACCCCGCCGGGCCAGCATGTACGCAACAAAATCCCTTGTTCCTTGCGGTACATACAACAGTCTCCTTACGATATTGCTCCAGCTATATTCTAATAAAATTAAAAAAAAATACACAAGGGCCAAAAGACCTATTTTTTTTCTAGGTCTTTTGGGGCCTTAAAAGAGGAAGAAAACTTGGCCCGCAAGGCCTGGCAAACGGAAGCTGGAACGTAACCGGGGAGCTCTCTGCCGTATGAAAAACTTTCCCGCACAGCCGAAGAACTGACAAACCGAAGCTGATTGGCAGCCGGAAGCCAAACTACTTCCAGCCCAGGGTATAACTGCTGATTGGCGTATGCATAAGCGGCTTCAGCCTCAGCATCAGCCGCACCGCGTACCCCGCGCACCAAAACAGTAAGTGCGTTTTGTTGCATATAATCCACCAACAACCCCTCATAGCTATCCGCCGTAACCCCGGATATCCCTTCCACAGATTGACGGATTAACTCCAGCCGCTGCTGCACAGAAAACAACGGCTTCTTATGGGGGTTTGTTAAAACGACTACCCGCACCGCGCCAAACAACCGCGCCGCCCGGCGGATAACATCAAGATGTCCGTTTGTAATAGGGTCAAATGAACCGGCATATACAGCAGGTTTTGGTGTCATAGCATACGCTCCCAGCGCAACGCCCGTGAAACGGGCTTTTATATTATGGTATCATAATTTTATGAATAAAAACCCTTTTGATGAAGCCATTTACCTCAAACGCACCCACCCGCATACGCCGGATGTGCGCGATGAGTACTTCCGGGATCAAACAAAAATTATACACTCCCTGCCGTTTAGACGCTTAAAACACAAAACGCAGGTATTCTTTGCCCCGGATAATGACCACATCTGCACCCGTATAGAACACGTCTTGCACGTGGCCACCATTGCGGCCAGTATCTGCCGCGGGCTCAACAAAAGCGGAAACTGGGATTTAAACCAAGACCTTGCCTACGCCATCGGCTTAGGGCACGACATTGGCCACGCCCCCTTTGGGCACGAAGGAGAACGCGCCATCGCCGCCTGTATCACACCGCATACCTTCCTGCACGAAATTAACAGCTACCGCGTGGTGGAACACTTGGCTAACTGCGGGGAAGGGCTGAATTTAACTTTTGCCGTTAAAGACGGGATTATCTGCCACTGTGGGGAAGATTTTGCCACTAATCAGCTTCGCCCCGCCGCTAAACCCAATGATTTAGAAAAAATAACCGGGCGCAACCAAATGCCCTCCACCTATGAAGGCTGCATCGTGCGCCTGGCAGACAAAATAGCCTACTTGGGCCGCGATATTGAAGACGCCGTAAAAGCCAAACTAATTACTAAGGCAGACATTCCCCAGGCTGTTCAGCGTGAACTGGGCAGCAATAATGGGGAAATTATAAGCACGCTTTCCTTGGATTTGATTCATCACTCGGCAGATAAAGATTATATTGGGTTTTCGCCGGAAAAATTTGAACTTATCTCCTGCCTGCGCCATTTTAATTATGACTATATCTACCATAACGCCCAAATGCGCCAGCGCAAAGAAACCATAGACCGCCGTATAGCCGACTTGTTTGACTATTTCCGCTCGCTTTTTGACCGCTACGGCTTTGATTTTCCCTCCTACGACCAGGAAGGCAAACAAACCGCCCGCGCCTTTGCCAACTATATACGTTCTATGCAGCGCGTATATACAAACAAAAACCAACGGGATGAAATTATTGTGGATTATATTGCCGGGATGACCGACTCTTACGCTTTAAGCGTAATGGAAGACGTGATTCTGCCCAATTCCATCAAATTCTTAGGCTAACATTACTGCTTGTTATCCGGCTGATTAGGGGCCAGCAAACGCGCAAAATCCTGCGCGGCCAGCGGCTTATGGAAGAAATATCCTTGTGCTAAATCGCAGCCGATAGATTGCAAAAACTGCGCCTGCTCTTGCGTTTCCACCCCTTCGGCTACAATACTTCCTCCCAGGCTTTTTATCATACTAACCAAGCCGGAAATGATGGCGCGCATACGGGCGCTGCCCTCTTCGCGCATTAAGAATTCTTTATCCAGTTTCACACAGTCAAAATCCAGGTTTTTTAATACGTTTAAAGAAGAATACCCGGAACCAAAATCATCCATCGCCACTGTAAAACCGTTTTGGTGCAAATCATCCACAAAGCGTTTCATCACGGCCGTATTGCCAAATACAACGCTTTCCGTCAGTTCTGCTTCCAGCAGGTGATGTTCCACCCCGTATTCATCCGCCAAGCGGGCCAGCTCAGGCACAAAAGAGGGGTCATCTAAATGCAAACGGGAAAAATTAATCCCTATCGGCACCACCCGAAGGCCTTGCTCCTTCCAGCTTTTTAATAAAGCCAGGGTTTGTTTTAACATAAACCAGTCCAGCTTTAAAATAAAACCGTTTTTTTCAAAAATGGGAATAAAGTTGTCCGGAGCGATAAGCCCTTTATCCCCAGAATCCCAACGCACCAAGGCTTCTGCGCTTTCTATGCGGCCGGTCTTAAAATTACATTTAGGCTGCAAATACAATTTAAACTCGCCATTTTGAAGGGCGCTTTCCATATGGCTTTCTATGTTTTTCTCCGCCACAATGCGGCGGCGGAACTCTTCGTCATAAAAAGCATATACAGCCCCTGCCCGCTGGCGGGCGGACGAAAGCGCCAGTTTTGCTCTATCTACCATAATATAAAAGGGCACTTGCTCATCCACCACGTATATGCCGCAGGTTAAAGAAAGCGGAAGGCATTTGCCGTCCTCCCGGCAGAAACGCCCTGCACGGGTGGACGCCTCTTCCAACCGGGCGGCCAATTCCGTACGGCCGGGGCAGGCTAATAACAACAAAAATTCATCGGCCGAAGAACGACAAAAAAGTTCTCCTTCCTGCAACCCGCTTTGCAACGCACTAGCAACCTGTTTTAAAATCTTGTCCCCTTCTTCCAACCCATAAATATCATTAACGGCTTTAAAACGGTTAATGTTTACCACCGCCAACGCATAAGGAACCCCTTGGTTTTTAAAAGCAGAAACGGCACCTTCGTATTTAAAATGAAAAGCGTTTAAATTATCGGCATTGGTCAGGCTATCCACAAAGCCCATTGTATAAAGGGCTCTGCCGTTTTGATGTTGCATACGCAGCATAAACACAATACAAATAACCAATACCGCAATGACTGCAAAACAAATCAGCCACGCCATTACCATCAATCCCAGGGCCTTCTCGGCCACGAAGGCCGTGGGCAACACGGCAAAGGCATACCAATTGTTGTATTTTAGCGGATAATACGACGCAAACCGATGTTCCCCCCGCAAAGAATAACCGCTTACGCCGCTTTCTCCGGCGGCAATATCCTGCTGGATTTTATCTGCCGAGAAGCCCCCATCAAACACAAAATCCAACGCCATTTCAAAAATATTGCCAAAGGAAGACTTGGGCGCCGACAAAATAATCGTTCCGCTTTTATCCATAATAATGCCAATACCGTTGCCTTGCCATAAATTAGCCGTTAAAGTTTGGCGGTAAAAAACGGCCGAATGGGTGGCAAAAACAACGCCGGCGTTTTCGCCTTCTTTTAACGGAACGGCAAAAACTAAAATGTCTTCTTGGTCAAAGGGGTCTTGGCGGCGGGCGGAAACGTAGCGACCGTTTTTGTAAACTTGTTGAACTTCCTGCGGGGTTAAAAACCAAGACAAGGTTTTCCCGTTGGAAAACCAGGCGGTGCCGTCCGGGTTTTGATAACCCGTCAAATCAAACAAATTGCGCCGGTTTTGTCTTTCCAAATACGAAACTAGCCGCTCCGTATGCGCAGAAACGGCAGGGGATTCCAAAGAAACAGAAATAGAAGAAAGTATTTGAAACTCCGCTTCCAGTAAATAGTTAAAATTTTCAGCCAGCTCCCGCCCGGCCGAAACGATAGACTCCCGCGCATCTTGAGATAGGCGCCGCGTAACCTGCTGCCAAGCCAAGACGGAAGCCGTCCCCACCAGCACGGCAGCAATTAAAATAAAAATAAAACTACGCTTAAAACCACGCAAATAATAGGTATTCTTGCGCAGGCGTCCCATTTCTTTGTTTTCCATAAATATAGTGTACAAAAATTTAAATAAACAAAAACCCCGGATAATTGCTTATCCGGGGAAGGAGGCTATGAAAAAGCACTATAAGGAGGGGAATTCTTGTTCGAAAAACTGAACCACGGCATCCATCCCTGGGCGAGCGGCTGAACGGCGCACCGCCTGCGGAAGAGTTAAACCGCTTAAATCTTTAGAAACTTCCAACACGGCCTTTTTTTCATCTTCCGCCACGGCCGCCAGCAGCCCCCCTTGGGAGAGTTTGCCCTGCACCCGGTTCATACGCGCATACAAACGGGTAGAGGGAAAATATTTAATAAAAATGTCTGCTTTTCCGTAATTTAATTGGGCACGCAGAGGGGTTTCTTTCAAATCATTTTTTTGTTCCAACAAAAACTGTACAATGCGTTGGCAATCTTGCGGATAAAAGTGGCGGATAGACCCCAACAAAGCATTAAAGGTTTTTAAATCACGCGCCACGTGCAACACGTTGTTGCCGTCTTTCCCGGTGCGAATCAAATACTCTCCATTCGGAGCCACTTTTTCCAACCAAGCCAAAAAGCGCACGTCTCCTTTGCGGGCCGCGGCAAAAACCGGGGTGTTTCCAAAAGCATCTTCTTTATTTAAATCAATAGACGGGGTAAAACGTAAATTATCCACTACCGCAGAAGGAACCCCCGCCTGCAGTTTCCAGTCACTATGGGCGCCGGAAACCGGTTTAGCCTGTACGCCGGCCGCCACACACAAAACAAGAATAAAAGCAAATATGTTTTTCATAATACCCTCTTATTTAACAGTATAATTTACACCCTGCCTATAAAAAGGGCCATTGGGCCTACCGGGCTTTATTTTTGGGCCCAAGATTAAATAGGCCCTATGGCCTATTTTAAAAAGTCACCGCCGCTAAATCACTCCCAAAGCACCATACCGGCCCCCTCCAAAGCGCCAAAATACCGTTAAATAGTCTGTCATCCAAACAACAAAAAGAAAGGAATTTTTCTAACGCAGGCCACGGCGTTAACCCGCTAACCGGGTACCGCCTTTTAAACACAACAAAAAACCCTCGGCATAAACCGAGGGTTTTTAAATGGAGCGGGCGAAGAGAATCGAACTCTCGTCTCAACCTTGGCAAGGTCGCGTTCTACCATTGAACCACGCCCGCGAAAATCTGTTTACTTCCAACACAAATATTATAACAAATTTTATTTTAAAAGTATAGGCGCTATTTTTTTAAGATACGTATTATTCTGCACCGCCCGTCGGACAGCCGGGTTATTTTTCATCTCCCGCAAGTAGGCGTTTGAGTTGATAATTTTGGCCGCTTCCTGCGGATGATCCCGGTAATATTTGCCCGATTTGCTAATTAATAAGAACGCCATAAACCTGCTGCCGGCTATCGTTTTTAACAGTTTTTCATCCGAAAGTACACGCCGCACGGTTTCGTCTTGGAAAAACTCATCCATAGCGGCCTGGTCTTCCACAAACAAACGCAGTTCTATGGGGTCATTAAGCAAGTTGGCCGCATCGGGGCGTTCAATAAAAGCTTTTATCATCTCATCCCGGTTTAACAGATAGGGCAGGATGTCCGGGTCGTCCACATTGGCGGCAATGTTAGACGTCAACGCCCAAGGGGCCGCCCCAATGGTTTCCAAATTACCTTGGTTAATGGTGTTTAAATTAAAACGGCTGATAATGGGGATAGTGGTACCCAAGGTGGTTACGTTTACACTGCGGTCTTGCCCTTCGCGTACTTGTACATAACGCACACCTGTGGAAGGGTTAAACTCTTTATCTACCACCAAGCCTTTTAAGTTATCCGGGTCTAGCGAGGCGGGGATGTTTTCCGCCTTATTTTTGGAAGCCATTATAAAAATAAGCGACAAAAACAACACCCCT
The DNA here is from genome assembly GCA_944324095.1 of uncultured Elusimicrobiales bacterium. Classification (GTDB taxonomy): domain Bacteria; phylum Elusimicrobiota; class Elusimicrobia; order Elusimicrobiales; family Elusimicrobiaceae; genus Avelusimicrobium. The sequence goes on from CALUUY010000067.1 coordinate 6,430, forward strand.
ATCGTAATAATCATAGCCGCCATAGGTAAATAGTCCAGCCAAGTTTTGGGCTGGGCCGCCGCCTTACGGCGAGACTCCTCCGCAGCCGCCTGGCGGGCCTGCTCTTTAACCACTTTTTGAGGGGTGCGTAATCTTTTTTTAATTTCTTCCAAATTCATAATTTTATTGTAACAAATCTAAGCCATAAATTCAGCCCGGATAATAAGTATAATAATATATATGAAATCTCATACCGAATATCTAGTCATCAATACTCCCCAGCGGTACCAGATTGTCAACATCACCGCCCAAGTGGAAGAAGCCCTTAAAAAAAGCGGCATTCAGGAAGGCTTGTGCCTGGTTAATTCTATGCACATCACTTCCAGCGTGTTTATTAATGATAACGAGTCCGGCCTGCACCAAGATTTCCTGCGCTGGACGGAAAAACTGGCCCCGTACGGGGTGGACAAATACCAACACAACCTTACCGGGGAAGACAACGGCGACGCCCATTTAAAACGCACCCTGATGGGGCGCGAAGTGGTGGTAGCCGTTACCAACGGCCGTTTAGATTTTGGCCCTTGGGAAACCATTTTTTATGCAGAATTTGACGGCCAGCGCAACAAACGCGTGCTGGTGAAAATCATTGGAGAATAAGTATGAAAAAAACCATTTTTTACCACGATACCGACTGCGGAAACGTAGTCTATTACGCCAACTATTTAAAATATTTTGAAGAAGCCCGCAC
>CALUUY010000068.1 GCA_944324095.1 uncultured Elusimicrobiales bacterium
TCAATTTGCGTATGCGGATATTCTTTTAAATATTTATCCATATTGGGCGTCTTGGCATTAGACACCGCATTGTATTTGCCGGGTTTGGCATCACCCCACCCGTCACGAATAATAAGCACTACTTTTTTCATACTATACTCTCCTTATCAGCACAAATCAGTTCCGTCCACTTCTTATACTGAAATTTCTGCAAATCTTCCACCGTCTGCACCCCGCGCCCATACAAACGGTTTAAAAAATAGTAAAAAATCTGCTCCGCCATCTTGGTATCAGCCATCGCACGGTGCCAGCCCTGGCAGCTAATACCCAAATCCTCCGCCACGCAACCCAAATTGTTTTTAGCAAAACGGCCGCTTTTACGGGCCATTTTAAGCGTGTCCAACACCGGATTATCCGGCAAGCGAAGCCCGCAGGAAGCAAATTCTTCCCGCAAAAAATTAAGGTCAAAATCGGCATTATGCGCTACCAACACACACCCGTCCAGCAAAGACATCAGCTTTGGCGCCACTTCCGCAAACGAAGGCGCCCCGGCTACCATCTCATTAGTAATACCGTGTATGTTGATGACCTCCGGGCTCATAGGCATACCGGGGTTAAGCAGGGTGGAAAATTCCTCCACCAGCTCCCCCCCTTGGGTAATGGATACGGCTATTTCACAAATCTTTCCACCCATTTGAGGGGAAAGACCGGTGGTTTCCGTATCTAAACAAGCAAATTTAGCCTCTGTTATATTCATACTTTTACCAATTTAAATAAACCCGCCAATGCACGGCCCAGCTTACTGCACACGTAACACCAAAACCAAAATAAAATGCAAAAGACGAAATATCCATTAAACGTATCTTGCGGGCATAAATGACCGCCCCCCAACAAGCCGCCATAAAAAACAACCAGCGCCAGCCGGGTAACAAACCCGTTAAAAAGAAAATGGCGCGCATCATCATCATAATCCAATGTTCATCCGCAGTGGGAAAATCGCGCCCGTATAAATCTTTTTCCACACAGAAAATAAAACTGCCCAACACTTTGGTTACAAACAAAAGGCCTACAAAAAAGATGACCCATTTTTCAGCAAAAAAGCTGCCCGTTTCATACAAAGCGCGAAACGGAACCGCCAAAAACAGCACAAACAAATTAAACAAATCGTGCAGTACAAAAGAAAGTGTATTATTGTATTTATGCGTACCGCTTAATTTAAACCATCCGTCCGAAAACACATACAACACCGTTATAGGAAACAGCGCCGCCAGCCCGCTTATCTGCGTTAAGCCAAAAAACGACCAATTCATATCCAAATACTGCCAGCACAACGCCACCGCCAGCAGGAAAAACAATACTCCGCGCGCCGCGGCGGCCTTCCACGGTTTATGCACTCCGTACAGATAAAACCATTTGCCGTATAAGGCAAAATCCGCCAAATAATATGCTAAAAACAAACGCCAAAAAACAATCATTTTTTCTCCTTCGGCAAGGTTACCGTAAAAGTGCTTCCTTTGCCGGGTTCGGATGATACAACAATGTCCCCGCCGTGTGCGCAGGCAATCTGCCTGCTGATAAATAAACCTAAGCCGTACCCGCGGGAATCCGAACGGACTTGATGGTATTTTTCAAAAATGGTCTGCTGGTCTTTTAAGGCTATGCCTACGCCGCTGTCTGTAACCGAAATAAGTACGCGGCCGGGCTCTTCTTTGGCTTCCAAACGCACAAAACCAGCTTGGGTAAATTTTACAGCATTAGAAAGAAGGTTAATCAACACGCGGCGCAATAATTTCTCGTCCGCCTGCAGGGTAATATCCGGCACTTGAACGTTAAGCTCTAGGTGTTTTTCCCGCGCAGAAGGCGCCACCGTATCGGCCGCTTCCTGCGCCAGCTTGGGCAAATAAACCTCTTGCAAGGCCGGGTTAAGGGTGCCGGCTTCCAGACGGGAAACGTCCAACACGTCCTCTAATAAAGACGATAAGTTTGCCGCCGCCTGGCGCATAAGTTCTAAATATTCTTTTTCTTCTTCTTTAGTAGCTTTGCCGCTGGATAATATATAAATATACCCTTGCAGGCCCAAAAGCGGGGCGCGCAAATCGTGCGCCACGGCGCGGAACAGATCCTCTTTCATTTGGCTTAACTGCGCTTGCAGTTGCAAGGTTTGATAGTCTTTTAAATCTGCCGTCATCTTATTAAAAGAAGCAACCAGGTTTTTAAATTCCCCCCACCCAATATCTTCATCAATCTGTTGGTCTAAAGAGCCTTCACTCACTTCTTTGGCAGCTTTATCCAGTGCGGCAATCGGCTCGCCCAAACTTTCGGCAAAAGTAAGCGCGCCAAAATACGCCAACGTGGCAATGGCCAGCATAAACAAAACGATAATAATGTTGGTATAATGAATAGAGCGGAAGGCTTCGTCTTGAAGCTGTAAAACTACCGCATACGTGCCCCAAATAGGGGTGGGCGCATACGCACCAACAAAAACGTCCTTAGCCCCTTTTATCTTTTTAATAAAACGCGTATTTTCATCAAACACCTGTTTCATCTCTTCTGCAGAAATTTCCGGCCGGGACTGATTGGCCCCGTAAAAAAACTGGCCGTCTTCCCCTACAATATAAATCTGCCCCGTCCGCCCGATGCGCTGTTCCTGCACGCGGGTAAGCAGCCCAAAAAAACTGACGATTCCATAAAGGTAATCCCCGTTAGGCATTGTATAAACAAACTCGCTAATCGGGCGGCCTTCCACCACTTCAAACCCGCTGACGGACAGATTATTACTGCCTGCCTCCGGCAAGGAGTCATCGGCCGATAAATCCAACTTAGGTATTTTGTTTAACAGGGATTTGGCCCCTATACGGGTGGTTTCTTTGCCGTTTTTATCCAACACGGCCAGCATTAAAAAATCCGGGTTGGCTGCCATAGCGTTGTAAAGCAGCTCATCGGCGGGGTTACCTTTTTCTAACGCTTCAGACACGTTTTGCGCAAACGCCAATCGCCAGCCCAAATCTTCTATATGCTGGTTAACGGAAGAGGCCACAATCTGCGCCAAATTGGAATGGGTTTCCAAAATATTGTCTTTTAAATGTTCCTGATAATAGGCAAGCAAAAGAGCCATTGGTATCAAAGGCATCAACACCACGGTTAGAAACAATTTAAAAAGTTTAGAAAAAATAGACATAACTTACCTATATAAATTATACCAATTCCCACCGCGCCGTGGGCTTTTTGGCTTATGGGACAAAAGGCCTTATTTCTTATAGGCCCAAAATGCCGCCCCATTAGGGCCCAAGGGCCCTGGCTGCACGCCTATTATAACGATATACTAAAAGTATGAAAGCATACAATAAAATTAAAAATTTATTTAGATTAACCCGTTTGCCCCATACCCAGCTTGCTAGCCGTGTGTTGTTTACACAAACGGAAGACATTATCTATTTATCCGAAAAAGAATGCGCTTTCATTTACCGTCAAAACAAACGCATTGCCCGCACTCTCACGCCGGATAATCCCCTGTTAAAAAATGCCGGCGCCACTACCCACGGTGCGTGGTTTTGCAATCTAAAACAAACGGTATAATCCCCCAAACCCCTAGCCGCAAGCTGGGGGTTTTTACTGCTCCTGTTATAAAAATTATTCCAGCCACCTGGGTGCTGGGTATAGCACAATCAACAACTTTTTGCTTTCCCAGTTTTTTAGGCCACCTTACGCCACAAGACAAGAAAACAAAAAACCCGGGTTTTTAACAACCCGGGTAAAGACATTATTTTATTTAAAATACTTTTTATATATTTCTGTTAAATGTTGCTGGAAGGCTTTTTCCTTCTCTTGGGTAACCCTGTCTGTTAGGCGCGAAACCGGCAGCACCAGTTTTTGCTTGCCCTTGGGCTCCCATTGGCTAAGATTACCCCGTCTGGACACGGTATAGCTTTTTACCGTCTTATTGCCAAAATAGGTTAAATCCCCGCTTCTGGAGCCGGTACGGGTGAAGCGAATTAAATGGTCGTTTTTGCCGGATCTATATTCCAAAAAATAAGACTGCTTGCCCATTAAGGACTTTTTAGAAAAACTGGCCAGCAGCTGATCCCCCCGCACCACCACACAAGAAGTTCTTCCATAAGTGTAAGAGCAAAAGCGCTCCTCCCCGCGGGCGTTTTTCTCATAAATTACACGGCCGCGGTGGTCTTTTTCCACCTGAATAGGCTCAAACGGGGCAAGTACATTGTAATTTACACTGTCCGTCGGGAAATCATATAGTTTTTGAGATACGAGCTGCCCCTTTTTATCAAAAATACTAACAGGCACCCCTTTATGTTCTCCTACAATGTCCACGGCGTACTTTCCGTTTACCACGGCACGCCCGTTTACATAAGAATAATTGCGCTTGCGGCAGAAACTGCGCCAGCCCTCCGCCCCGCCGCGGGAATTTCTTAAAACGGCTACATCCAACAAATTAACAAATGCGTCGGCATCGTCACACCCAAAGCCAAAAAAAGGCGAAGCGCTGGACATAATGGTTCTTTGAATATCCGGGGTGTGATAAATCTCGCTCGCATTATCACGCCCTTCTTTGTATTGATCCGCCAAGCCTAAACTGTGCCCCAATTCGTGGGCGAGCAAGTTGTTCAATCCGCCCATCATCCACGCATTAATTTTTTTGTACGGGTGGAAATACAATTTCATTGGAGAGCCATAAATCCCCATACAAGCCAAAGCGCCGGAACCGCAATAATGGTCTTTTTCTTTTTCAGACAACACGTACATTTTTATGTCCGGCTCTTGGCAGCTTTGCCCTTCCAGTTTTATTTCTACCTGGCGGTTTAAAATAGGCATTAAATCGGCAAATTCTTCCTGCCGGCCGGATTTTTCAATGGCTTTTTTAGTATAAGAAAACCATTTATTGTATGCGCGAGACAGCATTTCCACATACGGCTGTTTGGGGCCGGGCTGATAACGATTCTCCAACTGTACACAAACGGCTTCTCCTGCCGCTATTTTACGCAGCAACCGGGCAGGGGAGTCTGCATCATTTGATTCCGCCCCGGGCAAAAAAGCAAACGGCGCACCGGCATACGCACAGGCGCTGGCAAACAACAAACTAAATACAAGAGGGGCGCTTTTCATAAATACTCCTTATATCTATAACTATAAACAATAAAACCTAAAAATTCAATCTGTCTATTTCTATACACAAAAATTCCCCGGCACTATCAGCCGGGGAAAGATAACGAAGGGTTATTTTTCACTTTCTTTTTGGAATAAATCCCGCAGGAATTCTTCCACCAGCGGTTTACTGCCAAGCCCCACCCCTATACCAAAAGCAAGCCCCAAAGAGGCCAACAGAATAACCACCACATTGTTTACCAACTGAGTAGCAAAGCCTAAATTTTCCACCGCTACCAGCGCACAGAAAAACACGATAAATACGTTTACCGCGCGGGAAATTAAAAACCCGCCTTTTAAATTATTGGCGCGGGAGGCATTATCAATAATGTTTCCCATCAATTTGCCAAACAACAGCCCTGCAAACAAAATCAACACCGACACAAACAACGTCGGTATAAACGCCAAGAACCGGGTAAACAAATCCCGTATAACCGTTAAATGCAAGAAATCCGCCGCCAACACTATGGCATAGAAAATCACCGCCCAGGCCAGCACAAAAGAAATAATGTAGGTGGGAGATTTCCCCAAGCCGAACCGTACACACAATTCGTTAATGCCAATTTTGGACGTCTTTTCATCAAACGATATTTTATTTAACAGCCTCTTACTCCAAGAACTTGCAAAGCGGGATAAATACAACCCAATAACTAAAATAAATAAAGCCACCACTACTTCCACCAAAAACTTAAGCCCGGTCTGCCCGATAACGGCCAAATGCGCGGTTATATTACTAGAAATAGCTTCTATATCCATAAACACAGCCTCCTTTTTGTTCATTGTAGCAAAAATACTTCCCCGCGTAAGCAACATCCGCTTACACAGCTGCAAAGACGTCTTTTTGCTAAAATATAAAAAAGGATTAATCCGTGAACAAAAACTCCCTGCAATCATTAAAAGGGCTGGGCCCGGCCAAAGCCAAACTTTTTGAAAAGCTGGAAATCTCCACGCTTACGGATTTATTGCATTATTACCCCCGCACTTACCAGGACAGACGCCTAGGCCAACCGCCTAACGATTACAACTCCGGCCAACTTACCGTATTTAAAGGGCGCGTACTAAACTGCCGGGAAATACCCGCCCGAAGCGTACTTATTTTTAAAGCTTTGCTGGAAGACGAAAAAGGCCGGCAAATTGAATGCACCTGGTTTAAAAAAAGAATGTTTGGGCGCTTTCGGTTTGACCCGTTCTATCAATTAAAAAAAGATTTTAAAATCAATGCCGAGGTATGGGTCATCGGCCGGCCGGAAAACCGCAATAATTTTTTTGGCGACAAAATAAACGTGGACGAATATTACCCCGTTTCTGACCCGCAAACCGCTCTTCACGCCGGGCGTATAACCCCTGTTTATTCTTTAACGGAAGGGCTCACCAACAAACAATTCCGCCAATTTATGCACGAAGCCCTTCAAACCGAACTGTTGGAGAAAGAGCCGGAAATTTTGCCCCCTTCTCTTCTGGCCAAGCGCAGCCTTTTGGGCAGTGCGCAAGCGCTAAAGGGCATCCACTTCCCCGGCAGTTTAACCGAACTGGACGCCGCCCGCGCCCGCCTGGCTTACGAAGAGTTTCTGCTTTTAGCCACCGCCTGGGGCATCAAACGCACCCAAACAAAAATTTTGGAAAAAGGCTACGCCTACACCATCCACCGCACGCTACTTACCCCGTTTAGGCAAAATTTAGGGTTTGATTTTACAAACAGCCAAAAACACGTTATTAACGAAATTTTCCGGGATCTTCAATCCCCCCGCCCGATGAACCGCCTTTTACAGGGAGACGTAGGCTCCGGCAAAACGGTGGTGGCGCTTTCGGCTATGTTATTAGCGGCGGAAAACGGATACCAATCCGCCTTAATGGCCCCCACGGAAATTTTGGCCGAACAGCATTTTTTAACGTTTTAAAAACTGCTTAAAACCCTAGGCAT
>CALUUY010000069.1 GCA_944324095.1 uncultured Elusimicrobiales bacterium
TCGGCCTTGGACATTTCCTTGCGTTCAAACGGCTGGCGGGCCTTGATGATTTCTTTCATCTTGGTCTCAATTTTTTTAAGGTCTTCGGGAGTGAATTGGGTGGGGCAGTCAAAATCATAATAAAAGCCATTGTCTATGGCCGGGCCGATACCCAATTTCGTACCGGGGAATAACTGCTGTACTGCTTGCGCCATCACGTGTGCGCACGAGTGACGCATTATTTCTAATTCTTGTTTTTCCATGTTCGCTTTACTTTGCTCCTGCCGGCCACAAAGACCGGGCCAGGCGGCAAAGCCTCACAATAAGATATAATAATTATATCAAATGTAACAGAGGCTCGCACTTCTATGCAAAAACTCAAAGAACACCTTTTTTGCGCTTTTAAAAACGATTATAAATTTTTACTTGTTTTATCCCTCCCCGCCCTGGCTTTATGTGTATTTGGCTTACATCAATTAGGTACGCTTACCCCCGGCACCGCCGCAGCCGCGCTGGGAGCCAAGCTGTTTTGTGAATTTCTCTTTTTAGGCACCCTCCTTTCTATTTGCCAATTAATAGGTATAAAAAACAGATGGTTTATGGCGGGGCTGTCCTTCCTATACTATTTGGCTCTAACGGCTGATATGGTATTATTGTGGTATTTTAAAGAACGCTTTGGCGCCAAATACCTGCAAACCATGGAAGGAGGCGACTACGCCTTTTTAACCGATTGGCGCGTGATTACTTATTTTCTACTCTTAGTGGCATTTTGTGTATTTTCTTCCCGCGGGTTTGTGCCGGCTAAACGGCTGGTGGCCGCCCGCAGGCTGGTGTATTGCGCGGCCGGGTTATTTGTGTTATGGATTAGCAACCCGTTGGCGCTGCTTCCGTCCCCGCATGATTTTTATGCCAAGTATTTACTTCCCCCCTCGCCCGTTTACACATTGCGCGCCGTTTTGGCTAAACCGCTTAAACCCATTATCGGCAAGCCTTCCCCCCAGTCTCAAGAATTGGCCAAACAATATAATATATGGAACGCAAAAAATACTGGCATTGGCAAACAATACAAACGTGTGGTGCTCATTGCGGCGGAGTCCTTCTCCGTTAAATACCTGCACCGCTTTAACCCCAAAATTCCGCCCCAGGCCAGCCAAGAAATAGACGCCCTTTTTGAGGCCTACCCTTCCACCGCCTTAAGACACGTTACCCTTTCCACTTTGTATGGACTTTCGGTTATTTTCACCTCTCACCCGTACGTTAAATTAGCTTATGAAAACGCCTACCCCGTGTCCTTTGTGCGTATGCTCAAAGAACGCGGCTACCACACGGCCTTCCTGCGTGGAGCCAACGAAAAATATATGGATGAAAACGTTTTATTTGAACAGGCCGGGTTTGAAGAGGTCATCGGCAGTAATTTTTTTGAAACCCAACCGGCTTACGCCCCGTTTGTGGATTGGTGGGGCCTGTTAGACCGCAAACTCTTTCAATACGCAGCCGAATACTTGCAAACCCACAAAGACGAACCGGTATTCTTAACCTTGCTTACTGTAGATTCCCACGTTCCGCTGGGAAGAAGTGACTATTTGGGCGAAACTTACGAGGAAATTGACGCGCCTTTTTACGATACCCCCACTATGCCCCGTGCATTTGCCCGCTTGGGGCAGGACGTAAAACACTTCCTGCAAGATTTGCAGCGCCGCGGCCTGTGGGATGAGGACACGCTCATCCTCCTCACGGCTGACCACCCCGCCTACCCAGATACTCCCACCAATGCCTTATTTTCCCCCCATCCGGCAAAATATGATGATTTGCCCTTTGTGGTATTAACCAAAACGCCGCTTAAACAAAAAATAGACCCGGATGCTTTGGTTTCCCAGTTAGATATAGCCCCCACCGTGTTGGATTTACTGAACATTGAACCGCCGCAGGCCTTTTTTGGGCACAGTTTGTTTGCCGATGAACCGCGCAGCATTTTTGATATTAAGGAAGATTACGCGGTGATTACCACGTCTAAGGGAGTGCAAATTGTACCGTTAAACTCCTCTAAGGCCCAAGACAAGGCACTGCTGGAAATGATGACCACTTTCCCCCAGCCGTAAACACCAGGGAAAGTACCGGCGTAAATATGCTAAAATAGCAGATGTATATTTAACTCTTTTTATCAGGAGGACGTACATGGAAACAACCGCAGCCGCACAAGGCGGCGCAAATATGATGTTATTTTTGTTTCTGTTGGCGATGGTCGTGCTGATGTTGTGGAGCGGCCGGGGGCAAAAGAAACGTGAACAGGAACGCCAAACCAAAGTGGACGCTTTACAAAAAGGAGACGGTGTCATCCTTTCCGGCGGCATTGTAGGCACGGTGGCCGGCTTTAAAGACAATATGTTGGAAATAAAAATTGCGGAGAACGTAAAACTTACCGTTTTAAAAACGGCTGTTGTTGGATTTGTAAACGAGATGCAACCCGTTAAACAACAAGGAGATGCAAAATAATGTCTAACAGACTAGCTTGGAAATGGGGCTTCATCATTGCCATATTGTTGGGCTCCCTTTACCTGATTTACCCGAACTACAAGTGGTACTCCAAACCGCTTGCCGAACGGGAAACGCTGGATTCTATGGGGGAGCGCCCGAAACGGATGCTCAACCTGGGCTTGGATTTAAGAGGCGGCTCCAGCCTGCTTTTGGAACTGGAAGTAGCCAAACTGGACAAGAAAGAACCGCTTAACGAAGCCATGGCCCGCGCGATTGAAATTATCCGCAACCGCATTGACCAGTACGGCCTGTCCGAAACGCAAATCACCCGCCAGGGCGATAAGTGGATTATGGTGCAGCTGCCCGGTGTGGCCAACCCGCAAAGAGCGGAAGAATTAATCGGCAAGACGGCTATGTTGGAGTTCCGTATCGTAAAAGAAAATACGGACGCCTATTCCAAAGCCATTGAAAAGCTGGAAGAAACCGAAAACCCGTTTGACGACAACGGCCTTTTAATTCCTTCCATTGCCAAATTACTGCCCAACGATGTGCAAATTATGCGCAACAAAGAAGGCGGCTACCTGGTAGTTACCAAAGAAGTAACCGTAACCGGTGCTGATTTGGACGACGCCCGCTTAACGATGTATGGCGAAAACGGCTACCCGGAAGTCTCTTTTACCTTCAACGCAGAAGGCAGCAAAAAGTTTGGTAAATTGACGGGCGCCAACATTGGCAAACGGTTGGCTATTGTGTTGGACAATACCGTCCAATCCGCCCCCACCGTGCAAAGCCGCATCACCAAAGACGGGCGCATTTCCGGTACGTTTACCTTAGACGAAGCCAGACAGCTCACCATCGTACTTAAAGCCGGTGCGCTGCCCGCCCCCGTAAAGATTATTGAAAAGAAAACCATCGGGCCGACCTTGGGTGAAGACTCCATCAAATCCGGTTTGACGGCTTCTTTCTACGGTTTGTTGCTCATCTTGGTTTTTATGGCGGTTTATTACAAAGGCGCCGGTTTTATTGCTGACAGCGCCCTTATCTTAAACCTCATTTTGTTAACGGCGGTTATGAGCTATTTCTCCGCCACGTTAACGTTGCCTGGTATTGCGGGTATCATTTTGTCTTTGGCTATGGCCATTGACGCCAACGTGCTTATTATTGAACGTATGCGCGAAGAAACCCACCTGGGCAAACCGATATACGAAGTAATCCACCTGGGGTATGATAAAGCCTGGTCTGCTATTTTTGACTCTAACATTACCTCCATTATCGTGGCGGCGTGCTTGCTGCAGTTTGGTACGGGCCCGGTAAAAGGTTTTGCCGTTACGCTGATTATCGGCCTTACGGTCAGCTTGTTTACGGCCGTGTTTGTAACACGGGCTATTTACGAGCTGATTTTAACCTCTAACCCCAAGGAGATCAGCTTATGATGCACTTATTACCCAAAACAAACATTGATTTCCTTAAATACCGCAAGGTGTATTTTGTTCTGTTTGCCCTAGTGCTTTTGGCCGGAGCCATCTGCTTTGGCACCAAAGGCTTTAACCTGGGGATAGACTTTACCGGCGGCACTATGGTGCAGGTTAAATTTGAAAAACCGGTTGATATGGCCGCTATCCGCGCTGCGCTGGATGAAACGGGTGAAAACTCGTCCATTCAATCCTACGGGGACAACTCCTTCGCTATCCGCGAAAAGAGCACCTCTAACGAAGTAGGCGTGGTACAGGGCCGTATTGAACAAGCCCTGCAAACGCTTAAAGTACCGTTTACGGTGGAACAAACCAACTCCGTAGGCCCGGCTGTTGGAAGCGATATGACCGAACGCGCTATGTGGGCAATTTTATTGTCCTTGGTGTTCATCATCATTTACGTAGCGTTTCGCTTCAGCAATATCCTGTGGGGTATTTCGGGCGTGGTAGCCTTATTCCACGACTTGTGGGTAATGGCGTTGGCGTTCTCGCTTACTCAACGGGAGATTGACCTGGTTGTAGTGGCGGCATTTTTAACGGTGGCCGGGTTTTCTATTAACGACACCATCGTTATCTTTGACCGTATGCGTGAAAACATCCGCCTGCACCCCAAAATGAGTATGAGAGAGTTGATTAATCTGTCCATTAACGAAACGTTATCCCGCACGATTATCACCTCCCTTACGGTTATCTTCGCCCTGTTTATTTTGTACTTTATGGGCGGAGAAGTGCTCAACTCGTTTGCATTTGCTATGCTTGTGGGCTGCATAAGCGGTGTGTACTCCACCATTGCGCTGAGCACGCCTTTAGTGTATGTATGGCAAAAAGGCCAGCTGTCTGATTTAGACCGCGGTTACGCCGCGCCTAAAAAAGAAGCGACCAAAATTGCCGTAAAAGAACAACATACCGATACGCCTGCGGCATCTGCTCCGGCCAAAAAGACTGTGACCAAGATCAAACGCACGCGCAGAAATAAACAAAAATAAGGTTTTACCCCCGCGCTGTTTTATAGACAGCGCGGGGTTTTATAGTATGATAAGACGGTTTTAGCAAACGCTTACGAGAGCTTTTACTTAAACGGTTTTATTTATGAGAAAAATCAAACGCTTTAAAATTGCCACCCGGCAAAAAGAAATTTTGCGTAAACTCTTACGCACCGCGGAAGATTTAAAGCAGGCCGGTTTTGAAGACGAAACCGCCCTGGCGCGCTTTATTGCCGCCCTGGCAAAAGAGTTAGACCCCGGAACCGTTTACGAATTTAACCAAGACGCACATTGGGAATTGGAAACCGCCACTTTAATACCTAAAGAAATGTTCAGCGCCTGTGCGGTAACATTGGGGGACAAGGTGGAACGGTTTTTGTCTCAGATAGACAATCCCCAACGGCAAATTTTAGCCAACACGGCTTTATATGAATTTTTACGCATTGCCATTTTGTTTGTAACGGATTTGGTAAAAGAACAAGCCGCTAAAGAAGAGTGTGAAGTTTTGGATATGCAGCTGGTATATAGCCCGGCTTTGGGCGTGGCGGCGGAGCCCAAAATGCTGCGTGAAGCAATACGTATGGACAAAGAACTGGCAGAAAAAACATTGCCTGTGCTTTTGGAAAAATTAAATTCCGCCAAAATTGACGTTACCTTGCAAGAAGGCGTTTTAACCCCCAAGGCTACGGTGGTATTTTTAATTCCGTGGCAAAAGAAAAAGAAAAAAGGAAAAAAATAAATATGCCCGCAATACCTGCTTATTCCCATTCTTGGAAACATTTTTTAGGTTCCACTTTAGCTTATTGGTACACTGTTTTTTTAGGCTGGACTACCCGCATCTACTGGTTTAAAACCCCTGAAGGCCAACAACTGGAAGAACAAGGCAAAGGCCTTATCTACGCGGTGTGGCACAACCAACAACTGTTTTTGCTTTACCCGTATAAAGGGCAAAAAATCGCCCCGCTTATCAGCCAAAGCAGCGACGGGGAATACATCGCCCGCCTGCTGCCCAAGTTTGGTATGATGGCGGTGCGCGGCTCTACCACGCGCGGCGGGGCCCGGGCGCTCATACACCTGCTGCAAGCAGCCCGCAGCGGATACCGCCCTATGCTTACGCCGGACGGCCCCCGCGGCCCTATTTACAAAGTGCAGCCCGGCATTTTGTTTTTAGCCAAAAAAACCGGATTGCCGATTATCCCGGTAGGCACCGCGTTAAGCCATAAATTTACAGTAGGGTCTTGGGATCGTATGCGGGTGCCTTTACCCTTTGGCAAAACCGCGCTTACCTACGGTAAAGCCATCTACGTACATACTGAAGAAGATATGCCCCGCGCAGCCGAAGAGTTGGAAAAAGAATTAAACGAAGCAACGGACAAATCGGAAATGTTCATTAACAAAAAACATTTTGATAAAACAATCCCCCCCAAAAAATCTCATCATGCTAAATAACACAAAAACCCCGGCCACTACCGGGGTTTTTGTATACATCACAACGTTTGTGTTCCTAATAACAAATAATCAAACACTGCCTGCTTTCCATGCAAAATTTTATCACACTTACATAAACTGCACATTCCAGCAATTGCCATTTCCACACCCGGTATTATCATCTTTTTGCATACCAGGCAATAAAGAAGAACTAATGGCGTTTGCTACGCCATTTCCTGTATCATAAGACTCAACCACCAGTTTACCAACTACCTGTTCATCGCCAGTAAGAAATAAAGTTAAAACAAGATAATCTGGAATTCGACAACTAATAACACCATTTGGCATAACATTTTCAGCAAATTCACAACGTCCCCCAGCCATTTCTGTAGGAATTTCAATATCTAACTCATCTAATTGAGTAGCATAAGAGCCATGAGCCAGATAATATACTTTTTGTGCTTCTGCATAATTTTTTAATACAGGCAGGGTTGTTGCCACTCTTGCTTTGCCCACAGCTCTATTATACTGAGGCAATGCCACACTGGCGAGTATCCCTATAATTAAAACAACCACTAAAAGTTCAATAAGCGTAAACCCGTTTATTCG
>CALUUY010000070.1 GCA_944324095.1 uncultured Elusimicrobiales bacterium
GAAACGACATGATGGGTTTTTGCCAGTTCTTCCGTCCAATGGGCGGGAAATTTGTCTGCAATTAAAATATTCATAAAATCTCCTTATTTTTGTGCGCGCAAGTCTTTTACAATCAGGTCAATGCATTTGAGCAGTTTTTCAAACTGTTCCGTGCCGTTAATGTCCACAAACGGGAAGCACCCTATACGCAGGGAATTTTGTTTAACGGAAGAGTATTTCTTTACCCCGTCAGCCAAGTTGGCCAGGCCGGTGGCTTTTAAGGCGGCGGAAATATCGGCGTCTTTGATAGACGGGTCGGTCACTTCCAGGGTAAGGGTGGTGTAGGAGCGGAATTTTTCATCCTTAATTAACGGAGCCAAATAATCGCTCTGGCGCGCAAAATCCAGGATGGCTTGGGCGTGTTGGCGGCATAACCCGTCCATAGCTGCCAGGCCGCCGTTGTCCAGCATCCATTTGCAGGCTTCGTTGAACATCCAAATGTTGGTGGTGGAGGGGGTGTTTACTGTTTGGCATTTTTCTTGCGCTTTTTTCACCGCTTCTGCCAAATCCAGCGAATACGGTACCGTGCGGTATTTTTTTACTTCTTCCAAACGTTTTACTGCTTTGGGGCTTAAGATGATGACGCTGCTGCCGCCGCCTACACCAAAGCATTTTTGCATAGAGAAGAGCATTACGTCAAAGATGTTTTTGGGCAAATCTCTTCCACCCGCGCAGCTGGTGCAGTCCCAGGCGATGAGGGTGTCTTCCCCGCGGGATTTCCAAGCGTTTTCCAAGTATTCATCGGGTATTTGTACCCCGGTGGAGGTTTCGTTGGGGGTAAGCACCACTAAACTTGCGTTAAAGTTGGGTTTTTCGGAAGGGAAGAATTCTCCTTCTTTAGCTTCTTTAAAATCTTTGGTAACGCTATCGCCCAAACGTGCGGCTATTTTTTGACACCATAATTTGGAAAAAGCCCCAAAGCTTAACCCGGAAACGGAATTGGTAACCAAGTTCCACATCACGGCATCTAGCGCAGGGGTAGCCCCGCCTAGAAAGAAAATAACTGTATAATCATCCGGCAACGAGAGTAATTTTTTTAAATTTTCGGTTGCTTCTTTATACAAGCCTTCCGTGGACACATCTTTAGCGCGGTGGCTGCGTTCAAACATCGTTTTACAAAGCGGAGTTTCCCTCAAAACAGGGTGGCCTTGGCTGGGGCCGCAGGTGAAAGTAGATGTGGGTAATAATTCCACGGGTATTTTTATCATAATCAAACCCTCCTAGAGTTTTTAATCCTTTTTAAACAATGTTCTTTTTATTTTATAAAAGTTTACCCCGGTCGGCGTATATTTTTTTTAATTTTTCATTTGCGCTCTTTTTAATAGAAAAAAATACCCGGGTTTTGCCCGGGTAAATGTACAAATAAAAATCCCCCGGTTGGCCGGGGGAACAGATTATTTATATGCGGCGGCTAATTCTTCTTCCAATGTTTTGGGTGCCACATTGCCAATATCCATAATTTTGGCGTGGAAATCGGCCTCGTTAAACCGTTTGCCTTGTTTCTTTTGATATTTGCGGCGCAGGTTTTCCAACGTGTTAAACCCAATTACATAGCTTACGGCTTCACCGGGGTTTTTAACGCTGGATTTGATGATTTCTTCCGCTTCTTCTTGTTCAAACCCGTTGGCTTGCACCAGGAAGGTAAGCGCGTCTGCATACGAAAATTGCTGCGTCTGTAGGTTAACGTCCACCAGTGCAGCCACTACGCGGCGGTAGTCTTCCCACGCCAGGAACAACAAGTCGGCATCGGTTACAATAAAACCGTGTTCAGCCGCTAAGTGTTGTGCGTAAACGCTCCAGCCGTTTGCCAGCGTGGGCACCGGGTAACGTTTGCGGATGGGGGAGACGTTCTGCCCGTAAACGGATTTATAGTAACGGCCCGGTACTAATTGCCCGGCAATCATTAATTTGCGTGCGGGTTCATTAAAATCTTGTTTGAGCATTTTTGCGCGGTTTAATTTATTGCCGTTGGGCAGGCGAACAAAAAAGTCAAAAGTAGGATAGCTTTGCGTGCCATACGGGGGAACAAACAAGTACGGCGTCATATAAGCAAAATAAGCCGGCATCGGTTTTATATTAAAGGACACATTGTTTTTGGGCAGTACTTGTTTTTGCACCAAATCGGCTTCCAGGTTTTGGGCCTGCTGTTTAATGCTGGCCAGTAAATTAATATTGGTGGGGACGTCCAGCGCCAGGCGTCCGCGTACGGCGTAGAAATCGGCCGCGGTGGGCAGAGGCTGCTTTTTAGAGATTTTTCTCTTTTTAGCTTTTTTAGCCGGCTTTTCGGAAGCCTTGTCTTCATCTACCGTTACCACTTCCGGTTCTTGGGCAGCGGTAAACGGGGTTAAGGCGTAGAAGAGGTTTTCACGCGCGGTTTTGAATTGTTTAGTTAATTCTTTGCGAAGTGCATTGGGGGTTTGGTCAATAAAATATTTATTTTCCAACACAAAGCGGTAATCGGTTTCTCCCAGGCGGAAGTCCGGCGTGTTTTGGGCTTGGGATTGTTTTTTGAAAAGCTCAAACATGGCTTTTAAGCTTTTGCGGGTTTGGTTGGCCGTGTCGGCCACTTCCTGGCGGGATACATCATCTTGAGCGGTGGTTTTCAGCTGATTGATGACTTCATCATAAGACAAATAGGCATAGTAAGCTTGTTCCATAGCTATTTGAGCCAGTAAAGCAGACGGATTTTTTAAATTGACGGCAGCTTCTTTAGCGGTTTGTTTTAAACCGGCCGAGCGCGCCGCTAAAGCGGCATTTTGTACATTGGGCGCGCTTAAGCGTTTTAACATTAAATCATATACAGCATTAAAGGCCTGGGTATAGTAAAGCGGGTTTAATTCCAGGCGGTTTTGGGATAAGTTCCAAATATCATAATTAATGCGGGCGCGCATTACATTAAAGTCCGCCTCTTTGGAGGGGGAAAATTCATCTAAATCCATGTCCCCCATAGAATTTTTAATGCTGGTAAGTGCATTTTGTGCGGCCTTATCTTGAGCGGCGGTGCGGGCGTTTAGTTGGCTGTTGGCCGACTCAAACCCAATGACGGTAGCCCGTTCCGGCAGGAAAGTAAGCACGGCCGAGGCGTGTCTGTCAGCCGCGTCCATCAGGGCATTGTCCTGCATCATGTCATCAATATCGTTAAAAACGGCAAAAGGGTCTGTTTGGGCAGCCGCAGGCAGTATGGCCGTTAAGCACAAAGCGGCGGCGGTTAGCGTGTTTTTCCAATAATTCATATTGAGGCCTTCCTAAATATAGATTTTTTTATATTATAGCAATTGTAATGCAATTCCCGCAGGGGAGGGTTTTGCGTCCAAAAGGCAAATATGCTAGAATAATTCTTACCAAATAATAAAACGCGCGGCGGGGCTTCCCGCAGCCAGGGTGTAAATGAACCCGGGCCTGACCTTTCAGTGCGTTTTTTGCTATAATCTAGATATACCTATAAACGGGCCATTAGCTCAGTTGGTAGAGCAGACGCCTCTTAAGCGTAAGGTCGTGAGTTCGAGCCTCACATGGCCCATTTTATTTTCGCGTAATTTTAATTATAAAGGAACTAGGACGGATGGCGGAACCGGCAGACGCGTACGCCTTAGGAGCGTATGGAGAAATCCTTGAGGGTTCAAGTCCCTCTCCGTCCAATTCTTGAACCAAACAGGAGTGTAATACATGTCTATTTTCAAAACCGCAGAAGCGGGCGAAGTAAAAGCTAAACAGCTCTCCAAAGAAGGCTGCAAGGTTGTCTTAGCCGTGGAGGCTGCCCCCGCTTTGGTGTCCAAAAGTTTTCAAAATGCCGCCGTGCAGGTGCAGTCCCGTGCGCAGATGCAGGGGTTCCGTGCCGGTAAAGTTCCGTTGGATTTGGTCAAGCAAAATTTTGGCGGCCACATTAAAGAACGCGCTTTGGACTTGGTAGTAAAAGCCGCCATTACCGGCGCTTTGGAACAAACCAAATTAAACCCGGTTACCGTGCCGGTGTTGACCAAAGGTGATTTTGCCGCTTTTGATGAAAATAAAGCCTTCTCTTTTGAAATTGCCGTAGATGTAGCCCCGGAATTTGACGTAAAAGATTATAAAGGAATTGTTCTTTCCAAAAAATCCGAAACCGCTACCGATGCCGAAGTGCAGGAAAATTTAGACCGCGTGTTGGACGCCAATGCCCGGTTGGAAAATTCCGCCGATGACGCTGTGGTGGACGATAAATGCTACGCTGTGGTACACTACAAAGGCCAAAGAAACGGCAAGGACGACTATAAACTCAGCGCGGACAGCGAACTGATTGATATGGCGGCCCCACAAACTATGCCCGGCTTGGCCGAAGCTATTAAAGGCCTTAAAAAAGGCGCTGTAAAAACCTTTGAAACCAAAGAAGGCGAAGATACGCTCTCTTTTGAAGTAACGGTAGATGAAATTAAATACAAAGTATTGCCGAAATTGGACGATTCTTTTGCCAAAGATATGGGTTTTGACAGCTTGGACGCGTTAAAAGCCAAAGTAAAAGAAAGCTTGGACGCGGAAGCCAAACAAAATGCCCGCCGCGCCGAAACGGCCGAAATTGAAGATCATTTGGTAAAGATGAATCATTTTGATTTGCCCCAGAGCTTGGTGGAAGAATATACCGAATCTTCTTTGCGCAACTTTGTGACCAGTATGACCCGTATGAAACCCGAACAGCTGACGGCTGAACAGCGCAAATCTTTTGAAGAACGCATCCGCCCGTCTGTGGAAAAAGACCTTCGCGTAGGGTACATCATTCACGCCATTGCCAAGAAAGAAAACTTGGAAGCCACCGAAGCGGATTGGAAAGCCGAATTGGACAAGAGCTTGGCTTCCAGCAACGGCAACAAAGCGGAAGAAAAGAAAATCAAAGCTTTCTTTGAAGAACGCAAAGCCCACATTATGGCCACGTTGGGCGAACGCAAAGTGTTTGATTTCCTTAGAGCCCAAGCCGTTACCAAGTAACTAAATGGTTTGATAAAGTTCCGGGCCCCGCAGGGTGTTTAACGCGGGGCCGCGGCATCTAAGAAGAAGTAAAAATTTGCAGTATTATCGTTTTGGGTTTTCCCAAGACGATTAGTTAACCTCAACCGGGGGAAAGTATTTGCTTTCCCCCGGTATTTTTATCGGTTTTCCACAATACGTATGGCTGTATATACGGAGTTGGTACAACAAACTCTATCTTTTGCTAGCCGGCGTTGGCTTACGGTGATAATAAATACCGTAATACCGTAAGTAAAATAAAGTTTTTCCCTTGGGTTTTAGGAGGCTTAGACGATTTTAAAATGCCAGAGCCAATAGAAAGCAAGGAAGGATAAAAATTTACCCCTTTGCCTAATGGGGGGAAAATAAATGGTTTTGGCTGTCTTGGCACGCGGCATATAGAAAAGAAAGGACTATTTCTGTTGGTCTATTTTTTAGATACAAAGTATTTTAGTATAATAAACCTGTCGTAACTTATCAAAAGGAGCTAGTTGTGAAAAAAAGTTTACCATCTCGATTAGAAGGTTTTACGCTTATTGAATTATTAGTAGTGGTTTTAATTATTGGCATTTTGGCTAGTGTGGCTTTACCACAATATCAAACCGCAGTGGAAAAATCTCGTGCGGCAGAAGCTTGGAGTATGCTTAAATCAATTGATACAGCCCAACGTGCTCGAAACTTAGCAGTTGGTACTCAAGATAAAGGTTATCCCTTTGACGAATTAGATGTGTCGTTTACCAATTCTAATGGTAATCCAGCGACGGGAACAGTATTTAGTACTCAAAACTTTAAATATTATATTGAGCAGGATCGTATGGTTGCAGAAAGTTTAAAAACGAGGCCATATTATACTTTAACTTACTATAAAGGAAAACGATATTGTTTTGAAACTTCTCAAAATACTTGGTGTAAAAAGTTTGGGTTCAATCAGTCAGGTGGCGCTAATTGTATATCTTGGAATGGTGCAGGTATTACTTCGGATTGTTGGACAGACGGCGGTTCAGCTGTATCCCGTGGATAAAGTAACTGATAGAAAAATGGTGTTTTTTAAAACCCCCGCCTAGTGGCGGGGGTTTTGTGTTTTATTTGTTGCTTTTCTTTTTTAAAGCTGCTTTAATCAGCCCGTCAAACAGTGGGTGCGGGCGCAAGGGGCGGGAGCCAAATTCCGGGTGGAACTGCACCGCTATAAAATAGGGGTGGTCTTCCCGTTCTACAATTTCCGGCAGTACGCCTTCGTGCCAGCCGGATACTTTTAGCCCCGCCTCACGCAGTTGTTTTACGTATTGGGGGTTAAATTCATAACGGTGGCGGTGGCGCTCCACAATTTGGTCTTTGCCGTATAATTTACGTGCCAGGGAGCCTTGTTCCAAATCCGCCGTGTAGTTACCCAAACGCATTGTGCCGCCTTTGTAAAGCACGTTTTTTTGTTGGGGGGTTAAATCCACCACCGGGTCTTTGGTAGTGGGGTCAAACTCGGTTGAATTGGCGTCGTGCAGGCCGCATAAATTGCGGGCGGTTTCTATTACCGTGCACTGCATCCCCAGGCAGATGCCTAAAAACGGAATTTTGTGTTCCCGGGCGTATTTAATGGTGGCAATTTTGCCGTCCACACCGCGTCCGCCAAACCCGCCGGGAATTAAAATACCATCCACCGTTTTCAACTTTTCTTCCACGGCGTCTTTTTCCGTGTTTACAAATACAATGTCAATTTTGGCGTCATTATTCATACCGGCGTGGCGCAGGGCCTCGCTGATGGATTTATAGGCGTCTTGTAATTCTGAATATTTGCCGGCAATGGCAATTTTAACGCTCTGGGAAGGGTTCATCGCTTTATCAAAAAATTCAAACCACTTGGGGTCTATTTTTTGTTTGGGGGTTAAGCCCAAAAGGTCGATAATTTGCTCATCCACTTTTTGTTTGTAGAACATTTCC
>CALUUY010000071.1 GCA_944324095.1 uncultured Elusimicrobiales bacterium
AAAAGCTTTTTATTAAAACAGGAGATGAAGCTTATGGCTTGCAAAACCAAGTGTGTTTGTTCCCAGCTGCAACAGCACCGCTGCAAATTCCAGCCCGTGCTGCCCAATATCTTAAAAAAAGGCCCGGCTGCCGTTAAAGCCAAAACCGGCAAAGCCACCAAAAGCGTGGCGGACCAGGCTACTGTTAAAAAGATTTTCCCCAACACTTACGGACTGCCAGAAATTACCTTTGTAAAAGGCACCAACAGCGCCGTTTGCAAAAAAGCCGTGCGTGTGGGCGTGGTATTATCCGGCGGGCAGGCTCCCGGCGGGCACAACGTAATTGCCGGCCTTTTGGACGGACTTAAAAAAGCCAACTCCCGCAACAAACTGTTTGGGTTCTTAGGCGGGCCCAGCGGCATTGTGGAAAACAAATTTATTGAAATCACCCCCGCTTTAATGAAAGATTACCGCAACACCGGCGGGTTTGATTTAATCCAGTCCGGCCGCACCAAAATTGAAATGGACGAACAATTAAAAGCCGCCAAAGACAATTTAATTAAAAACAAAATGGACGCTTTGGTAGTAGTGGGGGGGGATGACTCCAACACCAACGCCTGCGTCATTGCCGAATACTTGAAACAACAGGGTGTGGACATCAGCGTCATCGGCGTACCCAAGACCATTGACGGCGACTTGAAAAACGCGCAAATTGAAACCTCTTTCGGGTTTGATACCGCCACCAAAATCTATGCTGAAATGGTGGGCAATATCTGCCGCGACGTTAACTCCGCCCGCAAATATTGGCACTTTGTGCGCTTGATGGGCAGAAGCGCTTCCCACATTGCGCTGGAAGTAGCCTTAAAAACCCAGCCCAATGCCGTCTTAATCGGCGAAGAAGTGTTGGCTAAAAAGATGACTTTGGCCCAAGTGGTGGATTATTTAGCCAACATCATTGCCGCACGCGCCAAACAGGGCAAAAACTTTGGGGTGTGCTTGGTGCCGGAAGGTTTGATTGAGTTTATCCCGGAAATGAAAGAACTCATTGCCGCGTTAAACGATTTATTGTCCGACAACGAAGCCGAACTTTCCAAAATGAACACCATTGAGGAAAAGAAAGCGTTTATCCTTTCCAAATTACCGGCCAAGCTGGCTAATTTGATGAAATCCCTGCCGGCCGGCATCGCCAGCCAATTGATGTTAGACCGTGACCCGCACGGCAACGTGCAGGTTTCTTTAATTGAAACGGAAAAACTGTTGGTGGAAATGCTGCGCGTAAAACTGGCTGAAATGAAAAAAGCCGGTAAGTATGATGGTAAATTCTCGGCCATTACGCACTTCTTTGGTTATGAAGGGCGCTGTGGGGTGCCGTCTTCTTTTGACGCCAACTACACCTATGCCTTGGGTTACAACGCTGCCGTACTGGCACTGAACAAATGCTCCGGTTATTTGTCTTCCGTACGCAAGCTGACCAAAAAACCGCAGGATTGGGAATGCGGCGGTATTCCGCTTACGATGATGATGAACATCGAACGCCGCAAAGGGAAAGAAAAACCCGTTATCCGCAAAGCGTTGGTGGAATTGAAAGGCGAACCTTTCAAATTCTTGGCCAAAAACCGCAACGCTTGGGCAATGGATGATGCTTATGTATTCCCCGGCCCCATTCAGTTCTTTGGGCCGGCCGAGGTAACGGATATGACCACCATTACCTTGCTGTTTGAACAAGGCAAAAAACGCAAATAATTTGCTTTACCGCCAAAACCCGGGCTACAACAAGCCCGGGTTTTTTATTATCATCAATCTTGTTAGCCCATACCGCCCCACGCTCACCCCTACAAGCAGGTATATAAATAGCTACTACACACCCCCAAAAACGCCTTTGTCTATCAAATGACTTATAAATTTTTCTCCTGCGTACAGAAAAATTAAAGGGAAAAATAAACAGAAAAGAGAGCTCTTGCACAAGTTTGGCCGGGCCAATGGGGGGAATAAAAAACACAGCCGCCAAAATACGGATTTTTAACCACCCATTTATTATGTGTTTTATCCGCCCGCCGCGGCAAAGAATTTTATAAAATATATATATTATTTTTGCGGAGCGCGCTTGTATGCTTACATACAAACACAACTGGCTGGTAACAGGCGGGGCAGGGTTTATTGGTTCTCACCTGGTAAAAATGCTGCTTGCCAATGGCCAACAGGTAAAGGTGGCGGATGATTTTTCTTCTGGCTCGCTCCAAAATTTACCCACCTCCAACCCGCATTTAACCGTCTTAAAAGGCAATATTTTGGATTTGGCTTTTTTAAAACAAGCCGCACAAGGGGTGGACTATATTTTACACCACGCCGCCCTGGTTTCTGTGCCACTTTCCATAGAACGCCCGAATGAAACGTACGCCATCAATGTGCAAGGCACCGCTAACGTGCTGGAAGCCGCCAAAACGGCCCAGGTCAAACGCGTGGTGTTTGCCTCCAGCTGCGCCGTGTACGGCACGGGGGACGGAACCCCGCTTACGGAACAATCGCCGCTCCGGCCAGCAACGCCTTATGCATTAAGCAAAATGCAAGGGGAAGAAATATGCCGTTCCTACCGGGAACTATATGGGGTGGATTACGTTATTTTGCGTTATTTTAACGTATATGGCCCTGGGCAGAACCCCACCGGGCCGTATTCGGCCGTAGTGGCCAAATTTTTAGACTGTGCATTTAATAATAGCCCTCTTCCGTTAGAGGGGGACGGCCACCAAACGCGCGACTTTACTTTTGTGCAGGATATTGCCCGCGCCAACTTATGGGCCGCCACAAACGCCCAGTGCGCAGAAGTTTACAATGTAGCTACGGGAAACAGTATTTCACTTTTACAGCTAGCGGATTGTATTCAGCAAATCACGCCCACACCGCTTACTTTTGTTTCCCGCCCCAACCGGACGGGAGACATCCGCCAATCATCGGCCGATGTATCCAAACTGAGTAAAGCCGGTTTTTGCACCTCCACCCATTTATTAGACGGATTAAAACAATCTTGGCAATTTTTACATCAAAAGGAAAACTATGAACGCTAAAAACTTTTTTTGGTTTATTGTACTTTGCGCCGCCGTATGGGGGCTTATCAGCCTGGTTTATTTCTATACCGGCGGTTTTTATTGGGACGTGCCCGGCTTTTTATTTGGCTTAACCAGTATTCCGGGACAAATTTTGTTGTTTGCGCTGGGGCTTGCGGTATTAACAGGATTCGGGCGGCTTATCGGCCCCAAAACCGGCACGGCGTGTGCAGTGCTTTTTGGGGCAACGTTTACCCTGTTTTTTATGCTGGATGCGTTTGTTTATACGCAGTACCGTTTTCACATTGGGCTGGCAATGTTGGAACTATTTTTTGGCCCGGCCGGGCGGGAAATTTTTGTCTTTCCGTGGACGACGTATTTCATCTTGGCCCTAGCAATATTGGGCGTGTTTGCCGGCGTATATGGGCTTACGCGTCTTGCGCGTAAAATTACTTGGGGTAAAAAAGCCATTTGGGCTGTATGTGTTGTTTGGCTGGCGGCCTTTTTAACGTATAACGGCCTGCACGCTTGGGGTAAGTTTATGATGGTGCCATCGGTATTGGCACAAGTATCTTATATGCCTTGGGCCAACCCGTTAAGCGCCAACCGCAAGCTGCGCCGGATGGGGTTTGAGCCTAAGGCAGAGCCTTATTCCACCCCCAAACAAGGCACGCTTAATTACCCGCTGCACCCTATGCAGTGTAAAGCCCAAAAACCGCTTAATATACTCATTATTTTAATTGATTCCTGGCGTGCCGACAGTTTCAACCAAACCGTTATGCCCCGCACCTGGGAGGCTTACAGCCAAGCCCAAGACGCTTTTTACTTTACCAACCACCTAAGCGGCGGAAACGCCACCGAAGCGGGGGTATTTTCTTTATTCTATTCTATGCCTTACTTGTATTGGGACGCTTTTACCAGCCGCCAGCTACCGCCCGTATTTATCAGTCAATTGCAAAGCCAAGGCTATCAACTGGGTATTTTTGCCAGCTCTAAATTAAACAGCCCGGAATTTCATCAAAATGTATTTTCCAGTATTCCTGATTTACGCATAGAATCCAAGGGAAACAATAAAGTGGAGCGGGATTTAGATATCCAAAAAGATTTTACGGCCTTTATTAAAAATCTTTCCGCCCAAAAACCGTTTTTTGGCTTTTTGTTTTATGACGCCGCCCACGGGCAGGAGTTCCCCGCCGGGGGGGATGTGTTTAAACCCGTTAAAGAACAAATGAATTACCTGCTCCTTACGAAAAATACCGACCCTACCCCCTATATGAACCGTTATAAAAATTCTGTCTATTTTATAGACGGTCTCATCGGCAAAACCTTTGAACTGCTTAAACAGCAAAACCTGCTGGACAACACCGTCATCGTCCTTACCGGAGACCACGGCCAGGAAGTAAACGACACCCGCAACAATTTTTGGGGCCATAATAGTAATTTTGCCAAATGGCAAACGAATGTGCCCCTAATTGTGTGGTGGCCCGGCCAAGAAGGGCAAACCCGTTCTTACCGTACCGCCCATTACGATATTATGCCTTTTCTATTAACCCACGCCCTGGGCTGCACCAACCCGGCTTCCGATTATTCCACCGGCACCGATTTATTTGACCCGCAACCCCGGCCCTATACACTCATTTCCAGCTATACTAAAAAAGCCGTACAAACCGGGGACAAAATCTCCGTAATAGACAACTACGGCTACCTGGAACATTATGACGAAAATTACCATAAACTCCCTTCCGGCGCTGACCCGAAGGCCATTTCACGCGCGTTTAAAGAATTTTCCAAATTTTATAAATAGCCTATGAGAACCGAACAAGTAAAACAATTCTTGCAGCAGCACGGTCTATTAGACCGCTATATCCATAACCCCACTTCCAGTGCCACCGTGGAACTGGCCGCCCAAGCATTGGGGTGCGAAGCAGGCCGCATTGCCAAAACCCTGGGTTTTGTAACCAAACAAGGCCCGATTGTGATTGTGGCGGGGGGAACGGCCAAAATAGACAATGCCAAATACAAAGCCGTATTTAACGAAAAAGCCCGCTTTATGAAACTGGATGAAGTGGAAACGTTAACCGGGCACCCGGTGGGAGGCGTTTGCCCCTTTGCATTAAACCCGCAGGTAAAAGTGTATTTGGACGCCAGTTTAAAAGCGTTTGACCCCGTTTATCCCGCCGCCGGCGCGCCGGATAATGCCGTTAAACTTTCTTTGCAAGAATTACAAACCCTTACCGGCGGGCAGTGGATAGACGTGTGTAAATGAATTTGCCTGTTTAGGTTGTTTTTGGTATATTGTTAAATGTCTTAAATAAGCAGTAACTATAAGGAGAAAATATGAAATATTTTTTAGAGCCTATCACTAAACATTATGTGGATATTAAAGGCCGCGCCAACCGCAAACAGTTTTGGCTGTGGACTTTGTGGACGTTTATTATTTATATTGTCTTTCAAATTTTAATAGCTATAACAGGGGCAATGGATCTTAATGGGCTTAGCAGCTTGTTTCTTGTGATTTTAGGTTTATTTAGCTTGGCTATTTTGTTGCCCAATATCACTATTTCGGTGCGCCGCTTGCACGATACCGGCCGCAGTGGTTGGTGGCTGTTAATCAGCTTAGTGCCGTTCATTGGTGGTATTATATTGTTTATTTTTTATCTCTTACCTGGCACCCCGGAAGAAAACCGCTTCGGCACTGTACCGCAAGCCTAACTTTTTAACCCCGGCCTTAACAGCCGGGGTTTTTTATGCCCTTTTGTATTTGATAAAATAAAGTTATGAAAAAGCGGGTTTTATTTATAACAGCCGGGTTGCTTGTTTTATTGGGGGCTTTATATGCCCCGTTTATGCGTGTTTATGTAACACACAAAATGGCCCCGTTAACCGAACTGTTAACCCAGCCAGACACCCAAACTTATACCCAAGGATACCGCCCGCAAAGCCCCCGTTTTTTACACGCGGTCAACACACTGTACCGGGCCCAAAAAAAAGAAAACAAATACCCCGGTTATGAAATAGACATCATCCGCAATGCGCAAGGCAATTTAGTAGTGGGGCACGATGAAAAAGCCCTTCCCTATGCGGTCACTTTGGCCGATATTTTTTCTGTTTTAAAATCCCCACAAAACAAAACCTACTGGCTGGATTTAAAGACGCCTCTTACTCTAAAAGATTTACAATACCTGCGTTCCCTGGCCCAACGTTTTAACATCGCTAAAGAACGTTTTATGTTTGAAACCCCGGCCGGAGAAACCGCCAAATTATTAAAAAAATACGGCCTTTCTATTCTTTTACAAATACCAGACGGCTTTGATAAAGACGGCCACAGCACCGCCAAACGCACCCAACTTAACCAACTGCTTTCCAGCCAATTACAAGAATACCAACCCCAGGCCGTAGCCGCCAGTTTTGGTAAATACAAATATTTGCAGGCCTATTTCCCTAACGTACGCAAAGCGATATATTACTCCAGCACCAAACGGCCCAGCCTAAAAAAAACATTTATGCAGCAAGCCTTTGATAAAGACCCTTCTGTTATTATTTTTATGACGGATGAATACACTTTTTAATTTACACGGAGACTTACACTATGCCAACACACATTACCCGTACCCAAGCACTCAACCTGCTTAAAAAATACAACCAGGAACCCTTTCACCTCCAGCACGCGCTAACGGTGGAGGCCGTTATGCGTTACTTTGCCCAAGAACTGGGTTACGCTAACGAAGCTGAATTCTGGGCGCTGTGCGGATTACTGCACGATGTGGATTTTGAAAAATACCCCACCGAACACTACAAAAAAGCGCCAGAGCTGCTGGCCGAAATTCAGGCCGAACCGGAACTGGTACACGCTATATGTTCCCACGGATAT
>CALUUY010000072.1 GCA_944324095.1 uncultured Elusimicrobiales bacterium
ATCGGTCGTTTCGTATTCCGCGCGGCTCAAGAACGCAAAGACATTGAAATTGTAGGTATTAACGATTTGTGCCCAGTTGACTATTTGGCTTATATGCTCAAATACGATACTATGCACGGCAAATTCAACGGCACCGTAGAAGCTGACGTTGAAAAAAGCGAACTGATTGTAAACGGCAAAAGAATCCGCGTAACCGCCTGCAAAAACCCCGAAGAATTGGCTTGGGATAAAGTGGGCGCCGAATATGTGGTAGAATCCACCGGTTTGTTCCTTACCCAGGAAAAAGCGCAAGCTCACATCAAAGCCGGCGCTAAATACGTCGTTATGTCCGCCCCGTCTAAAGACGCTACCCCGATGTTCGTGGTAGGCGTGAACGAAAAATCTTATGTAAAAGGCACCCAGTTTGTATCTAACGCTTCCTGCACCACCAACTGCTTGGCTCCTATCGCCAAAGTATTGAACGACAAATGGGGCATTAAAGACGGTTTGATGACCACCGTACACTCCACCACCGCCACCCAGAAAACGGTTGACGGCCCGTCTATGAAAGACTGGAGAGGCGGCCGCGCCGCTGCTGGCAACATCATTCCTTCTTCCACCGGTGCTGCTAAAGCTGTGGGCAAGGTAATTCCTGAACTCAACGGGAAATTGACCGGTATGTCTATGCGCGTACCCACCTTGGACGTATCTGTTGTAGATTTGACCGTAAACTTGGCCAAACCGGCTAAATACGAAGAAATCTGCGCTGCTATGAAAGAAGCTGCCAATGGCGAACTCAAAGGCATTTTGGGTTATACCGATGAAGCTGTCGTTTCTTCCGACTTCCTCGGCTGCCCGTTGACCTCTATCTTTGACGCCAAAGCTGGTATTGCTTTGACCGATACGTTTGTGAAAGTCGTTTCTTGGTACGATAACGAAATCGGCTACTCTAACAAAGTGCTGGATTTGATCGCCCATATGGCTTCCGTAAACAAATAAGCATTTCGCTTACATAAAAGGCGGGCCCCAAAGGCCCGCCTTTTTTATTGTCTATTATACACACTTTGGGGTGGATTGTTTAGCATACGCTCACGGGGTTATGCCTTTATTTATGCCGGATTAAAGTCATACAACAACTCTTTTCGTTTTCATTTTAGCGGTACAAGTTTCTATTTTATCCACTGCCTAATGTACACATACCTTTTGGAAACAGGCTAAATAAGGGGGATTGGTTGCGAGATGGATATGGTTTTATCTATAATAAAGCCATATCATAGGGGGAAATATGAAAAAACTATTTACTGTACTAAGTGTTTGTATTTTATTTTCAACCCACGCTTTAGCGGCCCAGCCCCGCTTTGTGCGCGTAAACGCCGAGGCTGAAGTGCTGGCCGCGCCTGACCGCGTAACCATTACCGTAGGTTATACGCAAAAAACTAAAAACTTACAAGAAGGCGCCAACGCCCTGCAAAAAAACATCGCGCAAGCCCTGGCTTACTGCAAAAGCCAAAACATAAAAGACAAGAATTTACAAACTCAAAATCTATCCATTACACCAACCTATGTTTCTTCTAAAAACCAAGAAAAGCCAGAACCTTCTTTTTTGCTCAGCCAATCTTTTTCTGCAACGTTAGAAGATTTATCTCAATACGAAAGCTTCTTATATGGCTTGCTAAATAACGGGGTAAATAATGTACAGGAAGTACGGTTTTTTTCTTCTCAGTTAAAAGAATACCGCAATCAAGCCCGCATCCTGGCTATGCAAAACGCGCGGGACAAAGCCGCGTTGCTGGCGCAAGAAGCCGGAGCACAACTGGGCAAAGTTATTTCTATTACCGAGGAGCCCCAAAGAGGGGTTTACGGCATATCTAACATTAGCCAAAACGTCTATTCTGCGGCCGGAACGGCTGTGGCAGGCTCCATTCCCGTCCGGGCGGAAGTAAGCGTACAATATGAATTAAAATAATCAGTTAAAGAGGTATTTTATTATGCAAAAAAAATATTTATTTCTACTAAGCAGTTTATTGTTGGGGGCCTGTTCTTCTGCACCTACTATTACCGGGGCTTGGGTTCAGCCGGTGCCGGGCCAAGCCCAAGCCGTGCAAGGGTTTGAGTTACAAGAAGGGGGGAAGGCGGCTTCCATCAATATGGCCACCCTTCAATATGAAACCTGGCAACGCCAAGGGAACACGCTGACCTTAACAGGTAAAAGTATTGGCAACGGGCAAACCTTGTCTTTTACGCAAGAATACAAAATCACCCAACTGGATGGAAACGAACTGCGTCTTGAGGCTAAAGAAGGCGCAACGATGAACTTTACCCGTCCATAAGAAAGTTTAAAAGCTCGCTTTTTTATTATGGGCCAAAAGACCTGTTTTGTAATGGGTCTTATGGCCCTTGTTAATCTATTGCAGAAATAATAAAGTAGATATGATATTTAATGCGAGTAAAAACTATGAAACACTTAACCTTAAAAAAACACTTATTTGTTTTAACCGCCCTTTGCTTATCGGCAAGCGGCTTTTGTGCAAACACCCAAGCGGTGAATGTATATCCCATTGGAAAAGTAATTACCAATAAAGTGGAAGTTATGCGTGCAGCCGCTGCCATATTGGAAGGCTACAACAAACACGTTCAGCTACCCAATAAAGAAGAAAAACAAGCTGATATTGTAAAAACTTTGTCTTCCATTAATATAGTGGGGATACAACACGTACCTATGTTTTACCCGCAAACGCCGCAGGCTAAAGAAACCCGTGAGCAATTATTAAAAGTATCTTCGTATTTGGTAAAAAACCAAACGTCTTATGATCGCATTCGCCCGGATGCTGCTTTTTGTGCTTTGCAGACGGCCTTGTATTTGTATCCTTCTATAAAGTTCCAAAATGCAGAAATAGACGAAGCCCGGCAACAAAAAATCATTCAACGCGCTATGCACATCTGCCCGGCTAAAATGAAAAAGACGCGTTAAAAGCTCTTGATAATTCACTTTATTTTATCCCGGGCTTTTGACAACAAAAGCCCGGTTTTTAAATACCCCTGTTTTTTATTTTAAAAAAGGATATACTAATAGTATGAAAACACTTACTCCGATACTTGTTATTACGTTGTTATGCCCGCTTGCGCTGCAAGCGCAGAATAAAACGGGCTTGGTAAAAGCCATTGGCCAAGCTACTGAAACCAAAGCCGCCAGCGCTTTGCCCAAGGCCGCGGCTGCTGCTTTGCCTAAAGCCGCCAGCGCAGCTTCTGCCGCGCAAACGCTTAACGCGATGAACAGCCAGCAAAAAGCCGCCACCGCCGCGCTTACGGCTACTATGAAGCAGCGGGAAGACGCTGCCTTGCGCGCCAGATTATTGGGGGCTAAATCCACCCCGGCGCCGTCTGCCGCGTTGCGTTCTTCGCAAAAACCGGCTGTATTACAATACCAACAGCAAGGCCTTAATTCTTTAAGCGCGCTTCCGGCGGAAGCTTTAAAACGGGACAACCGCCGCTTAAACCTGCCTTTGGCTACGGCATTGTTAAAACAATATAAAAACGAAATTATAAAAGGATATGCCTTGCCGGACAACTTTTTAACCGCTTACTATGACCGCCGCATTGAGCCTTATATGCAAAAGCCCAATTTTACCCCGGATAAAAGCGGGCATTTGTACCGCGGTATTTTTATGACCGTAGATGAATTAGCCTCCACCTTACAAAACGGCTTTTTAACTTCTATGAATACGTGGACGGTGGGTGGAAATGGGAAACAATTTGTCAGTCTCTCTTCCTCTTCCTTTGAAGCCCAAAGCTATATTTTTCAGGGAACTGGAAATGCGGAACATCCTAAAGGCATTGGGGTAGTGTTTGTGGTAGATAAAGACCTGCCTGGGTTGGAACTGTGGGATGACCCCAAATTAAATTCCACCAATACCATTTACCACTGCTATAAAGATGTGGCTCCCACCAAGATACGCAATGTGTATATTTTGGGGGAATACGGGTTAGAGAGTATCACTGAAATATTAATTAAAGCCCGCCGCAATGCAATTAGAAGTAACAGCGGATGGGTAAACCAGTTTGAATCTCCCTTCTTGCGCTAATAAAAAACCCCGGTTTAACCGGGGTTTTTTATGGTTATTAACGAAGACAGGTTGTATTTGAGAGCAGTACCCCCAAATATAAAAATCCCAGTCCGCTTGCCTTTTTAGCTGAAAAACAGCCCTCTACTTGTTAGCAGAGGGCTGTTTTTTATGGTTATGATACATACAAGCGGCTATGTTTCCCCGTTAGCCATTTACTCCGGCTTTTGGGGCTGCATAAAAATATGGCTAAAAGACAGCGCCACCCCCACATACACATTTTGCCCGCGCGGGCCAATGTATTTACCTTGAGCTGTATAAAAATTAATAAAAGGCGCAACAGATAAATTTTTATAAACCGCCACATTTAATCTTCCGTCCAGCTCCAACTCATAATCCAAATCGGTGCTTTGGCGGGTAGATTCGTGTAAATAATTACGCCATTTGGCCGTAAACTCGGCGTTTACGCCTTCGCGCAGTTGCGTTTGCAGTTTTAAACCGGCTTCCCACGCCAATTTTTGGGAAGCAGGGTCATAGGTATGGTCGGCCTCGCCCACCACGGCAGCATATAAATCTTTTAGTAATACGCCGTCAAAAATTTTAACCCCAAGCGTTCCGCGGTAAATTTTACGGCGGGGGGAGTTTTCCAACCGGGTAAACTCCGTTTCATACCCTAGGGTTGCAAAAGGCCCGGCTTCAAATCCTCCCATCCAATTATCCACACGCCATAAGCGCTGGGTATAACCGGTGGTAAAGGCTATTTTATCGGCATTTTCGTTGGTTAGGGTTTCGCCTTCTACGGGACGGATGCGGGTTTTTCCATAATCAAGCTGCAGTTGGTTCGTCCACACCCAGTTATTAGAATAATAATCCCCCAAGGCAGACAGTTCCCCGCTGATGGAGGTTTGGGAGTCAGCCGTTAAACGGGCGTCCGGAAAATCTTGATATTCTTGGGCATAGCTTACTTCGGTAGAAGTAAAATTAAAAGCCAGGCGGTTTAATTCCACCTTCCAGCCCGCGCTGTTCTGCCCCCAGGCAGATAGGGGGAGCGTAAACACGGAACACAAAAAGGCTAAACAAAGCAAGTTTTTCATTTTAGTTCCGCTCCAACTTAAAACGAAGGCGAAGGCGTCCGTCTGCCCAGTCCCAAGTAGTAATTTTAAAACGCCCTATTTGGGATGTATTTTCAACGTGTTTACCAATACAGGGGCAGGCATCATAATCGCCCACAAACACAACCCGAACCGTATCGCCGGCCGATTCAGGCAGTTTAGAAGTATCGCTGATTTTTTCGGCCTCGGCACGGGGCATCATACGGCAAGTAACCGGCAAATTTTGTGCAATAATGGCATTTACCTGTTGTTGAACTTCGTCCAATTGCGCTTGAGTGGGCGCCGCCGTCAGCAAATAATCACACTTAGATTTTGCTTTTTCTATATGGGCATTACGGCTGCGGGCACAGCCAAACATACGCACCATTGTTTGGTTTAAAATATGTTCGGCGGTGTGCATAGGTTCAAAATAATCTTTCTTAGGCTCAAACACAGGGGCCTGAGCAGGAGTGGTTAAATGATTCATAATGTATATTTTAACCTTTTTATTGGTTTAAATAAACGCAAACCAGCAGGGCTGACGTGACAAGCCGCCCCTAAAAATAATAAAATATATGGGAAAGGAAAGATATTTTTCTTCTCCTCTCCCAAAATGTTTGATATTACAAGGAAGAAACTATAATTATGCCAAAAAATACTGACTTTTGCAAAATCGTCGCGACCATCGGCCCCGACACCAGCAATGAGAAATCTATTGAATCTTTAGTACAAGCGGGCGTATCCGTTTTCCGCTGCAACTGCAGCCACGGTTCCCTGCCTGAATATCAGGAAAGAGTCACCAATATCCGCAAAATGGAAAAAAAATATAACTGCACCCTGGGCATTTTGTTTGACCTCCAAGGCCCGAAATTGCGTATTGGTACTTTTAAAGATTACCGCATTAAACTGGCTGAAGGCGACAAATTCCGCTTGGATATGAACCCGGAACCCGGCGACCAAACCCGCGTATGCCTGCCGCATAAAGAAATTTTTGCCGCTATGAAACCCGGCTTGGAACTTTTGCTTAACGACGGGGTGGTTCGCCTTCGTGTTGATTCCTGCACTGCCGATACGGCCGACTGCACCGTTATTGCGGGGGGAGAACTTTCCAATAAAAAAGGCGTAAACGTGCCTGGTGTAAAATTGCCGCTTTCTGCCTTAACCGCCAAAGACAAAGAAGATTTGAAAATTGCCGAAATGTTAGGGGCGGACTTTATCGGCCTGTCCTTTGTACAGGAACCGGAAGACATTATTGAACTGCGCAGCTTGATGAAATCCAAAGCGCACATCATCGCCAAAATTGAAAAACCTTCCGCCATTGAACATTTGCGCGAAATTATCGACTTGGCCGACGTTATTATGGTGGCCCGCGGTGACCTGGGTGTGGAAACCAGCCCGGAATTAGTACCTGTATTGCAGAAAAAGATTGTTTCCGGCTGCCGCAAAGCGGGCAAACCGGTCATCGTAGCCACGCAAATGTTGGAATCTATGGTTCACAACATTATGCCTACCCGCGCTGAAGCTTCCGACGTGGCCACCGCTGTTTACGACGGTGTGGACGCTGTAATGCTCTCGGCCGAAACCGCCCAGGGTGATCACCCGGTGGAAGCGGTAACCACGATGCGCCGCATTATTGAAACCGTAGAAAACGACCATCGCTACCGCAAAGGCCTCTCCTTGTTGGAACGCCGCAACGAAACCACCAAAGAAGGCGCCATCACCGTAGCGGCCGGCGTAGTAGCCACCAATATGGATAC
>CALUUY010000073.1 GCA_944324095.1 uncultured Elusimicrobiales bacterium
ATAACAGCACCACCATCCCCCACACAAAAAACACAGCGCTAAGCACCGCACCCGCCAGCGCCGGAACGGCACAGAAAAAAACCGCTCCAAAGGCCTGCCAACGGTTCACTTCCCACATACGGGAAATATTACGCAGCAAATACCCCAGCTGCAACCCCAATGCCGCCAAGACCGATAACGCCACCAAAAAAGACAGCGCCGGCACCGCCAGTGCTATTACGCTAAACGCAATCACCAGCCCTTTAATAAAGCCGGCGGTGCCAATCAATATAAACAGATCCGCCGCAGAGGCTTTTTTACCTGTAAAGTCCAAAAACAACGCCGCACAGGCAGCCATAATTAAACCTATCGTCAACTCGGCCGCCCACCACACCAGCGTCTTAAACAAGAAGGCAAACACGCCCAACCCGGCCCCGGCATTAAATACACACACCGCTGCCAAAGCCGCCATCAAGTAGCCCAGCAAAGCCACTTTATATCCCCGCACCGTAAACAACAGGTTTAAACCTTCGCGCGGGTCTTTCATATACAAAAAATAGGCTTTTAACAGATAACGCATAAAACCTCTAGTTCATCCACAAATAAGAAACGCTGGGAGTGGTAAGGCTTTCTAATTGTTTAGCCCAGGCGGCGCGGCCGTCCATACCGCTGCCTAATGAAAAGAAGAACTCTCTTAACCCTTCCGAACGCTGATTTAATATCTTAGGATCTTTTAAACCGGCCAATTCCCCCGCCAAAAGACGGGCCTCTTCTTCTCCGCCCAGTTTATCAATAAACCCCAGTTTGTAGGCGCGTTCCCCGGTAAAAACGCGTCCGTCCGTGTATTCCGTTAAGTCGGCCGGTTTTACATTGGGGCGCCCGGCTTTTACGGCAGCAAAAAATTGAGAATAGGTCTCACTGACCATATCCTGTAACAGTGCTTTTTCGGCATCCGTCATCGGGCGGGAATAGGAGCCCATATCTTTGTACTTACCGGAGGTAATAGGCGTTATTTTAATACCCAGCTTGTCAAATAAGCCTTCCAAATTGCTGGTTTGCATAATTACACCTACAGAACCCGTTATTGTGCCCGGTTCTGCCACAATTTTATCGGCAGCCATAGCTACATAAAAACCGCCGCTGGCGGCCACGTCCCTAAACAGAGCCACAATTTTTTTGCCCTGTTGTTTGGCTTTTTGCAATTCGCCGTAAATATTTTGCACGGAAGCCACCGTCCCGCCGGGGGAGTTAATGTCTAACACAATGGCTTTTACATTTTTATCCGCCGCGGCCGAGCGAATATTCTTGGCAATGGCCGAGGCACCTTGATTGCGGGAAAAGGGACCCGAATCGTTGCTTTCTGCAATGACACCGCGGATTTTTATCCACGCTATGCCAGCTTCCCCTTTTTTATTTAAATTGGTTACCAAAGCTGTTTTGGAGCTTTCTTCTTTTACAGCAGGGCACGTCATCCCCGGCTTAAGCACCAACATTACCCCACAAACGGAAGACACCGCAAACACCAGCAAAAATAAGGCATTCCAAATATTAAAAGAAGAGGGGGTTCTCTCTTTTTTAGGCGCAGCAGGCTCCGGTGCTGGCGCAGCCTGGTTTTCTTGAGCCGCCGGGTGGGAAGGGTCTTCTGGAATAGGCAAAGGTTGCGGCTTTAACGGGGCAGGGAGCCCTAATGTGGAGGCCGTTTTTTCATTTTCAAACAAACGTCTTTCCCAAGTCTTTTCCAAATGATCTTGGGGAGCCTGGGTTGGGAAAGCATCTTTCCAATCTTCGGTATTCATAGTCATAAAAATCCTCTCCGGTAAAATCTTAATTAATTATACAATTTAAATTGCTAGAATATTTTTATTAACTATTTTAAAAAATCCCGTGTTTTTACACGGGGGAGGGTTTATGTTTACCGGGGTTTACACAGCACTTATTACACCGTTTGATACAAACGGAAATATTGATTACCCGGCCCTAGGGGCTTTGTTGGAAGCACAAATAAACGCAAAAGTGGACGGCCTGGTTTTACTGGGCACCACCGCGGAAGCCGCCACAATGACGCCGCAAGAGAAACAAGCTTTGTTGGATTTTGCCGTTAATAAAATTAACGGGCGCGTAAAAATCATCATTGGCACCGGCACCAACAACACCGTTACCACGCTTGAACACACCCGTGCCGCCTTGGCCTATAAGCCAGACGGCGTGTTAGTAGTTACCCCCTATTACAACAAACCCAACCCGGCCGGATTAATTGCCCATTATCAAGCAGTAGCGCAACTGGGTACGCCCATTGTGCTGTATCACATCCCCGGCAGAACCGGGCTAAAAGTACCCGCGGGCGTAATGAACCAACTGCTGGAACAAGTACCCCAAATCCGTGCAGTAAAAGAATCCGACTATGATATGGCCGGCGTAACGGATTTTGCCGTTAAACACGCCCACCAGGTAAATTATTTATGCGGCAATGACGATATGTTTTTGTCTTTCCTGTCCATAGGGGCCAGCGGCATTATTAGTGCAGCCGCCAATATTTTTGCCCCTGCTTTTGTGGCAGTATATCAAGCGTTTAAAGCCGGGGACACCCAAAAAGCGTGGGAACTGTATAAACCGCTCTACCCGCTCATCAAAGCGTGCTATTTTGAAACTAACCCCACTTGCGTAAAATACATTTTTTCCCGTTTGAATAAATGTACCGAAACCGTACGGCTGCCTTTGGGCCCGGTGGGGAAAGAATCCAAAGGGCAAATTGACGCTTTATTACAAAGAGCGGACGCTAATCTTTTTATTTAACGAGGAATTCTATGAAAACTGCAGGCATTATTGGTATTAACGGTATGGTGGGGCAAACCCTGCTGGCCGAATTTCAAAAAATAAAAACCCCTTTTGAAACTAAAACTTTTGGGCGTAAAGATGACATCACTCCGTTGGACATTGCCGTATTATGTACCGATAATCCGGACTCCCGCATCTTGGCCCAACAGCTAAAAGACAAAGTGCGCTTTATAGTAGATATGTCTTCCGAATTCCGTTTAGACCCGGCCGTTCCGCTGGTGATACCGGAAATCAACCCCCAAACCATTACCCAAAATACGCACCTAATCGCCAGCCCCAACTGCACCACCACCGGCTTGGTGATGACCTTAGCGGCCTTGCGCGGGCACTATACGCCAACGGAAATTTTCTTTTGTTCTTACCAAGCCATTAGCGGCGGCGGCAAAAAACTGCTGGAAGAGTTTCATACCCCCGGCTCTTTATACGCCAACAACTGTGTGCCGCAAATTGGCTCCATTCAACCCAACGGCTACACCAGCGAAGAGTTAAAAGGTATTTTTGAAACCCGCAAAATATTAGATTTACCCCAAGTAAAAGTATATCCGCACACGGTGCGCGTGGCGGTGGAAAATTCCCACTCCTTGGGCGTAACGGCCAAGCTAGACAAACCGGCCGATTTGGACGAAATCAAAAACTTGATGAACGCCTTTCCTAATTTAAAATACACCGATGACATCATCACCCCCAAACAAGCCAGCGGGCAAGAAACTACCTACGCCTGCCGCCTGCGCCGGGATTTGTATGAGCCGAACATCATTCATTACTTTATTACATTTGACAATCTGCTAAAAGGCGCCGCTATGAACGCCCGCCAGATTGTGGAATTATTATTGGAGAAATTTTAAATGAAATCTGTTTTAATCAACGGTGGAAAAGGCAAAATGGGGCAAGCCTTGGCCCGTATTATAGAAAACAACCCCGCCTTGGGGTTAAGCATAGCGGCTTTGCACGAGCCGGGCGCCACACTGCCCCCGCAGTTTGACTGCGTGATAGACTTTTCCTCCCCCCAAGGCGCGCAAGAAGCCTTTTACTTGGCGCGCGAAAAGAAAAAACCCTTTTTAACCGGCACCACCAACCTGCCGGAAACCTTCCTGTTTCAAATGCAGGAAGAAGACAAAATACCCGTATTTTATGCGCCCAACGTCAGCTTAAGCGTTTATTTTTTTACTGAGCTGGCCAAAATGGCGGTGCGTATGTTTCCGGGCTATCAAATTACTTTACACGAGGTGCACCACGTCCATAAAAAAGACGCGCCCAGCGGTACCGCCAAAAAACTGGCCGACGCCCTGCACCAGCCGTGGGAAAAAGTAACGTATGAACGCATAGGGGAAACGGTAGGCACACACCGCGTTTCTTTCCAAAGCGGGCTGGACGCAATCACCCTGGAACATAAAGCCTTAAACCGGGATTTGTTTGCCGATTGCGCCCTGCATATTGCTTTATGGCTTATGCAGCGCGAAGCGGGCTTCTACACCATGTCTGATTACGCTAAATTTAAACTTAAGGAAAAACAAAAATGAAAATTCACTTCGTAGGAATTGGCGGGGTGGGGATGAGCGCCCTGGCCCAGTTACACGCTATGGGGGAAGACACCGTAACCGGGTCTGACCGTTTAATCAGCAAAGGATACACCGATTTGGCGCTGTGGGATTATTTAAAAAAACTCAATATAGCGCTGTTTGCACAAGACGGAAGCGGCATTGATGAAAAGACGGATTTAGTCGTGCTTTCCTCCGCTATTGAAGAAGACAACCCGGAGCTGCAAAAAGCCAAAAAACTGGGTATTAAAGTCATCCACCGCTCTGAACTGTTAGCCAAACACGTGGCCGAACACCGCACCATTGCCGTTTCCGGCACCAGCGGCAAAAGCACCACTACCGCTATGGTGTACGATATTTTGGCCTTTGCGGGGCTGAGCCCGTCTGTTATTACGGGGGCGGCCATTTTGTCCTTGCAGCAAGACCAAGGCGTTTTTGGCAACGTATATAAAGGCGATAGCGACATTTTGGTTATTGAAGCCGACGAAAGCGACGGCTCCATCGTGCAATACCGCCCTCACCTGGGCATTTGCTTAAACTTGCAAAAAGACCACAAGGAAATAGACGTTTTACAAGGTTATTTTAAGCAGTTCATTTCCCACTGCCATAAAACCATTGTAAACGCAGAAGAAGCCAACCTAACCGCCTTGGCAAGCACCTCTAAAACCTTTGGTTTAACCAGCGGGGACATCCACCCCTCAGCCATTAAGGCAGACGGGTTCGGCTCGGACTTTACTATTAACGGGCAAGAGTTCCGCCTCCACATTCCCGGCCTGCACAATGTGGCCAACGCCACGGCAGCCGTAGCTGCGGCGCTGGAAATGGGTGTAGATTTGGAAACCTGCGCTAAAGCCTTAAATAAATTTACCGGCATTGCCCGGCGTTTTGCCAGCGTGGGCAGTTACAATAAAATAGAAGTTATTGATGACTTTGCCCACAACCCGCACAAACTAGGCGCCACCATAGACGCCGCCCACCTGCGCGGCAAACGTGTACTGGCATTCTATCAGCCGCACGCATTTACGTCCATCAAACTGCTGGCGCCGGAATTTGTGGACAGCTTTGCCAAACACATCGGCGCGGACGACCATTTATGGTTAACCGAAGTCTATTACCCCGGCGGCACCATCCCGCAAGGGGTAACTTGCCAAACCATTTATGAAGGCCTGCGTGCGCGGGGCGTGAACGTAACGTACGACTCCTGCCGCGAACGCCTGCTAGCAGACATTGCCGCCAGCGCCCAACCCGGAGACGTTATTTTAGTACTGGGCGCCAGAGACCCCACTCTTACGGACTTTGCCCGCAAAATTCTGGACGCCTTGCGCGAACACAAAAAGCCCGGTTCCTGCAAAGACTGCCTGCTGGGCAACTGCTGTATGGCATACAGCAAATAACTTTAAAACCCCGCTTATTAGGCGGGGTTTTTTATGTGCTTTTCGCTGGCTTACCCCTAGTGTAAGCCTTATACGCTAGCTGGTTTTAGCTCATTTATTCCCGCTTAGCCCAATAAAAAGCGCCCTCTGCTTACACACAGAGGGCGTTTTAAATCAAAATACCCGGCCGGGATGATTTTTATTTTTCTTCCATACGCTGGGCAAAAATGCGGGCATTCACCAACTGCTTAAAAACGCGCCCGCGGTGTTCAAAGTCTTTAAACTGGTCAAACGAAGAGCACGCCGGAGAAAGGAGCACAATGTCCCCATTGGAGGCATTTTCAAACGCGTAATCCACTGCGCGGGGCAAATCCCAACACCGCACAACAGGGAAGTCTTTTGCCAGCTCACGTTCAATTTTTTCCATAGCTTCCCCAATAGCCAGCACACGTTTGCAATGTTCTTTTAAAAGCGCAATAAGCGGCGTATAAGAGGCCCCTTTGTCACGTCCGCCCAAAATAAGCCAAATATTGCGGCTCTTATCAAAAGATTTTAAAGCGGTAACGGTAGAGTCCACATTAGTAGCTTTGGAATCGTTTACATAAACCACCCCGTGGTGATGGGCAAACTGCTCTATGCGGTGTTCCATCGCTTGGAAACGGTCAAACACGGCTTGTACGGTTTGGGTATCTACACCAGCGGCGAAAGCCATCAAAGAGGCCGCCATTGCATTTTCCACATTATGAATGCCTTTTAATTGCGGAGGACGAAGCTGCTGCCCTTCGCTAAAAATAAGTTCATCTCCATCAAAGAATACATCCGTTTTTAATAAATGATTCGGATGGGTGGAAAAAGCCAATAATTGGGATTTTGCTTTTTCGGAAATTTCTGCACACGCAGCATCTGCTCCGTTTACCACCAGTACATCTTTTTCCCGCTGGTTTTTGCAAATTTTGGCTTTGGCTTTAATGTAATTTTTCATACCGCCGTGATGATCCAAATGATC
>CALUUY010000074.1 GCA_944324095.1 uncultured Elusimicrobiales bacterium
ATTTTTTACCACGATACCGACTGCGGAAACGTAGTCTATTACGCCAACTATTTAAAATATTTTGAAGAAGCCCGCACCCTGTATATGGCCGAAAAGGGCTTCAGCGTTCCGGCCCTTATCCAGCGCGGGTTGTATTTTGTGGTGGCCCGCCAGGAAGTGGAATACAAATATTCCGTACGCTATGCAGACGTAATAGACGTAAGCACCCGCGTGTTGGAAGTTTCCGATATTAAAATTGTGTTTGAAAACATCATCACCAACCAAAACGGCCGCCTCTGCACCAAAGGCAAAACCACATTGGTCTGCGTGGACAAAACCGGTATGCCCACCCCTATGGGGGCGGACGTAAAAGCCGCTATGGCTCCAGCCGCTTAACACAAAGGCAACTCTTGTAAAACCGCGGGCTCTCCCGCGGTTTTTTGTTTAATAGGCGCGTGCGTTTTTTAATGCACTGGCTGCACACGCCGCTTATCAAGGGTTTTATCCGTAAGAAAACACCCTACACCGCGGTTTTAGCAAACAAAACAGTAAGCAAGCGCTCTTTTCCCCCCGCTACGCACAAACCTATTTACAGCAACAAAAAAACCCGGCTCTAAAAGCCAGGGTTTTGCAAAAGAATGGGGTTAATTATTTAAAAAATTCTGCAAGGCTATACGCGCATTGCGGGCCAGCGTTTCCCGCTGGGAAGATTCTACCTCTTTAATTTTTTCAAACGCTACACGCGCCCGCAATTCATACGCCAGTTTTAGCGGGGTGCGCCCCTGGTCATCACGTAAAAACACGCTATACGGCTCCCCGCGTAAAAAACTCTCCAGCAAAGCAATCGCACGCGGGTTATCGGCTACACTTTGTGCAACTAACAGATGTAAAGCCGTATCGCCCGACACATTCTTACGGTTTAAATCCGCATTTTTAGTTAAATAGAGAAACGCCACCTCATACTGCCGTGCGCGCACCTGTGCCATAAGCGGGGTTTCTCCGTGCAAATCACCCGCGTTTATTAAGGCCACTTTAAAGGCACGGCGGTCAAACACGTCCCCTATATCACTGGTTTCACGCCCGCGTAGCTTGGCATAGGTTT
The DNA here is from genome assembly GCA_944324095.1 of uncultured Elusimicrobiales bacterium. GTDB lineage: Bacteria > Elusimicrobiota > Elusimicrobia > Elusimicrobiales > Elusimicrobiaceae > Avelusimicrobium. Next base: position 1,082 of record CALUUY010000074.1, read on the forward strand.
TTAATAATTCCAAGGCGGTGTTGTAGTCTGCCACCAGATGAAAAGCGTTGCGTTTTTGCTCGTCTTTGGCTTGAAAAACGCGCGTATCCGGCAATACCCGGGCCAACTGGGCAATTAAGGCCGTGTCTGCCTGCCGGCTGGCCAGCAAAAGCAAAGTTTTACCTTCCTGCCGGTAAGACAAAACCCGGCGCAGCGTATCCGGCTCGGCCGGCCCATTAAGCGCCATAATTTCTTGACGCAAAGGCGCCAAGGCTTGGTAATGCGGGCCCTCTGCCCAGGCGCAAATAGAGATAAAAAAAGACAGCAAGATCAAAATTATGGTCTTGTTATAATACATAACTCACTTCCACACAGGGAACCCGTCCAATAGGCTCCTTTCTACCTTTATAACAAATCTTACCCAAAAAGCCAAGCCTCCCCCTTTTTTACCTTTACCTAAAAAAACCGCCCTGTATAACAGGGCGGGGGAAGTCTTTCAAAGCGGCTTTTTAAAATGAATGTGCCACAAATACTCTGTATTGCCGTGCGTGCCTTTAATGGGGCTTTCTATAAGGCCCAAAGACAGGGCGCCAAATTTTTCTTTTATGTTTTCTTCAAAAAAGCCTTGTACGCTGGCAATAGCCGCTTGGCGGTTTTCTTCGGTCTTTACAATGCCGTGCGGAACCTGCTTGGGGGAAAGTTCAAACTGGGGCTTAATTAAAAATACAATGTCCCCTTCCTGAGCCATTACGTTAAACAACGGTTCCATAATCATTTTAAGCGAAATAAAAGACACGTCCACCGCGGCAAATTGCGGGGGCTCGTCAAACAAATCCGGCGTCATATAACGGGCGTTTGTCTGCGGTTTAAAATGAAAGTTTTTATAACGAAGCATCTCGCTGGCTAATTGCCCTTTGCCTACGTCCACCCCGTACACTTCTTTGGCACCGGCCTGCAGCATACAGTCCGAAAAACCTCCGGTAGCTACCCCTATATCTACACATACTTTGTCTTTTACGCTCAAGTTCCACGTTTTTAAAGCACCGGCTAACTTTAGCCCGCCGCGGGATACATAGGGGCAACTCTTTTCTTTTACGCTTAATACATCTTCCGGCAAGATGGAACGGTCTGCCCGGGTTTCCACCTCGCTATTTACCAAAATCTCACCCGCCATAATACTGGCTTGCGCGCGGGTTCGGCTAGGGAAAAACCCCTGCTCCACCAAGGCCATATCCAAACGCAGTTTCTTATTCGCCATCGTCCGCTTCCTTGGCTTCAAACGGGGTTAAGGAAAGTTCTTCCCCTTGCCGCTTTAATGCGTTTACTTTAAATTTAACGTCTTGCAGCTGGGCACTAAGCGTTTTGGAAAGAGCCATCCCTTCTTCAAACAACTTAACGGAAGCATCCAAATCCGTTTGTTCCGCTTCCAAAGCGGCTACAATCTCTTCCAAACGGGCTAACTGCGTTTCAAATGTTTTTTTGGTCATACACCCTCACTTTACTTCGGCACGGATGGTGCCGTCCTGCACTTGAATAAAAAGCGTTTCCTGCTCTGCCGTTTGCAATACGCGGCTGATAATTTGCCCCTGCGCATTGCGGGTTATGCTGTAACCGCGCTTAAGCACCGCCTGCGGGTTAAGCGCGCTTAATTTATTGATAGCCGCTTCTAAGCGGCGGGAATGTCCGTCCGCCGTTTGCTGCATACGTTCCAACAACGCAAGCGTCAACTCATCTACCCGCTGTTCTTTTTCCCGCGTGAGTACAGACGGCTCCAAAAACACACGGCTGTTTGCCGCGTACTGCAGGCGGCGGGCTGTTCTTTCATACAAAACCGTTACCGCCTGCGCCAGGCGCGTAGCCAATTGGGCCACCTTTTCACGCGTATTCTGCGCGTTTTGCACCACCAGTTCTGCAGCGGCGGAAGGCGTGGGGGCGCGCAAATCGGCCACGAAATCGGCTATTGTAAAATCCACCTCGTGCCCTACGCAGGAAATTACCGGAACCCGGCTGGCGGCAATGGCCCGGGCAACCGGCTCCTCATTAAAAGCCCATAAATCTTCTATGCTGCCCCCGCCGCGGCCCACCAACATTACATCAATGGCCGGCTTTAAACGGTTTAAATCATTAATGGCTTGTACAATTTGCGGGGCGGCTTCGTCCCCTTGTACCAAAACAGGGGCTATGATGACGTCTAAATTAGGGTTGCGCCGGCGCAGGACGGACAGTATGTCCCGTATGGCGGCCCCGGTGGGAGACGTAACCACCCCTATACGCTTAGGGTAAACCGGTATCGGCTTTTTGCGGGACTCGTCAAACAAACCTTCCAACTGCAATTTGCGTTTTAATTTTTCAAATTCTAAAAATAGTTTTCCTTGAGAAAGCGCTTCTACCGATTTAACCACTATTTGATAACGCCCCTGCTTGGCATAACAGCTCACGTCCCCCATTACCCGCACCTGGAGGCCTTCTTCCAACAATTGCGCAAACCGCCAGCCATAGCCTTTAAACAATACTGCCGCCAGAATGCCGTTTTTGTCTTTTAAATCAAAATAAATGTGCCCGCTGGCGGCTTCGCGCAGGTTGGATACTTCCCCCTCCACAAAAATACCGGCAAACACCCCCTCCAGCATTTGTTTAATAACGCCGTTGAGCTCCGATACGGAAAACACCTGCCCGCAAAAAGGTCTTTCGGGTTCCATTTATTCCTCTTTTAATTTTTTAAGCCGCTGGGCTAAAGCCGCTTCTTTGCCCAATTCTCCGGGATGATAAAACTGCACCGGGCTAGGCATATAAGACTGTTTTACATAGTGATTAGGAAAATCGTGCGCGTACTTGTAGCCGCGGTTTTTACCACCGGAACGCAAATGATCCGGCACCGGGCGGTAACGCCCTTCGCGCACTTCCTGTAATGCGGAATTAATGGCGTTATAAGCAGAGTTGCTTTTTGGACAACAGGCAATATAAATAGCCGCGTGAGCCAGTGGAATGCGAACCTCAGGCATTCCCAATACTTCGGCTGCTTTAAAAGCTGCTTCGGCAATCATAATGGCGGCGGGTTCAGCAAGGCCTACGTCTTCACTGGCACAAATTAAAATACGCCGGGCGATAAATCGCGGGTCTTCCCCGCTTTCCAGCATACGCGCCAACCAATAGACGGCGGCGTCCGGGTCGGATCCGCGCATAGATTTAATAAAGGCGGAAATAATATCGTAATGTTCATCGCCTTTTTTATCGTAATTTAAATGCCGTTTTTGAATACATTCTTTGGCAATGTCCAAATCGATTTGTTTAATACCCTGGGCGTCCGGCTCGGTAGTAAGAACGGCTATTTCAAAAGCGTTTAGCATTTTGCGCCCGTCCCCGTTGGATTGGGTAATAAAATAGTCCGTTGCGTCATTAGTCAGGCTGGCGCCTTCCTGCTTGGCGGCACGGAATAAAATTTGCCGCAAGTCCCCCGGCCCCAAAGGCTTAAACTCAAATACACTAAAACGAGATAAAAGCGCTGTATTAATGTAAAAGTACGGGTTTTCCGTCGTAATGCCAATAAGGATAATGTCCCCGCGCTCTACAGACGGCAAAAGTACGTCCTGCTGGGTTTTATTAAAATGGTGGATTTCGTCCAAAATCACCAATGTACGCCGTTCGTCAAACCCGGGGTTGCGCATACGCTCTTTGGCTTCGGTTAATACTTTCTTTAAATCCGCCACGCCGGCTGCCGCCGCGTTGAGCTCCACCGTTACCGCGTGCGTGCGGGACGCAATATACCGCGCCGTGGCCGTTTTGCCACAGCCGGGCGGGCCAAAAAACACGGCAGATTTGATGGTATCTGTTTCCAGCAACCGCCGCAACATTTTGCCTTTGCCCAATAAATGCGGCTGGCCGGCAAAATCTTCCAACGTTTTGGGCGCTTGCCGGGCAGCTAAAGGGATTAAAGATTCGGTATCTGCCATAAAAATTCCTTTATAACGAGGCTTTTAATTTGGAAATTAACCCATCCACCCGGTTCTCTTCCTCTTTGCGCCGGCCGCCTTCGCTCTCGCCCTGCACATAGGCTTGGGCAGCAAAATACAAAGCGGCCAGCAGGGCTTGCTTTAAGGTGTCAATTTCGCCGTTTTCGCGGATTTCGGTCATCTTTTTATCCACCTCGGCCGCCAAATTGGTAATTTCCACCCCGCCCAGTCCTTTTATCTCCACATCCAGCGGGATTTTGCGTATTTCCACTTGTATAATGTCTTTTGCCATATTTGTATTTTACCTTTTTAGTGTTTCCAGGCAACCCCTGCAAACGGGCTAAAAAAGGGGCTTTGCGCCCCTTTATAAAATGCGCCCAAAAATACAGAACGGTTAAACAATCTCGTCCCGCTTTTCTTGGGCTTTTTGAATTTCTTTATCCAGCCGGGCAGCTAAACGCTTAAGCACCGCTTGGGTGCTGCGTTTCCACTCCCGCAAGTTTTTTAGTTCGCTTTCAGCTTCGCGCAGTTTAGCGGTGCTCTCTTCCAGCTGGCGCACCCGCTGGCGAAGGGCGGCGTTTTGCGTTTCCGCTTCTTTACGCCGCGCCATCACCTGCGAAATCAACAATTCCAGCTGTTTGAGCTTTTCTTGCATTTTTACCTCAGCGAAGCACCCAGCTTGCTGGACAGCTGCTGCACTATTTTATTAAAAGCAGCGTCCGTTTCTGCGTCTTTAAGTGTTCTGTCCGGGGCGGAGAAAGCCAAGCTAAACGTTATGCTCTTTTTACCGGCAGGCAGATGTTCCCCTTGATACAAGTCTATTAACTCATAGGACATTTTCACATCCAGCCCCGTCTGCCCCAATACACTTTCCACCTGGGCGTAAGAGACGTTTTCATCCAGCACGACAGACAAGTCCCTCAAAGACGGCGGAAATACTGCCGGTGCCGTCATCGGTTTAAAATCCTGCGCACAGAAGGCTTTTTCCAGCACTTTGCACGAAAATTCAAAACCCCATACGTCCGTTCCTTTCACGCCAAAGGCTTTTAAAGTAAGCGGGTGGAATTTGCCAAACACGCCTATCTTTTTGCCCCCGTCCAATATGTCCATAGAAAGTTTCGGGTGCATATAAACCGGCGCCTGGGTGCTGGGCTGCAGCTTAACTGCTGTACCTAACAGGCTTTGTACAAGGCCTTTTACATAGTAAAAGTCCGGCCGGGTCAATCCGCCCGCAAAGAAAGGACGCGTCTGCAAATTGCCGGTAAGCACACCGGCCACCGTGTAACTTTCACCGGGATAATTTTTAAACAAAGCAAATGTTTTGGTGGCTTCAAAAAACGCCAAATCACTCTGCCCGTGCTTTTGGTTAAATTCAATGTTTTTTAACAAAGAAGGCAACAACGTGGGGCGTAAATAATCCCACCCCAAAGCCATCGCATTTTTAATGTGTATGCAGTGCTTGGGGTCAAAACCAAAGGCTTTTAATTCTTTTTCACCCAAAAAGTCTATATTTTTGCATTCATAAAAGCCAAAACCGATTAAATCCGCACTCATCTTTTTGGTAATATCAATGCCTTTGGGGTTATCGGCAAATACCACCGTGGCTTTGCTGGGGGCCA
>CALUUY010000075.1 GCA_944324095.1 uncultured Elusimicrobiales bacterium
TTTCGGATATACAGCCAGTATTACAAGATAGTTAAATACAAAAACCCCCGCTTTACGCGGGGGTTTTTTAGTCTTATCAATCCTTATAAGTTTTCTTTTAGTTGGCCCACCAGTTCCTGCCACGGGCGTTTGGCCTCGCCGCCGCCTTGGGCAAAATCCGCCCGGCCGCCGGCGCGTCCGTTTAAGTCCGCCGCTATCATTTTGGCTACGCTTACCGCGTCCGTATTTGGCAGTTTGCCGGCCATTTTTACCACAAAGGAGCGTTTGCCCTCTTTGTCACACATCACAATAACCAACGCCTGCTGATATTTTTGGGCCACCGTATCGGCAATGGAGCGCAGCTCCTTGGGTTCCGCGCCGTCTGCCTGGCGGATAACCAACGAAGTACCGTTTTTCATCGTAAACGTCATTTCGTTCATACCGCCGGCCGCCATCGTTTTTTCGCGGAATTGGGTATAGCGTTTTTTGACTTCTTTTAATTCATCCATAATCCCGTTCACGCGGGCAAAAACGTCTTTTACCGGCACCATTAAGCGTGCGCCCAGGCTTTCGGTTTCTTTATAGACCGTTTTCAAATAGTCAAGCGCGGCCAAACCGGCTACCCCTTCAATACGGCGCACACCCGCGGCAACAGAAGATTCCTTTAATACCAAAACGGTAATGACATCCGCCGTATTGTGCACATGCGTGCCGGCGCACAGTTCCAAGCTGTACTTCTGTTCCGGAGCGTCAAACGAACCACCCATCATTACAAAACGGGCCGGGTCTGCATAGGTTTCACCCAACAGCGTAACCGCGCCCAACTTGTCCGCATCCGCCAGCGGGCGTACTTGGCAGTTTACCGGCAAAGCCTGTTCCACCGCGCGGTTGGCAATAGCCCAAGCGCGTTCCAGCTCTTCTGCTTTGGGAGTGCGGGATAAAGTATAGTCAAAACGGAAACGGTCTGCCGATACAAAAGAACCGCTTTGGTGCACACTGTCACCAAACACTTGGCGCAAAGCTGCATTTACCAAGTGAATGGCACTGTGGTTGGCCATACAGCGTTTACGCACAGACGGGTTAACGCTAAGCGTCACTTCCTGTCCTTTCTTTAACGTACCTTCCACTTTGTGTACATATACTTTACCGAGCGGTTTTTGTACATCCAACACGCGGGCAACAGGGTTGTTTTGAAGCAAAATTTCACCCACATCACCCACTTGTCCGCCGGATTCGGCATAAAAAGAGGTGGTGTCAAAAACGGCATATCCTTGGCCGGAAAGTTCCTCGCACGCTTCCAGCTGGGCAGTAAACAAGCCCAACACTTTGGCCGGCTGGGTAAGCGTGTCATAGCCGGTAAAAACAGTGGCGGGATAGTCGTTCTCTATACGCTGGAGCATAATGGCTTTATCTTTAGACATTTCATCCGCGTAAGAACGGCTTTTGGCTTGAGCGGCCTCTTTGGCGGCCGTGTAGCCGGCTTCGTCCACTTCCACCCCTTTGGAAGAGGCAATTTCTTTGGTCAGCTCCAAGGGAAAACCAAATGTTTCGTGCAGGTGAAAAGCGTCCTGCCCGGAGATTTTGCCTTTTCCCTGCGCCAACAAAGCGGCCAGTTTTTCTTCCCCGGTTACCAAGGTTTTTAAGAAAGTGGTTTCCTCTCTTTTCAATACGTCTTGGATATGAGAAAGGTTTTTGTCAATTTCCGGGTATAAGCCGTTAAAAATTTCTTTTACTTTAGGCGCTAGCGTATATAAATACGGTTTATCCGCACCCATTAAGCGCGCATAACGCGCCGCACGGCGGATTAAACGGCGCAAGATGTAACCGCGGCCTTCGTTAGAAGGCAAAATGCCTTCGGCAATCAAAAAGCTGGAGCTGCGCACGTGGTCTGCAATAATACGCAAGGCGGAAATTTCTTCTTTGCTTTGGCCTTTTATGTTTAAATCCTGCTTGGCTTGGTTGATGATAGGGGTAAACAAGTCCGTTTCAAAAACATTGTTTACTTTTTGCATAACCATACAAAGGCGTTCCAACCCCATACCTGTATCAATATTGTTGTGGGGGAGCGGTTTAAAGGAGCCGTCTTCCTGGCGGTTGTAGCTTTCAAAAACGATGTTCCAAATCTCCACAAAGCGCCCGCAGTTGCAGGTAATGTCGCAATGGGGGTTGGTGCAGCCTTTGTCACCAAAGTCATAATAAATCTCGGTGCAGGGGCCGCAGGGGCCGGTGGGGCCCATCGTCCAGAAATTGTCGGCCTCGTCCAGCTCAAAAATGCGCTCGGCCGGAACGTATTTAAGCCACGCTTCATAGGCTTCGGCGTCACGCGGAGCGATGCCGCCTTTGTAAATGCTAACGTATAACTTATCGGCCGGAATGCCCAGTGTTTTGGTTAAATATTCCCAGGCCCAGTCTATGGCTTCTTTTTTAAAATAATCGCCAAAAGAAAAGTTACCCAACATTTCAAAAAACGTAAGATGGCGTTCCGTAAAACCCACGCTGTCAATATCGGTGGTGCGCACGCATTTTTGGCAGGTAGCGGCGTTTTTGAGGGAGTTGTCTATCCCTAAAAAATTGGCTTTGAACTGCACCATACCGGCAGAAGTAAAAAGGAGGGTCGGGTCAGAATGAGGCACCAGCGAGCTGGAAGCTATCACCGGCAGGCCTTTGGAATGGAAAAACTGCAAAAAACCGTCTCTAATTTCAGTGCTTTTCATAAATTATCTAAAATACCTCTATAAAACTGTATAATTAAAGTATATCAAATACAAAGCGTCCGCGCCTTGCGCGCGCCCTATATGACAAACCAACTATCACAAATTAAAACCATTTTTTTTGATGCAGACGACACGCTGTGGGAAAATGAAACCCATTACCGCCGCACGGAACAGGCATTTTTTAAACTAATCGGTTTAGATGCTGAAAACGGCACGCGGGAGCTGCTTCATACCGAAGAAGCCAACATCCCGCTATACGGTTACGGGGCTAAAGGGTTTATTTTGTCTATGTTGGAAACGGCCCAGCGGGTGTTGGGCCCGCAGAAAGCGGCGTCCGTAACGCCGGAAGTTTTACACTTGGGCAAAGAGTTAATCCGCGTGCCGGTAGTACTGCTTGCCGGAGTAAAAGAAACCCTGCAGGAGCTGGCCCCCTTCTATACACTAGCTATAGCCACCAAGGGGGATTTGTTAGACCAGCAACGCAAAATACAATCCTCCGGCTTAGCCGGTTTCTTTGCCCAGGCAGAAGTAATGACCAACAAAACCCCGCAGGCTTATCTAAAACTCTGCCAAGATTTAAAAACCTCTCCTGCGCAAACGCTTATGGTAGGCAATTCCGTACGGTCGGACATTTTGCCCGCATTAGAGGCCGGGCTGCAAGCGGTTTACATTCCGTGTAAAGACGGCTGGATACACGAAGAACCGCCGCGCACCCCTCTGCCGGATTTTATTACGTTAACCCAAATCAGCCATTTACCCCATTTATTGAAAGGAGAACAATATGCATAAAATTTTAGGTTATTTATTACTTTGTACCGGGTTGTTTTTAGTCTTTTTTGCCTGTATAGGTATGTATAAAACATTCATTTTAAAAGCACCCGTAACCCAACTGGTTAAAATGAGCACTGTTACGGCACAAACCGCTCAGGCGCAAATACAAATTCCTATGGACGGGGTCAACCAACTGGCCAATACCGCTTTATTTGCCGTATTAATGTTGTTTGTAGCCGGGGCCGGCGCCAAAGTGGCCGGGGCCGGTATCAACCTGCTGAAAGTGGAACGCATTTACGACGCTTTAAGCGAACTGGATTTACAGAAAAAAGAAGATTTGGAAACTTTAAAAAAATTATGAAAATACTTTTTATTATTAACCCCAAAAGCGGCAAAGGGGCAGACCCGCAGGCCGTACTAAACGCCGTAAAACTCAACTTTCCGCAGGCGGATTGGGCCCTTACCCAAGCCCCCGGCCACGCCACGGAACTGGCGGCCAAAGCCGTCTCCCGGCAATACGACGCGGTAGCCGCTATCGGCGGAGACGGCACCATCAACGAAACCGCCCGCGCCCTGGTGCACACCCAAACCGCTCTGGCGGTGGTGCCCAATGGTTCAGGCAACGGCCTAGCCCGGGAAATGGGCATGCCGCTTAATATAGAAGAAGCACTTCTACGCCTGCAAACGGCCCACACCGTACGTTGTGACGCGGGCTTTGCCAACAAAGAACTTTTTTTAAATCTAGCCGGGGTGGGGATAGAAGCCCAAATTGCTTATGATTTTATGCAATACGGCAAAACCGGCAAACGCGGTATGTGGCCGTATTTTAAACTAGGCGCCAAAGACGCGCTAACCTACCGCCCCCAACCGCTTGAACTGGAACTGGACGGCAAAACCACCACCATAAGCCCGCTTTCGGTAGCGTTTGCCAACGGCACGCAATACGGAAGCAATTTTAAAATAGCCCCCCAGGCCAGCCTAACGGACGGATGGCTGGAGTGTGTGGTCATCAAAAACGCCAGCAAGCTAAAACTGCTGGCAGCGCTGCCTTCATTTTTTACCAATAGCCCCTCCCATTTAGGGGTTACGCAAACAACGCGGGTAAAGAAAGCGGTTCTGCTTAAAAAAGGAGAGATTATCTATCACCTGGACGGCGAACCGAAAACCACACAAGACCGGCTGGAAATTGAAATAGCCCCCGGCGCCTTAAACTTATGGCTGCCCGCCGCCCATTAATATGAGAAGAAAAAGAAAGGCTTATTTCCCCATTCGCCTCCGTTCCAATATGCGCTTTTGGGCTTCGCTTATTAGTGCGGCCATTTTGCTTTTTTTACAGCAACAGGGCAAACCCCTCACGCAACAGCCTATGCCGGGAGGAGAAGCCTTGGAACAGGTGTCTGTTGCCTCTGTATATGACGGGGATACGTTTAAAATCAACTTAAACTGCTCCTTGGCGGTTTATTGTGAGAAAGTGCCCGTGCGGGTGCGCGGGGTGGACTGCCCGGAAATAAAAGCCAAAACAAAAAAAGAAAAAGCCCTGGCCCAGCAGGCCAAAGCTTTTACAAAAAAGTTTCTATCCGTTAACCCCATCACGCTTACCCATTGCGGGCGGGACAAATATTTTAGGCTTCTTTGTGATGTACAAAACGGCGCCGGGGAGAATTTAGCCCAAGCGCTTATCCGCCGCGGGCTGGGCTACGCTTATGACGGCGGAAAAAAATCCGACGTGTTTCAATAAAACAAAACGGGGAGGGCCCTTCCTCCCCATATAGCTTGCTAAAGCTTCTCCCATTTACTGCAAACGATAAACGGTACACCCGCCGCCGCAATTTCCAATCTCGGCATCTTCTACGCCACCCAGAGCTCTGCACAAACGCTTTTCTCTTTCCTCATCGTGTCCACTCCCTTTATATGCATAGCAGTCTATACGGTTTGGCCGGGGAGAGTGGTCATAATACATTAAAAAAGCATTGAGAGCACCTTGTTCATTTCTTGTATTCACATAGGAAATATTACTGATGCTAACAGACTGTTTGCCGCTAGTAGCCGCCGAGGGGCCCACAATACTCCACCCTTCCGGCAAAGAAGGGTTTAGTTCATTAATGTCTGTGGTATAACGCCCGTTAGCCAAATAAAAGAGCTCTTGCTCTGTTTTGATGGCTTTGGTTACGGCCATTAAAGTGCTGTAACGCGCTTTATCTACAGCTGTAGTATATTGCGGAAGCGCAACCGAAGCCAATATACCAATAATTAACACCACCACTAAAAGTTCAATAAGCGTAAACCCACCCAATCTGCCCAAAGAAAGGTTTTTCATAATTGCCTCTTTTTTTGACTAAATTTGATTTCTAATCAAATTTATCAAAAAAAAAAAACAAAACAAGCCCTTTCTATATACGCCTGGCTCAAAACAAAACCCCGCTTTCAAAACGGGGTTATAATACAAAAACAACACACCAAACAAGAAACAGCTACCCAATATTAGCCTGTTTTCAAGCAGGCAAACATTAGTTGCTTTTTGTTTTAGCGGCCGGCTCTTGCGGGTAATGTAAACGATACCATTGCAAAGTGATGATGGTTTTAGCATCTGTAATTTTACCGGTTTCAATCATACGGTAGGCCGTCTTTAACGGAAAACGCTTTACGTTTAAAAACTCGTCTTCATCGGGGCAGTCTTGCCCGCGGGTGAGGCCCGTGGCCAAATACAGGTGCTGGATTTCGTTGGAAAAGGCATTACAGGGGTGAAA
>CALUUY010000076.1 GCA_944324095.1 uncultured Elusimicrobiales bacterium
AATTAAAACCACTACCAACAATTCTATTAACGTAACCCCAGCGTTTTTTTTCATACCAGCTACCCCCCTTCACGCATTTAAACAAACCCACTATATCAAAAAAAAAAAACAAAGCAAGCGGTATTTATTTAATATTTAAAACTCCTCAACAAAGATTTTTCCAAATATCCTTAGGCGTAAACCAGCCGGGGGGAAGGGCTGATTTTCATACTAAAAATTGATAAAATGAATTTATGAGTATAGATAATTTTCCGCAAGTAGATAAAAAACAACAAGAACGCTGGGAAAAGGCCAACCTTTTTGCCAGCCCCAAAATGCCCACAGGCAAAAAATTTTACTGCCTGGATATGTTTCCATATCCGTCCGGCGCGGGCTTACACGTAGGCCACCCGGAAGGGTACACCGCATCTGACATTCTTGTTCGTTTTAAACTAATGAACGGCTATGACGTGCTGCACCCGATGGGGTGGGACGCGTTTGGCCTTCCGGCGGAAAATTATGCCATTGCCACCGGGATTCACCCGCATATCACCACGCAAAAAAATATTGATAATTTTAGACGTCAAATTAAATCCATCGGTCTGGCCTATGACTGGAGCCGTGAAATCAATACAACCGACCCTGACTACTATAAATGGACGCAATGGATATTCCTGCAACTGTTTAAAAAAGGCCTGGCGTATGAATCTACCGTGCCGATAAACTGGTGTCCCTCCTGCAAAACGGGTTTAGCCAATGAAGAAGTTTTCAACGGCAAGTGCGAACGCTGCGGGCACGAAATTGAACGCAAGGCCCTTCGCCAGTGGATTTTAAAAATTACCGCTTATGCGGAACGCTTGTTGGAAGACCTCAGCACTTTGGACTGGCCGGAAAGCACCTTGACGATGCAAAAGAACTGGATTGGCAAATCCCAAGGTGCTAATGTGGTGTTTAAGGTGGACGGACACGACGAAACCTTAACTGTATTTACCACCCGCCCGGACACGTTGTTCGGGGCCACGTATATGGTAGTATCGCCGGAACACCCGATTTTGAAAAAAATCACCACGGCCGAGCAAAAGGCCGCGGTAGAAAAATACCAGGCGGACTCTTCCAAAAAGAGCGATTTTGAACGCGCCGATTTAAATAAAACCAAAACCGGCGTATTTACCGGCGCCTATGCCATCAACCCCGTAAACGGGAAGAAAATACCGGTGTGGACGTCTGATTATGTACTGATGGGTTATGGTACCGGCGCCATTATGGCCGTGCCTGCCCACGACGATAGAGACTACGCCTTTGCCAAAAAATTCGGTTTAGACATTATTGAAGTCATCAAAAGCGAACAAGGCGTAGAAAAAGAAGCCTTCACCGGAGACGGTGAATTAGTAAACTCCGGCTTTTTAAACGGCCTGCGGGTAAAAGAATCCAAAGCCGCTATGATTAAATGGCTGGAAGAACACGGCTGCGGCAACGCCAAAACCACATACAAACTGCGCGACTGGGTTTTTGCCCGCCAGCGCTACTGGGGTGAACCCATCCCCGTGGTGCACTGCCCCAAATGCGGCGTGGTGCCGTTGCCGGAAGACCAGTTGCCGTTGCGCCTGCCGGAAGTAGAAAAATTTGAGCCGTCCGGCACGGGGGAATCCCCCTTGGCTACGGTGGACAGTTGGGTAAACACCACCTGCCCGCACTGCGGCGGCCCGGCCAAACGAGAAACCAATACTATGCCCCAGTGGGCCGGTTCCTGCTGGTATTACCTGCGCTATATGGACCCCAAAAACGATAAAGCCTTGGTTGACCCGGCCATAGAAAAAGCTTACGGCCCGGTGGACTGCTACATCGGCGGGGCCGAACACGCCGTATTGCATTTGTTATACGCGCGTTTTTGGCATAAAGTATTGTTTGATTTGGGGGTAGTATCCCATAAAGAGCCGTTCCAAAAATTACGCCACCAGGGTATGATTTTGGCCTATTCATACCGGGACAAAATGGGCGCTTACCACGCGTATGAAGAAATTGATTTTAAGGACGGGAAAGCCTTCTTAAAAACCACCGGGGAAGAATTAACCCCTATGGTGGAAAAGATGTCCAAATCCAAGAAAAACGTCATCAACCCGGACGACATCCTCTCCCAATACGGGGCGGACGCTTTCCGTATGTATGAAATGTTTATGGGCCCCTTTGAAGCCAGCAAGCCCTGGGATATGAAAGGCATTGAAGGCATTACCCGCTTTTTGCGCCGCGTAACCCAGTGGGGAGAAAACGCCGTATTAAAAGACGGCAGCGACGAACGCAAACTGGAAATATTAAAAAACAAAACCATTGCCAAGATAAATGACGATATTGAAAACTTCCGCTTTAATACCGCCATATCCGCCTTAATGGTGTTTTTTAATGAAGCCAGCAAGCAAGCGCAAATAAGCAAGGATACGTTTGAAACTTTCATCAAACTCTTGCACCCCTTTGCCCCGCACTTAACGGAAGAAATTTGGCAATTGCGCGGATACCCCGGCTTTGTGGTAAAAAGCGCGTGGCCGCAGGTAAACCCGGATTTGTTGCAAGACGATACGGTGGAAATTGGCGTACAGGTAAACGGAAAGGTCAGAGACCGCATCCAAACCCCGGCCAATGCCTCTAAAGACGACATTGAAAAGCAGGCTTTGGCCAGCGCCAAAGTACAGCGTTACTTAGAAGGAATGGAAGTTAAAAAAGTAATTGTGGTGCCCGGCCGTATGGTAAGCATTGTGGCCGCCCCTAAAAAATAGAGGTGTATAATGAAAAAACTACTTACTCTTTTTGCTTTGTGTGCTGTTTTGGCAGGCTGTGCAGCCCAGGGGGTAGTTTATAAACCCCAAGCACAGATTATGCCCCAACACATCAAAAAAATAGCCGTACGCCCCATATTAAACAAGACGGAAGTGTTTGCACTGGAAGACAAGTTTTATATTGAACTGTATGACCAGTTCCTGCAGAACGGGACGTACCAAATCGTGTCCGAAAACAACGGGGCGCAAGGCGTGGTGGTAACCACCATCACCCGTTACTTAAATGTGCCTATACAGTATGACAGCCAACTCATTCCCACGGTGTATCGGATGGAAGTATGGTTGGATGTGGTGTTGATTGATAAATCCACCAATCAACCCGTTTGGCGCGAACCGGCCTTTTTGGGCACGCAAATTTATTCCGCTTCCACCATGCCCGGCGGTATGACCGAGGTGCAGGCGCGCGATGTGATTTGGCAGAAACTATCCAAAGACATCATCAAACGCACGGTGGACGGTTTTGGCTCCGTGATGAGCGAAAACAAAAAGAAAGTAATGCAAAACCCGGAATACACCACCATCACCCATTAATATGCCCAAAATAACTGCGGATAAACTTTTGGCTGAAATTGAAAAAAACAAAATTTCCCCCGTCTATTTACTGACGGGGGAAGACGTTTACCGCAAAAACCAAGTTATTACCCGTTTAATTCAAGCACTCCAGCCGGACGACTTTAACCTCTTTCGTTGTGAGGCCGACAAAGGAGACTTTGCCGAAGCCCTGTCTTTGGCTAACACAGCCCCGGTTTTTTCAAACACGCGTATGGTTATCATCACCGGCGTGGAAAAATTAAGAAAAGAACCCAAAGAAGCCTTAATCCGTTATTTGGACAACCCACTGCCCACCACCACACTGGTGCTGACGTACAACGATTCCAAAAAATTAAAGACGGATAAAGTGCTCCCCCAAGCGGCGGCCGAAACCGGCACCGTGGCAGATTTTGCCGAACTGAAAAAAGAAGAGCTCAACCTTTGGGCCCGCAACCAAATGCAGCAAAAAGGCCTCCTGCCGGAGTTTGACGCCGTGGACATGCTGTGTGAAGCCGTGGGCGGGGAACTTTCGGCCATGGAAAATGAAATAGAAAAAATCTATTTATACACCCTAGACCGGCAGGACAAAACCGTTACTAAAGAAGACATTCTGGCCTGCATCGGCTTTGCCAAAGAAGAAAACCCTTTTGAACTTTCCAACGCCATCACCTCGTGCGACCGCAACCGCGCTATTCAGTTGGTAGATAAACTGGTAGATGACGGTGAAGAACCTATTAGCATCCTAAGTAAGATAACGTTCCCTATTTTAAAAATGGCCCGTATTAAGCGTTTAACCGATGCCGGCCTTTCCCAAAGTGAAGTACTGCGCCTGGCAGGATTAATGTTTTGGGAAAGCCGCCTAGTAAATATGGTGCGCCGTATGCCCACGCAAACCGCTTTTAAACGCACGTTAGACCGTATTATAGAAACAGATGCCTCTTTTAAATCTTCCGCGGTTACAGACGCTAAAACCGCGTTAAAAGGCATTTTGCTGACGCTGTTTAATAAATAGCCGCACTTCCCCGCACTCGCCCCACCTGTAGGCGGCCCAATCCTTGTACCTCTTTTTGTAAAACACTTTTACAGTTAAATACTCCTCCCACAAACAGGAACAAACTGTTCCTGACAGGACACCTTGAAGGCCGCAGTTCATTCCCTTAACCCTTATGGCTTGTGAAAACAGCCTCACGTTAAACGTTCTCCACGTGTGCAAAATTTTTTCTGCTAAAACAGGCCGCGTGCTTACCCGCATACGCCACCTATAAACCGGTTTTAACAAACCAATGCTGTCTTGTTAGGCACATTAAAAAGAGGGGCAGTATATCCGCATTGGTATGGGAACACACAAAAAACCGGGGCAAAAAGCCCCGGTTTAGTCTGTTTTCCTGAAGGAGAAGACCCCCTTCATACCTATGATACGTTTACCCCCCGTCTAAAAACGGTAGTCCAACCTTAGTGAAATTGACACATAATTTACACCCGGATACACCCGGTACACTTCTCCGCGGTCATTAGTTTCGGTAGCGTGGAATTTATTGTAATTATAACGCAGCTCAAAAGCTAAAGACCATATCTCATTTAAAAACCGGCTTACTCCCACTCCAGCCTGTGCGGCAAACTCTGTATAATTAAAACGTTCTGCGGGGTCCATATCAATACGGGAAGAAATATGCCCTACCCCCACCCCCACAGGAAAGTACACCTTGTATTTTTGGGATGGATTAATAAATACACGTACCAGCAGCAAATAGTTATATATACGGGTATCCACGTCCATATTAACCCCACTGGCAACATCGTGGTCAAAATATTCCTCGGAAACACTTCCCCCCACCGCCAACCAAGGATTTACAAAATACACCCCCTGTAATTCTCCCCCAATACTGGTGATACCGGGCTTAGCATCGTGGGCAACACCGGTTGTTTTATTAACTACGTTAAATTCCCCCCAATCAGTTCCTAAACCAGGCGTGGCAGATTTTATTCCTGCCCCAAATACCACATCCCCAGCCTGATAGTTGGGCAAACATAGCAACAGAACCCCAACTAAACTCACTATTAAAAATAAAAAAATCTTTGAACGTATTTTCATTTTTAACTATAATTTTACTTACCGGTAAGTATATTTTAACAAAAACATTTCATTACTGCAAACATACTTTTTGTTTAGCGTAAGCGTAAACCGCTTGTATTAGTACACATAAGCGGCTTAATAAGGGGCATATTTTACTGGTTACCTTGTTTTGTATGTAAAACACTATAAACAAAAGCCTGCTAACCAAACACCAAGAAGGGAGAATATTCAGGCACATTTATAAAAAGCCAGCCAAATACATAAAAACCCGAAAAAAAGAGGCAGCAAACGCTCTCTTGGCTTTGGGGGCGGGCCCACAATCTTAAAAGGTGGATACAGCGCGTGGAGAGTGAAAAATTGATAGCTTTAAACAGGCAAAACAAAAACCTCCCGTTTCCGGGAGGTTTTTAGTTTCGTTAAAAAACTTATTTGGCAGCGGATTTGTTGGCCGCTTTAGCCAAGCGGGATTTTTTGCGGGCAGCCGTTTTCCAGTGGATTACACCTTTTTTGGCGGCTTTATCAATGCAGGATTCCGCTTTTTTCAAATCTTCTTTTAACGTGGCGGCTTTGGTGGAAGCAGCGGCTTTCACGGTTTTGGTGGCCACGCGAACTTTTTTAATAAGCCCTTTATTCTGGGAAGTTCTCTTCTCAGCTTGGCGCTGGGCTTTTAAAGCGCTGGTATGTCTACCGGTTTTTAATTTTGCCATTTAAGTTTCCTCTATACAAAAATCTGTTAGATATATTTTAGCCAATT
>CALUUY010000077.1 GCA_944324095.1 uncultured Elusimicrobiales bacterium
ATTTTGTCTTTCCTGGTGTTTTTGGACAGCATACAAACCAACAATCTCCCCAATATAAGCGAGTATATCACCGCGCCCGAAATTAACCTCATTTTGGCTATTCAAACCTATCAAGAGGCGGTGCATTCCCAAAGCTATGCCTACATTATTGAAAGCATTATCCCGGAAGACAAACGCAACGCCGTTTATGAAAAATGGCGTGAAGACCCCGTTCTCTTGGAACGCAACCAATATATTGCCGAAATTTACCAGCGTTTTTTGGATGCCAAAACCCCGCATAATTTTGCCCGCGTATTGATAGCCAACTTTTTGCTGGAAGGTATTTATTTTTACAATGGTTTTAATTTCTTTTACAATTTGGCTTCGCGCAGTTTGATGATGGGCACAGCTGATGAAATTAAATACATCAACCGCGACGAGCTGGTACATTGTGTCATTTTTTCCAATATGATTAAAGAAATTTGGCGCACCAACCCGGACTTTTTTGACGAACAAGAAGTACGGGCTATGTTTGCCGAAGCGGCCGAGCGGGAAATTGCCTGGAGCAACCATATTATTGGAGACGGCGTAATGGGCATCACCCGCCAAAGCACCGAGGCGTACACCAAGTTTATCACCAACCAACGCCTGCAGGAAATTGGCCTGGAGCCTTTGTTTAAAGGGTTTGATAAAAACCCCTACCCTCACTTGGAGAAAATTGCCGATACCGCCGGAGAAGGCAGTGTAAAAGGCAACTTTTTTGAGGTGAATATTTCGGCCTATAACCAAAGTTCCGCGGTGGAAGGTTGGGACGAAATTTAATAAAAGCGCATTGGCTTGTGGTTTTAATCCGGGGATTTCTCCCCGGATTTTTTATTTATCTTAATTCTTGCGGCAAAAAATAAATGTTTAATTAAACAGATGCGTAATGTTTTTAATGTTGGGGTCTGTTAACCAGTTGCGGTTTACGGTTAATACGTATCCGTTTTGGTGTTTATTGTACTGGCCGTATTTGGGTAGTATTTTATGAGCAATACAGTAGGCTTCTTTTACATTAAATACGTCTCCAAAAATGATTACAATTAAAAAATCAAACTGTTTATTTTTGTAGTTTCTTATAACGTTTAACTTCCTGCTGCGCGTGGATGAGGTTTGGCGTTCCCAACGGCTTTTTATTTGGTAGCGCAGGAGGGTAGCCTCGTCTTGTGCGTCAAACCCGGCAGAAGAGTTGGGTTGCAGCGTTAAATTCATTTTTTGGGATACTAACCACTCGGCATAATCCCCTACGGGGCTGTTATAGGTGCGGGTTACACCCAGGGCGTGCAATTTGTTTAAAATGCGGGCGTAATGGTTCATTAATTTCAGGATGTTTTGTTCTGGTTGTTTCATAATCAATAATCAAAAGACAATAAATATCCATAGTTATACAAAATCATAAACTAATTTTCATAAATTGTTGCCGGGGGGCTTATTTTCAAATATAATATGGGGGTATTTGAATTATAAGAGCCCTAGCAAATGGCACAACGCTGCAAAAGCTAGGCAGGAGGCCCTGATGGTGCGGCGAGATAAAGTAAATTATTATTTAGATTTAGCGGACGTAGTTTCCCAGCGTTCCACGTGCCTGCGCCGCCGGTATGGGGCGGTAATCGTAAAGAATGACGAAGTGATTTCCACCGGTTATGTGGGTGCTCCGCGCGGGCGCAAAAACTGCAGCGACCTAGGCTATTGCATCCGCCAAAAATTAAACATCCCCCGTGGGGAACGGTATGAACTTTGCCGCAGCGTACACGCAGAGGCTAATGCCATTATCAGTGCTTCGCGCGATAAAATGTTGGGCGCCAGCCTGTACTTGGCCGGGCGGGAAGTTTCTACCGGGGAATACATCTGCAAATCTAACAGTTGCTCTATGTGCAAGCGTATGATTATAAATGCCGGTATAGAAAAAGTGTTTGTGCGTGATACGGCCGATGAGTACCGGGTAATTAACGTGCAGGACTGGATTGAGAACGACGAATCGTTAGAAGGCCAGCGCGGATATTAAACAGGTGGGTTTTTAATTTTTAAAACGGGTTTTAGGCCCGTTTTTTATTTTTATAAACCCATTCAAACCACGCCGCTTGCGCGATGTGATGATACTAATCTAAAACGTTGGAAGAAAAGCCCTCCACAAGTCTGCCTGTTTTGCGCATAACATTTACTTACCACGGTGTTGTATGAAGGGGGACAAGATTTACTGTGTACAATAAAAAACCCGCCTTTCGGCGGGTATTATTTGTAAATGGCGGAGCCGACGAGATTCGAACTCGCGGTCTCTGCCTTGACAGGGCAGCGTGTTAACCAGGCTACACCACGGCTCCATTTACTGCTTTCTTAGTACACATATATTTTAGCTTAATTAAGGGGTGTACGTCAAACAAATTTTTTAAGTTAGAATTTAAGCTTAAATTTTCAGTTAAATTCTCCCCACAAAATTTGTTCCAACTCTAACTTTACGCCGTGTTTTGCCTGCACTTTCTGCTGAACTTGTGCCATAAGGGCTTTGATGTCTTCCGGTGTGGCTTGGTTAAAGTTGATAATAAACCCGGCGTGTTTTTCGGATACTTTTGCCCCGCCTACACTTAAGCCTCTTAGGCCGGTGTCATCTATTAAGCGGGAGGCATAATCCCCTTCCGGGCGTTTAAATACACTCCCGGCGGAGGGATAATCCAACGGTTGTTTTTCCATACGTTTGTGCAAAACTTGGTTGCGGGTTTGCACCAAGGTTTTAAAATCTGCTTTTTGCAACGTAAACGCAGCAGAAAGAACAATAAAGTTTTCTATCCCTTCCACGTGGCGGTAGGCGTATTTTAAGTCTTGTTTAAGCAAGGTAGCGGGGCGGCCTTCCCAGTCTATAACGTCAAAATAGTCCAGGCAGTCAAACGTTTCTTGGCCAAAGGCGCCGGCATTCATGTATACGGCGCCGCCAATGCTGCCCGGTATGCCGGAAAGTTTTTCCATACCGCCCAGCCCCGCATTGGCGGAAAGTTCACAGGCTTTGTCTAACGGGGCGCCGGCTTCGGCACGGATGGTTTCCCCTTCACAGAGCACATTGTTCATCAACTCCGTAGAGCACACGATGCCTTTTATCCCCCGGCTGCCCACCAAAATATTGGAACCAAACCCCAATACTCTTACAGGCACTTGGGCGGTTTTACCCAGTTTTAAAACAAAGTTCCAGTCTTCGCGGGTTTTGGGCAGAACAAAAACTTCCGCATTGCCACCGGTACGATAGGTGGTGTGTTTGGCCATTGGTTCGTCAAACAGGCAGCGCTCGGCAAAGAAGTTTTTAAGTTCTGTTTTGTAATCCATACACATAATTAAAAGTGTACCCCAACCCCGGCTTGGAAGCCTTCGTTATTGGCCGTTTTGGTATAAGCGCCAAAAATGTAACCAAAGGGGAAAGGCGTTAAGCTGGCACCCAGCGTATAGCGCAGGGAGTCATCGGTAGAAGACAGGTGATACGGTAAGCCGGTGGTGTCCATTTTGCTGTAATCGTAGCCGATGCCCGCGTACGGGGTTAAGAATAAAAAGCTAAAAGAGGCCGTGGCGGAAGCGGAGTAATGATCTACATCGTACCAATCGGTGGAGCCTTTATCGTAAAAAGCCATAGCGGAGATGTCAAACACTTCAAACAAGTCAAAAGAGTATTTCAGCCCGCCGCCTAAAGATTTAAAACCGTTCATATCGGTTCCGCGCAACATAACGCCTACGTCTAATACGGGGATTTTGGTCTCCGCGGTGATAAAACCGGTGTAGATGTAATCATCGTGGGAGATGCTATTGTTGGGCTTGATGGCATTAGCGGTTACACCAATGTCAAACCCGGGGAAGGTGGCGCCTTTGCCGGTATGGAAGTCCGCCACGCCGATCATCGTGGAAATATCCTTATTATAAGAAGACAGATCAGAGGCCGCTGTAACGTGGTTTCTAAAATCATCTGCAATGTTGCCGGCAGCTGCAGGCAGAGCCAGTGCGCAGGCGGCAAATAAGAAGAAAAGTTTTTTCATTTGCAAACTCCTGTTGATAAAATAAACGACATATAATATGATAGAAAAAGAGAGCCCGGCGTGCAACCGGGCCAACTGTTTAAGGGGAGGATTTTTATGGTTAGTGAACTTGCTGGAACGCTTACAAAAGAAAAAATAGATACGGCTGCTTTGAAAGACGCTTTTTTAAATCCTAAAGGAGCCCCCGCTCCGGTTAAATTTGGCACTTCAGGCCACCGGGGTCAGTTAGGCACGGGCTTTTGCGCTTTGCACGCCAAGGCCATTGCCCAGGCAGTAGCCCGCTTGCATAAAGAACGTAATATCACAGGCCCTATTTTAGTGGGGGGAGATACGCGGGTAGTCTCGCAGGATACGGCCGCATTATGCGCCCAAGTGTTAGCCGGTAATGGTTTAACGGTCATCCTGCCGGATATGCCGGTGCCTACGCCGGTGTTTTCGTATGAAATTTTAAGCGGGCGCGCCTGTGCTTCTTTAAACGGCACTGCCAGCCACAACCCGCCGCAGGATATGGGGCTTAAATACAATCCTTCCAACGGGGGGCCGGCCGATGCAGAGCTTACCTCTTTAATCGAAAAGTACGCCAATGAATATTTAAAAGACCCGTCCCAAATCAAAATGATGGATTTGGAAGAAGCCCGCAGCCAAAGCCTGGTGCGCGGGGCGGACGTATTAAACCCGTATGTAACGGCGCTAGGCAAAATTGTTGATTTTAAAGCTATTAAAAAAGCCGGTTTAAAAGCGGCCATACATCCGCTGGGTGGTGCCAGCCTTAAGTTTTACGAAGCTATTAAAGAACGCTACGGCCTGGATAATTTAGAGATTGTGGATAAAACCATAGATCCTTCTTTTAGTTTTATCCCGCTGGATCACGATGGTAAAATCCGTATGGATCCGTCCTCCAAATATCCTATGTCTGCTTTAATTAAACTGGTGGAAAGCGGCCAGTATGATTTTGCCGGCGCCAGTGACCCGGATGCCGACCGTTTTGGCTGTGCCACCAAAAAGGGCGGGCTTATTTCTCCCAACCACGCGTTGTGTGTAATGGCGGACTATTTGCTTAAAAACCGCCGCGAAGGCAACACCATCGGGCGCACATTGGGTACCACGGCTTTGTTAGACCGGATTGCACTTGCCAACCAAGCCAAGCTGGAAGAAGTAAACGTGGGTTTTAAATATTTTGTACGCGGGTTGGTGCGCCGCAAATACATCTTAGCTGGGGAAGAAAGCGCCGGTATGTCTGTAAGCGGTTGGACTACTGAAAAAGACGGTATTTTGGCCGTATGCTTATTGTTGGAAATAATGTCCAAACAAGGCGATATTGCAGAGCAATATAAAGAACTGACCCGCCTGTACGGTACCCCGCATTATACCCGTATAGACGTGCCGACGGATGATGCTGCTAAGCAAAAAATTAAAGCATTAAAGAAAGAAGACTTTGCTGATTTGTACACCGTTGCCGGTGAACGTGTAACCGGTGTGCGCGACACGGACGGAATAAAAGTGTATTTGCAAAGTTCTTGGTTTTTGGTGCGTCCTTCCGGCACGGAAAACATACTTAAGTTTTATGCGGAATCCTTCCTGGGAGAAAAGCACTTAGCCCGCGTAGTGGAAGAAGGCCAAAAAATCATCAACCGTTAATTATTGTAAATAATTATAATGGATAAAAACCCCGTTATTTTGTAACGGGGTTTTTGTTTGGTGGCTTTTTGGGAGGATAAAGGGTAAATATTGGTATGAAAAACAAATCAAGGTCTATGTTTAAATAGGCCTTGATTTGTTTTTTTTTTTTTGATATAACGGTTTTTATCTAGAGTATATGGAGGGGATTGTGAACAAAATAAAAACCCAAAATA
>CALUUY010000078.1 GCA_944324095.1 uncultured Elusimicrobiales bacterium
GTTGTTTTTTTAGCCGCCGTTTTTTTTGCAGGGGAGGCTTTTTCTTCTTTTTTTTTATTCAGCTTTTTCGTTGTTGTCATCAGATACCTCCTCTTGGTCTTCTTGGGCAGCTTGTTGGGCGGCTAAATATTTTTGGGCGCCTTCGATTACTTTGGCGGCCGTCTTTTCGCCTACGCCCTGCAAGGTGGCCAGATGTTCCGGTTCCACAGAGGCAATTTTTTCCACCGTGGTAAAACCCGCTTTTTGAAGCACTTCGGCAATTTTGGGGCCAATGCCTTCTACATCAGCCAAAGCCGCTTGGATTTGTTCGCTGGCTTCTTTGCCTTCTTGGGCTTTTTGAGATTCACTCTTTACTTCCAAATTCCACCCGGTCAACTTGCTGGCCAGTTTAATGTTCTGCCAGTCTTTACCGATGGCGATGGCCAGTTGGTCATCGGGTACGATGATGGTGGCTTTTTTATCGGTTAAGCTGTCAATTTTAACATAGCTGGCTTTGGCGGGGGAAATGGCATTCATCAGTACGGTGGACACATCGGCCGAGTAGTTGATTAAATCAATACGTTCTCCGGAAAGTTCGTTCATTACCGCGCGAATGCGAATACCGCGCATACCCACACAGGTGCCGATAGGGTCAATTTTGTGGTCAATGCTGGATACCAATACCTTGGCGCGGAAACCCGGGTCTCTTTGAATGTTTTTAATTTCCACAATCCCTTCGTTAATTTCGGGCACTTCCACTTTAAACAGCTCTTCCATAAACTTGGGGCTGGTGCGGGACAAAATAACATACGGCCCACGCTGCCCTTTATCCATTTTAAAAGCGGCCGATTTGTAACGAGAAAGTACCGGGTCGTCACCCACGTTGGCCAAGTCCGTCTGGTTGAGCACTTTGGTAATAATGGCTTTTACGCGAGAGCCGTTTACATAGCGTTCTTTTTTGATTTGTTCGCAATACGGCAAAATGGCTTCCACTTTGCCCAGGTCAACAATGATATCCCGGTCGGAAAAACGACGCACGGAACCGGTAATCACTTCCCCTTCACGGGGTTTGTATTCTTTATAAAAGTTTTCGCGTTCAATGCCGCGCACTTTTTGAATGAGCACTTGTTTGGCAATTTGCGCTGCAATGCGGGAGAAGTCTTCCACGTCCAACGTGTTGGTTACCACATCGCCCACTTTGGGGTTTTTGATGTAGGCTTTGGCTTGTTCCAGGTCTATTTCCGTTTCCGGGTTGGTGACGGTTTCTACCACGTTTAAAGTTTGAAACGCTTTAATGGAACCGGCTTCAGTATCAATTTTAGCGCTGATTTGGGCCGTTTTGCCCAGGTTTTTGCGCAAAGCAGATACGAGGGCGTCTTCGATGGTTTTTAAAATGTCTTCACGTTTGATGTTTTTTTCTCTTTCCAAGCCTTCTAAGGCCATTACTAATTCTTTTGCTTCCATTTGGGTATATTCTCCTTAAAAATTTAAATTTTGATGGTGTTAAAATTCCAGCACCGGGTCTAAGGTTGCTTTTTTGATGTTGTCGTACTCAAACCGATAGTTATTGGTGCCATCGGCCAGTACAAAGCCGGTATCGTCCGCCTGGGCAATGATGCCCGTGAAAAAACCCAGCCCGTTTAACGGGGTTTTTAATATTACTTTTACCCGTTCGTTTACAAAACGTTTATAATGCTGGGGTTTTTTTAATACGCGGTGTACACCGGGGGAGGAAACTTCCAATACATAAGCGCCGTCTATTAAGTTTTCCATTTCCAGGATGGCGTCTATTTTATCGGTCAGTTCGGAGCAGTCGTCCAGCGTTACTCCGCCGGCTTTGTCCACAAAAAACTGCAATACTTTTTTATGGCCTTGGGTTTGAATGACTAAGTCCACCAATTCCACTTCTTGCGGTTGGAGGGCTTTGGCCACGGTTTCTTCTATGGTTTTAGGGTCTCTCATCATATTTCAATAATCCTTAAAACAAAATAAATGCCCTATTAAGCAAAGAGCGACTTGTTGCCAAGTCGCTCTTTTCAGAACACTCTTATCTTAACATTCTAAAAGGGCCCTGTCAACCCCGCCGGCACGTGCTTCTTGGGCGGTTATGAAAGCCATTTTACGCCCGCCACGCCTATTATAATTAAGGCCAGCCCTGCCAAACGGCCCGGGGTTTTGTTTTCGCCAAAAAACCATATATTTACCAGCACCGCCCCGGCCGTACCGGTGCCAATCCACACCGCATAGGCGGCGCTTACGGGCAGGTATAAAAATGCCACATACAGTAAGATAAACGACAAACTGAACCCGCCGCAAAAACCTGCCAGCCGGGGCCAAGTTTTATGTTGGCTGAATTTTTTTAAACCTATCACACCGGCTATTTCAGCCGCCGCGGCCGCTAAAACCAGTAACCACATCATAAAGCACCTCCCGGCGTTTGGGGCTTATCGGATAGTTTTAAAATGATGACGCCTGTTATTAATATCCCCATAAATACCCATTGAAGGGGGGCAATAGGCTCGTTAAAGAGCAGGTAGTCCATTAAAGCCGTGGCGGCAGTTCCGGCCGCGGCAAATACGGCATATACGGTGCCGGTTGGCAAGTATTGGCACGCTTTGGACAAAAAATAAAAATCCGTTATAATTACCAATACCACCAACATCCAATGCCATAATTTGCCGGCAGTATTAAAACCATATACCCATAAAACTTCAAACAGGCAGGTAAGTATAACGAATATCCAAGGATTGATTTGCTTCATAAAACACCTCCAACAGTCAATCCATAGATACCCCCAAAGCAGCGGCTATAAACAAACAGGTTTCTTGTTTTTGAAGGGCAATCGTTTCTGGGTTTACTTGGTTAAACAAATAAACTTGTTCTGCCGCTTCTTCTATACAGCCCAGCAAAATACGGGCTGTGTGTTGGGCTTGCAGCTGGGGGCGCAGCTGCTGCCGGTGTTTTACAAGAAACGCTGTGAGCCAGTTATAGATGGGGGCGTAAAGCGTTTCCCATTTTGTAATGTCTTTACTTTGAGATAAACCGGTATATAAGAAGGCCAATACATCCCGGTATTTACCAATGGTAATAAAAAGCGCATCTACCAGTTGGTTTAGTTGTTCCCTAAGTGGGGCTTGCGGGTTTACGCTTAGTTTAAGTTGTTTTTCCATCTTGGCAATCATGTCTTGGGCGATAGAGGGCATAATGGCCAATTTTGAAGGAAAATACAGGTAAAATGTCCCTTGGGCAAGCCCGGCTTCTTTTACAATGTCGGAAACTTTGGTTTGCTCTAAACCGTATTTTTTAAACACCGCTATGGCGGCGTGAACCAATTTGGTTTTAGTATCCATTGAACCTCTTTGTTTTAAAAGGGTTATGACTGACTGTCAGTCATATTCTATATCAAAAATCTTATATTGTCAAGGGCGGGTACCCAATACGCGGCAGAAAAGATATAATAAAAAAATGCTTGTAAAGTTAGAACCTCAAAAATGTGTTTTTCGTGCGGCCCGGGTGGGGGAAGGAAAGTTGGCTTTTGCGTTAATTGCTCAGCGGGTAACGTGGATGGAACAATGCGGCATTAGCCAATGGCCGCGAGAGCATTATTTGCAGGTTTTTAATCAAGATTATTTTGAGGCTGCCGCCAAACAAGGACAATTATGGTTTTTGGAGCAAGATGGCTGCCCTGCCGCCTGTGCCGTGTTGTTAGAGGAGGATGAACGCTGGGGGTATGATAAACAGCCTTCTTGGTATGTGCATAATTTAGCCTCTTTAAGCACGTGCCCGGGGGCGGGTGCTTTATTTTTAACGTTAACCGAACGGGAAGCCGCCCGCCGGGGCAAGCGGTATGTACGGTTGGATTGCCTAACCGGTGCACGCAAATTAAATGCCTATTACCGCCAAAAAGGGTATCGGTTTGCCGGATATTGGAAACAGCCGCAGTACCGCGGAAATTTACGTCAAAAATTAATCCAAACGGAGGGGGCCCGTGCGGCAAATAGTTAAAATAATTTTACTGATAGGTTTTTGCTTGACGGCTTTTAACGGGTTTGCCCAAGAATACACAATGGTAAACGGCCAAAAGAAATTTGCCGACTTGGCCGACTGGGGGGCCTATCACGGAGGGGAATTTTCGTTAGGGATGGGGGTTACGTCTAGCCCCAACTCTCCCCGCCCGGGCGGAAGCTACACCAAAGAGGGCGCGGTGGTGGGCGGCACCTTGCTGGTAACGATGAACCCCTATATTTCCAGCGGGTTTGATTATACGTATGCAGGCTTTCGCACCCCGGGGGCTGTACAAAACATCCGTTATACATTGGAAGCGCAGGAAGTGTTTGCCGCGTTTAAATTTAAGTGGAATATTCATCCTCGTTTTCGGTTGTATTTACCGGTGGGCTTAGGGGCGGCAGGGCTGCGCCTTACCCAGCGGCGTGATGAAATGGAGTACATACGCGATAAATGGGCCTTTGCCGTTTATGGCGGGGCGGGGGTGGAAGTAGATGTGACACCTACCGTGTTTTTTGGGTTGGAATACCGCTATGTACAGCCCTTTATACAGACGGAAGATTTAGACCCGTTGGCCGGTTCTTCCCGTTATTTTCAATTTCAGCACTTCTTTTTACGGTTAGGAAAACGTTTTTCTTAATTGATTGTCTAATCCTTTTTTTCCCTTGCTAAAATTTTTATAAAACTCTATCCTAAAAAATGTAGTACAAATACATTAGTGATGGAGCTGTAATGAAAAAATATATAACAGGGTTGTTTGTGTTGGTTTTATCATCTTACCCGGCTTTTTCGCAGAATGCGGCCCCCAGCGCCGCCGTGCAAAAGGCCGATGCAGAAGTGCAGGCGGTAGTGCGTTCTATGGATACTACCGTTACTACCACATCTTATGACGTAACAGAAAAAAATAAACGCGGCACCGCCAATTATGGCGAAGTTACCCAAACGGTAAACGGGGAAGTGGAAGACAGCTATGCGTATGCTTCTTATGATCCCAGCCGTTCTTCTTTAGCTAATGATAAAGCGATGGAAATTTCCTACGCTTTTGGTGGCAGCTATTCTACCAATGAAGCCAAGGGTGGCAAAAAATACGGTAAAACCGGTATGGGTACCGGCGTGAATATGCTTTTTAAACTTACCCCCAATTTAGGTATGGGGTTAGACTATATGTTCTTAAACCCGGACGGCCGCGAATATGACACCCAAGCTGTTAATTTTCATCAATTCCGCGCCCACAACATTGCCGTGGCCGGCAAATACACAGTAAACGCCTGGGATAACCTGCGCTTGTATGTTCCGTTTGGGGTAGGTATGATGAACGCCCGCTTAAAAACCGATGTCGGCGCCGCCAGCACCAGCAGTGATAAGTGGGGTGCTTCTATGTATGCGGGGATAGGCGTACAGTATGATTTCTGCCCTGTTTTATTTGTCGGTTTGGAATACCGCTATGTGTATAGTTTCATTAGCGATAAACACCTTTCCAACTTTGGTAAAGATGATAACCTGCAATTTCACGATGTGTTTTTACGGGTAGGTATGCGTTTTTAACGTATGCCTTTAGGCTGTAAGGGCCCCCGGGGGCAACAACCGCCCCGGGGGATTTTTGTGTACACATCCCCCGTTTTTTGCGGGGGATATTTGTTTTATTTTTTATTGATCGGGGTATGCGTATTGGTTGGATTTTGTTGCCGCCTGATTGGGGATTATGTAAAGCCGCCCGACGTAAATTTAAAAGGGCTTGCTTTTTTTTTTTTTTTATTAAATTGAATAAAAATTAAATTTTATCAAAAAAG
>CALUUY010000079.1 GCA_944324095.1 uncultured Elusimicrobiales bacterium
AGTAATGTATCACCAATTCCGCACCGTTGTAATCGCCCCCGGTTTCTTTGGGGGAAGTGATAGTCACCACCCCGCCTGCGTTAACCGCTTGCAAGCCCTCTGCCCCAAAGGTGGCGTTGAAGCGCTCCACCATGGCCTGTATGTTGCAGCCGTAATCCCCATCCAAATAAAAACCTTGGCCTCTAAAAAACGCCCGTATAGCATAATAACTATATACTTTAGGCTGAAAAGACACACTGGCCGCCACCCCTTCTACCGAAATACTCCCCCCTTCCTGCGTTAAGCGCATTTTGCGGGTTTCATCTGTATTTAACGGCATAAAAGGCCCGCCAGTTAAGTTGACCTCCTCAAAGTTAAAAACACCTTGCTTGGAGCGGAAAAATTTATACACCGGGTAAGAACCGTGTGCCAAATACAAAGTTTGGTTGTACTGGGCGTATTGCAGCTGGGATACGTCATACTGGCTGTACGGAGTAGCAACCTCCCAGGGGGAAGCGTCTTCCCCCAAAAATGGGCCCGAAGAGGTATGCACCCGCAAATATTTATCCCCCAATTCCAATATATAGGCTTCATTATCGCCCAATACAAACGGAAGGAGGCGGACGGTTTTGTCTTCAAATTTGGCGCGGGCAACAAACACCATACCCGACCGGTTAGACACCCCGCCCTGCGGGTGTATAAGCAGGTTTTTAGCGGTTTTTAACCAGGCAGAAAAAACACTCCCATCCGCCCGCGCTGCCGCGTGCGGGCTTATTTCCCCCCCGTTAAAAGCAGGCTGCAAGTGATGATATACCATTAGCGTACCTCCAAAAAAGCACTATCTGCAGGCGGTATGCAAAACCCTTCCGACATATTGCTTCTGCGCGCCTCTTCCAATGTTTGCGCATACCGGCTGATAAGAAGCCTAGAAAGGCCCTCATCACCGGTTAATGTAAGCGCTAAATCCGCCGCTAACGCCAGCGAAAACGCTTTTACAAATGCCGGGTCAAATAAAGAGGCGTCCTGTACGTCCCGCGTGTATTCAGCCACCGCCTCTGGGGCAGGGGTTTGTATAGCCCGTTGATTAATACGCCGGCGATAGACTTCTTTAAATTCCACCGGTTTATCCCCCTTTTCTCCAGCAAATACCTTCCGTACAAACAAACCGTCTGCCGGATATTGGTACAAAAACGGAAAAGACGGCGCAGAAGGATCTTCTAACAAAACCAACGGTTCCCGTACCAACGCAAACGCCCAATTATGGGTACGCAGTACTTCCGCCTTTACCGGTTCATAGAATAAATGGATACGGCGGGCCCGTTCATCATCTTGAGTTAAAGAAGAAATTCCTTCTTGCCCCAGATGAGCTAAAGCCATATTGCAAATATCAATTTTAGATACCATTTTTAGCTCCATTTTTAATTTTATTTAAATTTTAAGTATTTTTATTTTTGCACTATTTTTATAAAAACAAAAAACAAACTCAAAATAAGCCCATATATTTTAAAATTTAAAAACAATAATTTTATGTTTAATTTTTAAAATACTTATTTTTAATAAAATTTATTTTTAATTTATTTTTTACACATATAAAAACACTACACAAAGCAGAACATTGGCCTAGAATTTTAAAACACATTTTTAAAGCTATTTTTAAAAATCATTGTTTTATAAGCATTTTTATTTTTAATATTATTTTTATTTTAAATCATTTCTTGTTTTTTCAATTTTGAGTATTATTTTAAATTTATATATAATTTTAAAAATACTTAAATTTTAAATATTTTTATTTTTACATACATTTTTAAATACATCTCCAAAACATTTTTTCAGATTGAGCCTTTTTAATTTTTTCAAAAAAAGCCAAGCACACTTTCCCTCTTGTACAGGATTATTTTTAATATAAAATAATTAGTTTTATGGATTTTGATCCCATTCACAGCCGGAACAAATTTTAATTTTCCCCGAACTGCTACTCTCTGGAGGCTTATAATGGTTTTAAAACAAGGAGCAAGAAAACCAAAGCCACCCCGCGGGAAGGAAAACCAGAAAAGGCTTTGAAAAACTTTAGATTAATGCGTTTAGAAAGCTGTTTTGCAGGGTTAATTTAGAGGTTAAACGGATTCTATGAATTTAAATTTGTTAAAGAAGTTCAAAAACAGCCAATTTTAAGCAAAAACACCCCAAATTTCAATTTTTAAAGTAAAAGGTATATAGTTATACCCCAAAAAACAAATTCAGCTTGTTGTAAAGTAATGTTTTTGTAACCCACGGGCCTTACTACCCCACTATTTAAAAAGTTTTCAATTTTTAAACTGCTTACTGTCTTGTGCCACTAAAAACAAATAACAGCCAACCTGCCCCATCCCTCCCCAAAAGGCACATCCCCCGCCTGTTTTTAAAAAAACTTTTACCAGCCTTACCCAAAAACGCCGCAACCATAAAAACACAAACAAGTTTTTGTGCGGGGCGGAAAAATCCGCCCCGCATTTAGGCTGTTTGGATTTACAAATCCACCATATCCGTTAAGAATGCCGATATAGTGCCTGTACTGCCGCTGCCGCTTACGGTATATTTCACACGCATATAACGCAAAGCTCCGGCCGGAACGGGCGTTTTTAACAACACTGCGTCCTTCACCAGGGCGGAAGCTTGAACCGTTACACTGGCTAATACTTTTGAGGAAGAAAAATCCTCGTTAGAGGAAGTTTCCAACGCGGCGGTTAATTCCGTCACGCCGGAAAAAGCCTCCTCCACCTTTACTACTGCATACAGCCCGCAGCGCGCGTCTCCCGCGGCGCCCTGATCCACCGTATAAGTGGAAACAGAGGTGCTTTTTACAGCCTGCTTATCAGAAAATACGGCATTTTGATCCAGTAACATAAAACCTCCTATTTCACCAAGTTTTCCGTATCCACAATAGCGTCGCACACGTGGACGGGGATTTCGTTAAACGTCATCAGCGGGCGGGATGTTACCTGATCCGGCGTGTACTGCACGTTGGTTTTATTGCTGGTCAACTTTCTTAAAGCGGCCTTAACGGTACGGTTCATATACCAAACGGGTTTACCCATAGCCAAACTTTGAATACGCTCTTCCAGCTCGCACATTTTGTCAATTAAGTCCGCCGGCGGGTTGGTAACGTCTATATTGCACACGCGGCCTGCAAAGCGCCAATCCTGTACGGCAAGCCCCAGCTTCCATTCAAAGTATTCCTTATAGGCGGGGTATTCGTTACCGTCGGCGTCGATGTGGTTTACCAAGCCGTGGTCAACCCGCTGGATACCGGCTTTGCTGCCTTTGGGGAAGAAGGTAAAAATTTTGTCATTATCCCACACTACCAGATAAATGGAAGAGTTTTTGCCTTCCTGTTCGCCTCCGGCGTCAATCACGTTGCGGGAGCTTTCCGCCCCAGACAATTCACTATAACGCGCCGCCAACCCGGTAAAGCGTTCCGGGTGTTCCCCAGCGTTGCCGTAAATCAGGTTAGACGCCATAGAATTGGACATCCCCGCAATAATGGCTTTTGATTGGCCTTCTCTTACAGCGTCCACGTGGCCGCCCTTTTCGGCTATTAATTTATCCACCACGCTGTAGGCCGAAAGCGTCCCGTATGTTTCCACCACCACCTTGGTAGTAGCTTTGGAAGGCTCTATGCCTTGGTAAGCCCGGCGCCAGGTTCCTTCCGGAATCCCGGTGCGTACAGCGTATTCGTGGCCGGAATCCAGGCTGGATTCACGCACCAACGCATCGCCGATGATTTCGTTGGACTGGCTTAACACTTCCGCAATAGCCAGTTCCTGGCCGGAAGGGTCAAACTGTTTGGCATAGTCCACTAAGCCATAGTTTTTGTCTGCTATGATAGCCATATACTCTCCTTAACTTAATTAGAGCCGTACAACGCTTCGGCAAAGGTTTTGTCTGCACTTAAAGAGGATTCTTTCCCTCCCAAGCTGCAGTCTTCCGCCGTTGCACGGCCGATTTGGCAAAACGTTTTTACAATAACCGGGTGGTTGCCCAAACCCGTTTCTTCCAGCAATTGCCTAAGCGGCTCCCCCCCAAATTTATCCGCCGCCCGCACGGCTAACTCCATTTGCTCCTGATATTGCGGGCCCAACATCTCTTTACTGGCTTGCGCCCAGTTTTGCAAAAGCTGCTGATGTTGGCTTTCGTACGTTTGGCCCAAGGCTTGGGCGCGGGAGCACTCCCAATCCACCAATTTTTGAGCCGTCTGTGCGGGCAAATTAAGCTCCTGCGCCAGTTGCTTAAAATCTTGCAGTACCTCCGGTGCAGGTTCCACCCCTTGCGGCCATTTAATATCGTCATACCCGGCAAGGGTAGAAGCGCCGGGTAAAGCGGGGGTTAAAACTTCCCCCGGCAAGGCCTCTTTGGCCCCCTCGGCAGGCGGGGCGGAATGTTCCCCTCCCGGGGTTTGCGGCTCCTCCTGCGGGGAGGGAAAGGCTAGGTTATTATTGGGCATTTAATTCTTCCTCCTGAGCTTTTTGGCGGGCGCGCTGGGCACTTTCGGCCTCCAGCCGCATACGCATAGCGGCGGACGGGTCTGCCTGCCAAATTTCTTCCAACAGCCACACGCCTATGCTTTGCTGTCCGCAAAAATAAGCGGTGGAATAAGGGTCTTGTACGGCAAAGCCGTTTTCCCCCGTGCGGGCGGCGCGCAAAATACGCCATAATACGCGCCTTCCGCACGATGTTTGCAGAACGGAACGCAAGTCCCGCTCATTATTTGGCTGTATTGTATTGGTATGCATAAAGGGAAGGAGACAAACGCCGGGACGTTTTCCCCTTTCCACCGGGAGGCCCGCTCGGTAATTTAAGGCGCGGCAACCCGGCTTTTAGGTGGGTAGTGGTAAGGAGAAAGCTCCCTTTTCCGGCGGGAAAATCTTTCCCCCCCGCAGCAGGCCGTTCGGTAATTTAAGACGCGCCCGTTGCGGGATTGGTTTGGTTCTTTTCTTTTTGGAAATTATTGCACGAGCGGTTGGGAAGTTTGCCCTGCCTGTTCTTGGGCGCGGGCCTCACGCAAGGCTTGGGCTTGCTCGCGTGTGCGCAGAATACCAGGGGGTACCCCCAGCATTTGCATACCTTGTTCA
>CALUUY010000080.1 GCA_944324095.1 uncultured Elusimicrobiales bacterium
TTCAAAGAGGTATCCGACAGGGAGAAAGTATCCGAACAATATGTACGGCGAATCCTTGAACTAAGTTTTTTATCGCCTAAAATCGTACGGACAATCTTAAATGGCACCCAGCCGGCAGATTGTACACTTAAAAGGTTGTTATCTATCCATACACCCAACTGGCGCGAACAAGAGGAAAAATTCTTCTGTTAAACAACTTCCCCGACAAAAAGACAGCATAAAAATATAAAAAAGCGAATAAAACACAAAAATCGGCGCAAAAGAGGCTGCTATAAGTTGAGTAAAAGAAAATCCCCGTCGGGAGTTAATCCTAACGGGGATAAATGCTAATAATTCAAAACTAAAAAACGGAAGGGGAGGGATTCGAACCCTCGGTGGGGGGATACCCCACATCAGTTTTCAAGACTGACGCCTTAAACCACTCGGCCACCCTTCCAACAACTACTTATTTTTATTTTAGTAAATTTGCTTTCCGCCCCGCAGGATTATTTATCCCCCGGCGGATTTTTTTGTGTAAGGCGGAGAAATTTAACCCCATTTTTACACGCTTTGGCATTCTGGGCGTGGCGTTGCAAACTGCTATAATATATACAAGAGGTGTTGTATGCAAAAAGAAGAACAACCCGAGATTGTTTATCGTTTTAAAAATGCTTTGTACATTAATTTAACTAACCGCTGCCCCAATTTGTGCGCGTTTTGTATCAAAACAAAATGGAAAATGCACTTTAACGGCTATAACTTAAATTTGCAGCAGCAAGAACCCACAGCTCAGCAGGTGTTGGAAGCGTTAGAAAAAGAAATGCACCAAAACCCGGTGCCGGAAGTTGTGTTCTGCGGGTATGGCGAACCTACTATGCGCCTAAATGAACTGTTGTTTGTAGCCAAAACCATCAAAGGCTGGGCGGCGCAGGCCAAATTTCCGCCGGTCAAAATCCGTTTAAATACCAACGGTTTAGGCAGTATGATTAATAAGCAGGATATAGTGCCTTTGTTAAAAGACGCGGTGGATGAGGTGTACGTCAGCCTCAACGCGCAGGACGAAGCCACCTGGCGCCAGATTGTGCGCCCTGCCCCGGGGTATGAAGACGGCTTTAGCGCCGTAAAAGAATTTATCTTGTTTTGTGCCCAGGCGGGGTTTGATAAAGTGGTGGCCAGCTGTGTGGACAAAACCGGCTCTAACCCGCAAGCCGTGCGTGAACTGGCGCAAAGTTTAGGGGCGGAGTTTTATTTAAGGAGTTTTTTGGATGAAGAAAACTAAATTCAGAAAACCAGGTGTTTTATTTGTTGTTTTTTTGATGTTGATTTCCGTTATGCTCACCTGGTTTTTTGTAACGGCGGAAGATTTTTATGATTATGCCGGCAATTCCATAGAAAGCTCTGCCCGTGTGGCGCCCGTTACTAAAGAGGACGCCGCCGCCAAGGCCATTCCCGTCAAACGCGGTTTTAATACCGAGGTTAAATACCGCCGTTTTTTTATTACGGTGCCCGGTGCTGAAAAGGTGGAACTGTTGGCCGATTTTAACCGCTGGGGAGAAGACCCCATCGAACTTAAAAAATACCGCAAAGGGTATTTTGAAACTTCCGTGGCGTTAACCGCGGGGGATTATAAATATTTATTTTCTGTGGACGGCAAAGAAACGCTGGATCCCAGCAATAAAGACCGTATGATGCTGGGCGAGCGGGAAGTTTGCATTAAAACGGTGCGCTAATGAAAAACGCTTCTTTATTTACCCATTCACGGCAGGAAACCCTGGCTTTGGCAAGCCGCTTTGCAAAGGCTTTGCAAGGGGGGGAAATTATTTTTTTGCGCGGGCCTATCGGCGCGGGCAAAACGGTTTTTGTAAAAGGTGTAGCAAGTGCGCTGGGGCTTAAAAGTTCCCCGGTAAGCGCCAGCTTTAGCTTGATGAAAGAATACAAAAACAAAAACGTAAAATTATTTCATATTGATTTGTTTCGTTTAAGCGAGGGCGAAGTGTTTAACCTGGGGTTTGAAGAAATGCTGGAGGACGAAAATTCCATCATTTTAGCCGAATGGCCTGACCCCATTGCCCATATGCTTCCGGCTGACCGGCTGGAAATGGAATTTGTTCTTAAAGAAGGCGACGAGCGGGAAATAAAACTGGCCGCTTTCGGCCGCGTAAGCGAATATTTATTGGAGGAATTATGCCGGGCGTCAAACATATAGCTATTGGGTTGGATACGTCATCTTCTCCGTTATTGGTTGTGGTTGCACAGGACGGAAAGTTATACTCCTCCCGCCGCAAAGGCATTAAACAGGAGCGGATTTTGTTTCCCGTTTTGCAAAAATTATTGGCCAAACACTCCGCCTCTTTACCCGATACTAAAAAAGTGGTTATTGTGCGCGGGCCCGGGCGCTTTACGGGCATACGCATCGCGCTTACTTTTGCCAGTATGCTTAAATATTTAAGCGGGGCACAGGTATATGGGGTTACTGTGTTTGAGGCGGTAAAAGAGCAGGTGTTTGCTTCTAAACGTTTTAAAAAATGGCAGCAGCAAAACCCTTCCGGCGTGTTGGCTGTGGTGTTGCACGCGTTTAGGGGGGAATATTTCCTGCAGTTTTTTACACCGCAGGCGCAGCAAGCGCAGTGGCTGTCTGCCGAGGAATTATTATCCCGTCTGCAAAGTTGTGAACAACCTTTATTCGTGGCCGGTGCAGATAAAGAACGCACCCCGTTGGATGGTTTATTAGGCAGCCGTTGGCCGCTGGCAGATTTTAAAGACTGCACGGTGCGTGCGGATACGCTTATTGCTTTGTCCGAGCGGGACGATTTATTACAAAACGCGCTGGAGCCCTTGTATTTAAAACCAGCCCGTTTTGAATTATTGGGTAAATAATATGGAAATCAAACCCGCATTGGCCGAACAAGCCCGCCAACTGGCGCAAGTGGAAGCTTCGCAGCCTTTTGCGGCGGGATGGGGGGAAAATGGTTTTGAGGGGGAGATAGGTTTGCCGTGTTCTGTATTGTTGGCTGCGCAAGAAGGAAGTAGTGTGCTGGGGTTTATTTGCTTGCGTTATGCGGCGGACACGGCGGAGATTGTCAATTTAGCGGTACGGGCCGATTGTTTGCGCCGCGGTATAGGGCGGCAGTTGTTGCAGCAGGTTGTGTTGCGGGCGCAGCAATTGGGGGTGCGTGAAATAACGCTGGAAGTAAACGAGCATAACTCGGCCGCCATTTGTTTATATGAGCAGGCAGGTTTTAAGACGTTAAACCGTCGTAAAAATTTTTAC
Source organism: uncultured Elusimicrobiales bacterium (assembly GCA_944324095.1). Classification (GTDB taxonomy): domain Bacteria; phylum Elusimicrobiota; class Elusimicrobia; order Elusimicrobiales; family Elusimicrobiaceae; genus Avelusimicrobium. The sequence goes on from CALUUY010000080.1 coordinate 3,251, forward strand.
GTCGGTGCAGATGCCTTATTAATGGGTAAAACAGTATGAAAAAATTTTTGTGTTTAGTGTTTTTGTTGTTTCCTTGTGTGGCAGGGGCTTTGGAATTAAACGAAAGTTCCCGCCGGGAAGCTCAGCTATATAACACGTTTATAGAGGCTTTGTATGCCCAGCGCCGTGCAGACCCCAAAGCCATTGATTTATTTAAAAAAGCGCTTTCTTATGCGCCAGACAATGCCTACATAAAACGCAATTTGGTGGCGGCCGCCATTATTCAAGACCGTTTTGACGAGGCAGACCCGTATGCCGATTTTATTACCGAAGATTCCGACAGCGAGGATTGGACGGTTCGCGCGGCCTATTTGTTAAAAAAGAACCAAGTTCCTCAAGCGTTGGACGCTTACGAAAAAGCCCTTCAAAAAGACCCGGAAGACGCCCGCATAGCCTATCAATATATGCTTTTATTGGGCTACGCGGGGGACATCCCCTCTTTGGAAAAACTGGCAGACCTGGCCGAGCAATTCCCCCCTATGGCAAGTGCCGTGTATGTGGAAATGGGCCATATTTACCGCCGCGCCCAAAACATACAGGAAGCCCTGAACTATTACAATAAAGCGGCCGAAGCAGATCCGTCTTCCCCTCAACCGCGTGTAGCCCGTGCGGATTTATATGAAAAAACCTCCAACTTCTTTTTAATGCTTTATGAGTTTGAACAGTTGGAAAAAATGGGCTATGAAAATGCAGATATGTTTGCGCGTATGGGGTCGGTTTATTTATTAGCTAAAGACCGGGCCAAAGCAAAAGAATATTTTGAAAAATCTTTATCTCTTTCTCCGGGTCATCCGGGAGCCAGCAACTTGCTTACGCTGATGGCGGAACAGGATGGAAACTTTGCGCTTGCTCTTGAGTATTTGCAGGGGGCGAAGGATTACGAGGCGTCCTCCGGTAAATGGTTGCAAGCCAGTTTTTACCAACAAAAACTGGGGCAGAAAGAGGCCGGTTTGCAAACGCTCAAACAGGCTTATAAAAAGTTTAAAGACAGTGTTGAAATAGGTTATTTTTACGGCCTTGCTTTGCAAGACGCGGGCAAGCCCCGCCCGGCGGCGCGTGTGCTTAAAAAAATTGTTCAGCAACGCCCCGATTATTTAGACGCGCGCTTGGCTTATGCTTATGCGTTGGATTCTTTAAAAAAATACAAACAGGTGGAAGAACAAATAACCGCTGTGTTGGCGCAGGATGAGAACTGTCACGAGGCTATGAATTTATGGGCATACAGCCTGGCCGAGCGCGGGGAACGCTTGGACGAGGCGCAGCGTTATGCGCAAAAAGCGGTTTCTTTGGCGGTGGGGGATGTTTCTTACCAAGATACCTTGGCGTGGGTTTATTATAAACAAGGCAAGTTTGATTTAGCATTGGATTTGCTTGCCAATGTTTCTTTGCAGGATTTAGCTTATAATGCTGAGATTGCTTATCACCTAGCGGCTATTTACGCCGCCTTGGGGCAGACGGAGAAAGCGCGCGCTTTGTTGGAGAAAGAGGCTTCTTCCTGGCCACAGTCCACACGCTTGTTAAAGCAAATAAACAAATAAAAATTTCTTACCATTCCTGGCTCTATGCTATGTTCAACATTCAAAAGAATGGTGTTTAAAAGGATTAATAATTAAAGGTGTTTGGTAAAAAAATATTTTAGCAATCTTTTATTGTAATATTTGTGGTATTAAAGACAAATCAAGGTCTATGTTTAAATAGGCCTTGATTTGTTTTTTTTTTTTGATATAACAATTTTTATCTAGAGTATATGG
>CALUUY010000081.1 GCA_944324095.1 uncultured Elusimicrobiales bacterium
CAGAGTGTGTAAGCACAGTAATGTGTTCAGCTAATCTGTACTAATAGGTCGTGAGGCTTGGCCATATTCTTTAATCCTGATTGAAGAATGTGAGTGTAAAAAAACACTTGCGCTTTTCTAAAATATCTGATATAATAAAATAAAGGTTGAAAGGATGCGATGACCTGTTGTAACTAGACAGCGAGCACGAGTTCAGCCGCTTTTAAAAAGGAATTGTCGTACTCCGCTTGATGGTTCCTTTTTAAACAGATTTGTTCTTTTATTTAAGAGGCTGGAATGAGACTGATAATAATTCCGAAGAGGCCACACCCGTTCCCATTCCGAACACGGCAGTTAAGCTCTTCAGGGTCGATGGTATTGGCGCCCAATTCGGCGCTGAGAGAGTAGATCGTTGTCGGTCTCATCCCAGCCTTTTCCTTTTTATAAACCCCGCTCAAAAAGCGGGGTTTTTTTATGAGCAAATAAGCAAATTAACTAAGCGCTTTGCCAAGGCAATTTGAATATACAGGGGGTTGCTTTTGAGAAAAGGCTGGGAAATCCCTCTGTTGTAAATTTATGCTTATAACGAACCATACCATACGCCCTAAAGCGCTTAACAGCGTGTTCCTCATGGGGAAACAGGCCACATAGCCCCTGTCTAGGTGTATCATTTAGAAAACATCTCTCAAATTTCTGTACTTATAAAATCTATTTTAAGTAATGTTGAGCTCAAGATGTGTTTCCCTTGATAAACATACCTTTTGCACAAAGGTGTACAGAGTGGGTATGTATTTTGATAGTATATTGCTATATGGATAATATTACTTTTCATCCTCTTTTACCAAAGGAATATCCGCTACTTCGTGCTTTTTTATACCAAGCCGTGTTTGTCCCGAAGGGACAGAATGCCCCTCCGCAGGATATTGTAGATTTACCGGAACTTAAAATATATACGGAGGATTTTGGCTCTCACCCCGGAGACTTAAGCTTAGCTGCAGAGAAAGAAGGGCAGATCATAGGAGTGGTTTGGTGCCGTCTAATGAGAGATTTCGGGTACTATCGGGATGGAGTTCCTTCTTTGGCTATGGCGGTAGTTAAAGAGTGGCGCGGCAAAGGGGTTGGATCGTGTCTATTAAAACAGTTTTGCCAACTGGTTGGAGATTGTTCCTTTTCGGCGATTTCTTTATCTGTACAAAAGCTAAATCCAGCTGTCAGGTTATACCAACGTGCGGGATTTCAAGTAGTACGGGAAAATAAGGATGATTTAATTATGTTGTACCATCTGACGAACCAACAATAAAAATTTATTTGGTACAATATTGCTAACACTATGAAAAAACTAATTTATCTTATTACTTTGTTGTTTGTATTTAGCGGTTGTGGGGCTTTGCAGCCGACCGCTTCCCGTGGGGTAGATTATTCCCACGCACAGAATTGGGCTTTTTTGCCGCAAGAGCAAGCGGCAGATAAACCGGTGGACGTCTTTTATGTCTATCCCACCATTTTTGGCGGAAATGGGCCGGAATTGATGGATGTTTCGTCTGCAGATTTGCGTGAAAAAGCCGATGTCCAAATCCGTATAAATGCCGGGGTTTTTACGGACGAAGCCAATTTGTACGCGCCTTACTATCGCCAAGCTTCTATAGACATTTTATGGCTGGATAAAGCGCAAGAGGAAACTCTTTTATCCACCGGATATGAGGATGTGGCCGCCGCGTTTGAGTATTATATGAAACATTTAAACAAGGGCCGTCCTTTTATTTTGGCAGGTTTTAGCCAAGGTTCAATGGCATTATTGAATTTAATGGAGAAAAAGTTTGATAATCCCCACTGGCGCAAGCAGTTGGTGGCGGCTTATTTGATTGGATATTCTGTTACAACGGAAGATTTAGAAAAACACCCTTGGCTTAAAATGGCACAAGGCGAAACTGATACAGGCGTAATTGTCTCTTACAATACGCAGTTGCCGGGGTATGGATATTCATACGTATTAAAAGAAAATTCCCACGCCATTAATCCTGTAAATTGGAAAACGGATTCATCTGTGGCGCCGGCAGCCGAACATAAGGGAGCCGTCATTTTTGATATTGTTACAGGTGAAAAGCAAGAAGAGATTCCCCAGTTGGCGGATGTCTGGTTGGAAGAAAAGACAGGGGCTTTGGTATTAAAGGTAGATGATAAAAAATTTAATGCCAGCCAAGTGGTGTTCCCATCAGGCGTATTGCATATGTATGATTATATGTTCTTTTATAATAATTTAAAAGAAAATGTAAAAAAGAGAGTGGCTCATTTTAAATAATTCCATAGACCCGCTATACAGGCTATATTAATTAAACTTATGCGTTGCAAGTTATTATACCTGCTTGTTATTTTGTTCAGCTATACATATTTACCGCTTTACGGCGCACCGTGGGGGATTGATAAACCCACACGCCCGACTTCTGTGTTGCAGCGTATAGTTGCCCGGCAACCTATATCTGTTTGTGTGGATGGAAATTTAGCCCAGTATTCTTTTGCTTCGGCTCAGTTGGGGGAGGCGGTTTCCCGTTGGTTACGCAGTATGTACAGCCGGATAGAATCTTCCGGCAGGGCCGAGGAGTTTAAGGATTTGCAGGAAGTGCTTACCCGCCCGGTTATTATTAATGAACAGCAATGCTCTTATAATGCGTCTATTGCCAAACAATTTGGCCGTATGTTGGATAACGGCTCCGGGGCTGAAGGATATAAATATGCCTCCGTGCAGGAAGATATGCGGGTTATTTTACTTCCGCCGGAATATGTATCCGCCCAAGCGGGGGGCAAAAAGATTGTTGGGTATTTATTAGCAAGCTCATCCGAGAGGCCGGCTGTTATTGCTTTAAATGGAGCATCGGCCGATGTGGGGCAGCTTTGGCAGGATATGGGGGTGGCGCTAGCGATACCCTCTCAAACAGAACCAGGCAAACAAAGCTATGTGGTAAACGGCGGGGCCAATTTTTCTTGTAAGGATTTGGACGATTTTATTTTAGGTTTGGATTGTGTAGGTGGGGTGCGTCCCCGTCGCGGCGGCGCAGAAGGTTGGAAAAGTTTTTGCCGTGGCAGTTTAAAAAGATACGTCAATTGCCAAGAGCAGGGTGGTTGGCGCCGGGAAGGGGAACGCGGTTTGCCCTCCCGTGATGCTTATCAGGTATGGCGGCAAATAGCTGCCCATAAACAAGAGTTAAACCCCGCTGTACTTACACAAGGGTATGACCCTACCGCGTGGGAAAATTATGATGTTACACGCAAAGACGACCAAGGCCGTCTTATCTATGCCCGGCGCGGTAAAGAGGAATACCGTTGGACGTATTATCCTAAATTTAGCCGGGTTGAGTCTATATTAAATGGGGAGTTTTTGCATACTACGGACGTCATCAAAACAGACACTTATTTGTCTGTTGAACGTAAAGCCGGTAATTACCGCAAATTGTGGGAAATTGACTTCTTGCAACAAGGTGCCCTGGTAGCCGAAACAGAAGAATTATTAGACGGTAAAGAAACCGTATTTGCCCGTAAGGTAAGCTTTGCCACTTGGGACGACTCCCGCGAAGAAACCTATGACGAGCCCGATTTAAATTTAAACACCACTGTTTTGCGGCCCAAAGGGTTTGAAGAAGGCGAGTGGATAGTGGTTAAAACAGACCGGCAAAAACGTTATGCTGGTTTGCGGGTGGAGCTGGATTCTTCCGGCCCGCACGGTCTGGCGGAATATGTGCCGTTAAAACCGCAGACTTTTTTACGCAGTGACCGTATGCTTTCTGTATCCACCCGCTTTGGAACCGACGGGCCAGAGCCGGATTTTAAGAAGGAGTTTTCTGTTGCGTCTTTAAAGCGAGACGCCGCCGAAAGCCGCGTATATGAAGAAAAGTTTCGTCGGCTTATGTATAATTTTTATCCGGGTTTGGATTTAAGCGGCGAGCCGGTAGAAAATATGCGCCGCCAAGCGGGCAAACGCTGGTATAACCGCAAGCCCGGGGTTTCGGCGCGCGTGCGTAAATTTGTGCTTAAAAAATAAACAAATACGCTAAAAATTTTGTATAATAATTTTAAGAGCCGCGGATAAAACGTTTGCAAAAGCGGTTGCAATAGGCGGCTTTTATTGATAAAATAATAGCAGTAACAAAACAGATTTACTCAAACGCATACCAAGACATCCTCCGACGGGAAACCGTAGGGAAAGGGTGCCTTTGGCTGTCGTTTTCTCTGTCTAAAAATGGCTGGGAAAAGGCAGGCGTTTTTAAGTAATACAGGCAAAAAAATGAACCTGACCAAAGACCAAAAGAAACAAAAGTCGCAAGACTTATCTCAGGAAATTCAAGAAGCCGGCACCCTGTTCTTCACGGCCTATCAAGGCTTGAAGTTCGTGGATATGGCTGAACTGCGTGCGCAGCTGCGCCCCACGGGAGCAAAATTCCGTGTGGAACGCAATGCCATTGTGGAACACGCCATTCGCCAGGCTAACATTGAAGGCGCGGATGCCAAGCTCTTCCAAGGGCCTACGGCTATTGCCGTTGGCGGAGACATTGCCGCCGTGGCCAAAACGCTGGTGGATTTCCAAAAGAAATTTGCGGCTTTGAAGCTCAGAGCTTGTTATTCTGACGGCGTATGGTACAGCGAAGAACAGGTAAAACAATTGGCTACCATTGGTACCAAAGAAGAAAACCTCTCCAAGCTGGCCGGCGCGCTTTACAGCGCGGTTGCGCAGTCTGCACAAGTCCTGCAAGCTCCGATACGGGATTTGGCTTACGTCATCAAAGCTGTGGAAGACAAACAAAACGGCAAATAAGGCGTACGGCCTGTCTGGGCTGGGTAAAACTTGGCCTAGGCGGTTATGGTTTTTTGGGCCTGTTGGGCATAAAGATAATGGGCAAAAAGCACTGTTATACTATGCCTGAGCCCAAAAAACCGGCAGGCTTGTTATCAAGCTTGGCCGTGTAAACCAAATCTAAACCCGCCAAGAGCGGTAGTAGCCCGAAAGGATAAATGCACGGGCGTGGGCTCGGCCCACGCAGAAGGCAGCTACTCTATAAAACAAGG
>CALUUY010000082.1 GCA_944324095.1 uncultured Elusimicrobiales bacterium
TATAGCCATCATAATCAAAGCGCATCCCATTGCACCGCTCATAGCAGCAGCGGCCCCTCCGCCGGGGGTGGGCTCACTGTTGGCTAAGGCATCGGCAAATTTTGCGGCGGCTTTATCCCATTCCATATTGTAGATACTCCTTACATAATGGTTCCGGATTCTAAATCCGAATATTTTTTAATGCGCAGCATTTTCAGGCGGTCTTCATCAATGCCCGTGCGGCTGAAAAATACGTGTTCAATAGCGCTGGCGGGCATAATGTAACTGCCGCGTTTAACGCCTTTAGGGTCTGTCTTTAACCCCAGCCATACGCAGAAGGTGGTAATGTCTTTAAAATCTTTTTCTTCCAGCTCGGCCGCGGCGCGCTGTATTTTGGCGGCGTCACCAAACCCGCCGGTAATTACCGCACTGTGAAAACCGCAGTTTTTAGCGGCTACAATATCCCGGTGGGTATCCCCAATCACAAATACGTTTTCCGGCTCGATTTTGGTTTTAAATTTCTTTTCGGCCCGTTTTACGGCAGCTTGCAGCATTTCTTCGCGGGTGTGGCCGTCTTCCCCCCAGCCGCCAATTTCAAAATATTTATTTAAGCCGGACGGTTCCAATTTAATCCGGGCGCCTTTTTCCAAATTGCCGGTGCCAAGTGCTAAAATAATGTCCGGGTCTTTGGCTAAGAGTTTTAAGAATTTTTCCACCCCGGTCACCAAATCATAATGTTTAGCGCGTACGGCGGCGTGTACTTCCACAGGCAGAAGTTCCAGGTATTTGGCGGTCATTTTTTTCATTTCGGCCGCGGTGGGTTTTTTGCCTTTTTTAAGTAAGCCGTACACCAGGGTAAAGTTGTCCGTATCGGTGCGGCCGGAAATGAGGGAATGTTCAAACTCCGGGCAGGAGCCGTATAATTCTTCAAAGGCTTTTTTAAGCGCGGTGCGTCCTGCGCCTCCGGCGTTTACCAAAGTGCCGTCCAAATCAAATAAAACGAGTTTTTTCATTTACGTTCTCCTTTAATAATGCCGGTTACTATATAGGCCCCGCCAATGGCAAGCACCATCCCCAGCACTTTATACATATTGATTGTATCTTGTTTTAACAGTACAGACAAAATAAACGTACACACCGGGTAAGACAAAATAATAGCCGTTGCCTTGCCCAAATCCATATTGCGTATAGCCGTGTACCAAAATGTGTTGCCTATAAAATAATTGCATACTGCGCTAAATGCTAGCGTGGCCCACAGCGTGGGGCAGGGTACAAACAGCTGCGTGCCTTGTATCGCCCACAGCGCCCCGGTAAGCACCGCCAGTACGGGAACAGCAAAAATCGCCCGCGCAGCTGCAATTAACACCGGGGGTAAATCCGCCGGCAGTTTTTTGGCAAAAATGTGGCTGAGTTGAAACATCCACAAACAACCTAAAATAAGTAAATCCCCTTTTAATTGGACAGACATTCCTGCCTGCCATAAAAGTATCCCTACGCCCAATACAATCACAGCCGAACCCAAAAGCTGCTTGAGGGTTGGTTTTTCCCCCAGTAAAAAGTAGGCCAATAGCAGGGAGTACACAATTTCAAATTGGTTTAAAATGGCGGCATTGGTAGGAGTGGTATAGTTTAGGGCTATCATAAAGATAGTCATTGGTAAAGCGGTGCCGAAGGTGGCCATTAGTAAACATTGCACCCAAACGCGGTTTTGAAAAAGCTTTTTCCAGGCTTGGTTTTTAAGCAAATACGGGCTAAAGCACAGCCCTGCCGCCGTGCAGCTTACCAGCATAAATAATGCAGACGCTGCATACGGCGTGGCAAATTTGGTTACTACCACATTGGCTGCCGTACAAAACCAAGCCAGCCAAATGGCAATTACAGGTGCAACACTAAACATAGAACTCCTTACGCATACTGTTATATTTTACCTAATTTAAACGTTTAGTGCCCTTGTTTCTTAACTAAACTGCTTACCCAATAGGCACCAGTAAGTGTGAGCAGCAGGCCAAACACTTGGTATAGGGTGATTGTTTCCAACCCCAGCACCGCAGATCCCAGTAAAGAGAGCACCGGATAAGACAGATATATCGCTGTTACCCGGCTTAAGTCCAGCTGGCGTATGGCTTTGTACCACAACACCATCGCCAGACCGTATTTTAACACGCCGGTATAAGTTAAAACGCTAAACATCTGTAAATTGGGTTTTAAAACAAAACCGTCCGTGCAGGCCAATACGGCTATGATGAGGATTAATGCCGGTAAGGCATAAAAATTGCGTGCCATACCTATCAGGCGGTAGTCTAGGTGTGCGGGTAGTTTTTTGGCCATAGTGGAACCGGCTTGCAGCATCCAGGTGGAGCCCACTATCAGTAAGTCCCCCGTCCAGCGCGGAGTGTAATGTTCTTTAAGCAAAATGAATGCCACCCCCAGCACAATCAGCGCGCTGCCTGCCAGCTGGGCTTTGGTGGGGTATTCTTTTAAAAAGAAAGCCGCAAACAATAAAGAATACAATAATTCCGACTGTTGCAATATGGCCGCATTGCCCGGAGTGGTGTAATGCAGGGCAATTAAGGATATGGTAAACGGAAGTGCCGTGCCAAAGGTTCCTATAAACAAAAATTTCCAGCGGGTTTCTTTGGCAAGAAGGGTTTCCCATTGTTTGTTTTTAGTTACCCAAGGGGCAAAATAAAGCACTCCAATTAACGTACCCAAAAACACAAGCAGTGCAGGGCTGATGACGCCTACTGCGTATTTGCCCGCAATGGGCGAAAGGCCAATAATGGCCCAACAAAGCCAGGTGGCGGCTAAAGGGTTCATGGTTTTCTCCGTCGGTAAAAGCTAAAAATACATTATATCATTTGAAGAGGTGGCTTGAGTGGATATGTATATGTAGTTCGCCGTAAGCCGGGTGGCTGAAGCAGGATGATTAAAACAAAAAATGTACAACTCTAAAAGAATCTTTGCCTTTTATTAAAACCAACAAATAGCTGGGAAAATAAAAGAAAAAACGCGCTTTGCGGTTATTTGGGGTAAAAGATATAGAGTGGTGCCGGATGAGCGGGAGCGCTTTTTGGCGGCGCGTACATTCGTATAACGAGGAGTATTTTTGGTTTCTTTGGAGGAGGACGGTGCAAAGCCATCCTCTAACAATAAAAAACCCGGGCTTTAGCCCGGGTTTAAAAAATGCGCAGAGAGGGACTCGAACCCTCAAGCCTTGCGGCATGCGCCCCTCAAACGCACGCGTATACCAATTCCGCCACCTGCGCGTTAAATCTGTTTTACAACGAGGGGTACAAAGAACTAACTTCCTACATATTCTAGCAAAAAAAACAACCCGGTGCAACAGGTGCACCGGGTAAAAATTAGGTTTAATACAACGGCACGGCGTTATTTGGCCGGCTGGTCTTGGGCCGGAGCGGCAGGAGCTGCAGCCACCGGGATTTGTACTTTGTCCGTCACAGAGGAAGAGGCTGCTTTGTTGGTGGACATAGTAAGCATAATAGACGTGCAGAACAACACTACGGCTAAGGCGGCGGTTAATTTATTGATAAAGTTAAAAGCAGTGGGGCTGGCAAAAATATTATCCGCACCAGAGGCACCAAAAATACCGGCCGCAGAGCCTTTACCGCTTTGCAAAAGTACGAGTAAAATCAATAAAATACAAGCCACAAAATGAATGATGGTAATGAGTGTATGCATAGTTTAACAAAAATCTCCTGTCAAAATAACACTATTATTATACTATTTTTTAGAGTTTTCGGTTTGTTTTTTAATGGGGTTGTTTTTCTTTTGATAGAGATAGCTTGTAGGGTGGAGACGTAAAGAAGTATTAAAATAAGCACTCTGTCTGCGGTAGAGGGCTAGTCCACTAACACTAGTACTCCTTGTACGGGAAATAAGCCGGGCCTGCTTTCGCAGCCCTGGGCTGCGAAAGTACAAAAAGAATTGTACAAGAATTTGCCGCCTTATTTGGCGAGTCCACTAGCCGGGCTATTCTTTCTGCATAAAATAAACCGGGCCTGCTTGCGCAGACCCGGGTTGCAAAAGTACAAAATGAATTGTACAAGAATTTGCCGCCTTATTTGGCTAAAGCCACTAAGCCGGGCAATTCTTTCCCTTCCACAAATTCCATACTGGCACCGCCGCCGGTAGAAACGTGGGAAAGTTCTTTCTGATTGAATTTGCCTTTCTTAAGGACGTTTACGCTGTCCCCCCCGCCGATGATGGTGGTGGCGCCGGCTTTGGTGGCGTCAATCATCGCTTGGGCGATAGCAAAGCTGCCTTTGGCAAAGTTCGGGAATTCAAACACACCCATAGGCCCGTTCCAGAAGATGGTTTTGCATTTAAGCAATTCTTCGCGGAATAAAGCAACGGTTTTGGGCCCAATGTCCAACCCCATTAAATCAGCCGGGATGTTTACATTGTCCACGGCCACGGGTTCAGTGGTTTCGGCAAATTCTTTACCGCAGATGTGATCCACCGGCAGCAAGATTTTAACGCCTTTTTCTTGGGCTTTGGCCAATACGGCTTTGGCTTCGGCTTCTTTTTCAGCGTCAAAGAGGGATTTACCAATTTCGGCCCCTTGTACTTTCAAGAAAGTATAGGCCATACCGCCGCCGATAACGAGAACGTTTACTTTGTCCATCAAGTTATTGAGCAGCATAATTTTGTCGGACACTTTGGCCCCACCCACTACGGCCGCAAACGGACGAGCCGGGTTTTCCAAAGCTTTGCCCAAAAATTCCACTTCTTTCTGTACCAAATAACCCGCACAGCCAGGCAAATACTGGGCTACGGCGCTGGTGGAAGCGTGGGCGCGGTGTACGGTACGGAAAGCTTCCTGTACAAAAATTTCACCGTGTTTGGACAGTTGTTTGGC
>CALUUY010000083.1 GCA_944324095.1 uncultured Elusimicrobiales bacterium
CCATTTACGGCGGCAACCTGCCCACCACGCCTTACTGCAAACGCCCGGACGGCAAAGGGCCGGCGTGGTCTAACTCCTTATTTGAAGACAATGCGGAATTCGGCTTGGGTATGCGCTTGGCGTTTGACCAGCTCAACCACGATGCTAAAGCCGCTTTAACCGCGGCCAAAGAAGGCGGTTTGAAAGAACACGCCGCTTTGATTGACGCCATCTTGAATGCTGACCAATCCACCGACGCGGGCATTGAAGCCCAGCGCAAAAACGTGGCGGATTTGAAAGCCGTCTTGCAAAAAGGAGCCGAAAAAGGCTGCGAAGAATGCAAACGCATCTTGAGCTTGGCGGATTACTTAGTTAAAAAATCCGTCTGGATCTTGGGCGGCGACGGCTGGGCCTACGATATTGGTTACGGCGGGTTGGATCACGTCTTGGCCAGCGGCAAGAACATCAAAATCTTGGTGCTGGATACGGAAGTGTACTCCAACACCGGCGGTCAAATGTCCAAAGCCACGCCTTTAGGTGCTAAAGCCTTGTTTGCGGCTGGCGGCAAAACGATGCCTAAGAAAGACTTGGGTATGATTGCTATGACGTATGGCAACATCTATGTGGCGCAGGTAGCTATGGGCGCCAATATGAACCAGACCATACAGGCCTTGGCGGAAGCGGATGCTTACGACGGCCCGGCGTTGGTAATTGCCTACTCTCACTGCATTGCGCACGGGATTGATATGTCCAAAGGTATGGGTGAAGCCAAACGCGCCGTACAAGCCGGCCGCTGGATCCTCTACCGCTTCAACCCTGAAGCCCGCTACGAAGGCAAGAACCCCTTGCACGTGGATAGCCCATTAACGGCCCCCACCTTGCCTTTGGCCGATTATATGAGCGGCGAAAACCGCTTCAAAGGCTTGATGAGAGACAACCCGGAATTGGCACAGCAGTTAATTAAACGTGCCGAATCTGAATACGCCTGGAGACGCGACCTGTACAAACAACTGGCCGCTATGCAACCGGCGGAAAAGGTTGAAAAATAGTTTAAAGCTAGAGAAGTCCAACCCCCGGTTGATTAGTCAACCGGGGGTTTTATTTTTAACAATTTCCGCAAACTATCCAATAAAAATTTAATGGCTCCAACACACGCCAAATCATGGGCAAGTTTACTTTTAAATTTGATCTCTAAACAAAGGTATTAAAAGCAAAGCAAGCCTGTTTTAAATAACGTCACAAAACCATACCGTTTACCTGTTCTTTTTGCTAAAATACCAACAGGAGAAAACAAATACCCATATTTTATTTTTGCCACCAAAGGGGCATCCAATGAGTAAAAAAATTACTATTTGTATCTTAATTATTCTGGTTTGTGCGCTAGCTTGGAGTTACCGCCAGCAACGTTTGGAACGTTTAGCCGCCGCTTTAATTGCAGACGCCTACTCAGGAGACTTGATTGCCGTAAAAAACGACCTGGAAGACGGCGCCCCGCTGGATTATACCCTGTTGTTTGAAGACCCGGAACGCCAATATGCCGCGGCCGATTTTGGCCCCCTCCACGCGGCTGCCTCCGGCGGAAATGAGAAAATCATCAATTTATTTATTGACCAAGGCCTTAATATAGACAGCCAAACCCCCCACGGCTGGACGCCGCTTTTTGTAGCCGCGCGGGACGGGCAGGCTAACGCCGCTATGCTGCTTATTTTACGCGGAGCAAACCCCAATATTCAAACCGATACCGGGGCAACTGCGCTTATTATGGCCGTTACGCAAAAATTTCCGACGGAAAAAGACCGTCTGGATTTAATTACCTATATGTTAAAACGCGGGGCTGACCCCAAACTAACCACGCGGGACGGGTTAGATGCTTTGTTTTATGCGGCTTCTTACTTAAAAAATCCGCGTATAGTATCCCTGCTGTTAAAATACGGGGCAGACACCCAAACAGAAAACTACAAAAAACTCTTAAAACTAACCCAAACCCGTACTGATAAAGACAGCAAAAAAATAGCTTCTCTATTACAAAAAGCTACCCAAAAATAATTTAAATCCGGCATACAGCCGGGTTTTTTATCCTAGCACAGAACAACAACTTTTAAAACAAGGGAAAAACCCTTCAAGGCTCATATCATATTACCCCACTGAGCGGGAAAGGGATAGACAGCTGAACAATTTATTTTTTTATGGAGGGCTCGTCCCACGGGTTGAAGGGTTTTTTGCCGGTAAAAGGATCTTGCTGATAGTCTTGCATAGTAATATGCGTGCGGGAAATAGGAGGTATGGCAGCTTGGCGGTACGGATTGGGCTTTAAATCCTGGCGCATAAAATCGTTTAGGTGTTCCCAATAATACCACAAACTGTAAAAAGCCAAAACAATACATACGGCTCCGGCAAAATAAAAAATGGCCCCCATCAAGGTATCATACGGCAACAACCCCAGCGGTTTAAGCATATAATACCAATCCCCCGGGGTACCGGGCCCGGCGGAGCTAAGCATATCGGAAGAGGTTAAATGAAGCGTCATAGCGCGGGCATCTGCACAATACTGGCCCGTGCCATACAAACAAGTGCCCCAATAATACCACCCAACCACGCACAGCCACCTTCCCCCCGATATGCGCCAGCACAAACACAACAAAATACCAGGCAAAAACAGCTGTGCCATAGGCCCCGCCCACAAACTAATTGTTTGGCTGTGAAACAATCCCCACGCTATGCGGTGGGCAAATTCGTGAATTAAATAGGTGGGAAAATAAACAAACACATTATCAAACAAATATTGCCACGGCCAGGCGTGTTTCCACAAAAAAAGAAGCCAGGCCGCCAGCCCAACCCCTATGAAAGACACCCACGTCCACTTAAAAGCAAACGGGCTCTGGCGGGTGGGATCAACCACCTGCAAAACCGCCTGATAAACACGATTTTCCCTTAATCCCATAAAAATCCCTTGCCCAACACTTAAAACAACGCCTTGATGGCTATTTGGTTGTTTTACGGGCCTGTGAGGCGGCTAAACTAAACCGGCAGCCACAATATTGCTGAGCATAAAACTGTAATTCTTTCCACACCGCGCGGCGGGCTTCTTCTAAGCCGCCACGACGCCAATTAGTCAGGTTATAGGCCACGCCTTCTGATTCACAAGCCGCCCGAGCGGCCGCATTTACTTGCTCTAAATCCTTATAGCGAGACACCCCTAATACGGCAGATATTTCAGTAAAACCATTTTCTTTGGCATAGCGAGCCGCTTTTTTAAGGCGCATAAAAAAACATACACTGCAACGCTTGCCGCGTTCCGGTTCCTGCTCCAAGCCTTTGATTTGGTTTTCCCACTCCTCCGGCTCATACGGCAGCTCCACAAAGGAAATACCAAAATGCTCACACGCACGTTTTTGTTCATCACGGCGTTTTATGTATTCACTGAGCGGATAAATATTGGGGTTATAAAATAATAAGGTAACATCCAAACCCAGCCGGGCCGCTTGAGACAAAACCCCGCCGGAACAAGGCGCGCAACAAGAAAGCAAAAGCAATTTCTTTTTATTAGCCATATAGTAAAGTGTAGCAAATAAACTCTTAACCCGGCAGAAAGAACGTGCGCCCTAATAATCCCCCTTTGCGTTTGTTGTTTTTGTTTCTATACCAAAGCACCGCTTTTAATATAGCCCCAATCCCCCTGTTAAAAGTTGTTTTAATGCAAAAAACCCGCCGGGGTTAGCGGCGGGTTTTAGTCAATAATATCTAACTATTTGGTTTCTTCGGTTTCTTCTTGCGTTTTGAAAGAATCTTGCAAGAGCTGGCCGAGCGTCGGGCGCGGAGCCTGTTTGAGATACTGGGCTACCACTTTGCGGTTTTGCACTTGGTCATATTTTTTAACCGAGAGGTTCACCGTGAACGTTTCCGGGTTTACACCCACTACTAAAGCGGTAATCACATCGCCTTCTTTAGCAGCAAAGTCACGCCCCATTTCAAACGGGCTGATGAAACCTTTGGTGTTGTTTTTGCCAATGGTGCATTCCACACCATCCGTTTCAGATACTTTAGTAATAGTAGCTTTGACGGAGCTCTTATACGGATAGCGGCGTTTCAAGGCATCGGCCGGGTTGAGGAAAAGCTGTTTTAAACCAAATTCCAATTTGGGGGTTTCTTTGTCCAAGTGGATTAATTTGGCTTTCAAGCGTTGCCCGCGGCGGAAGTTGGTAATGGCGGTTTCAGCATCTTTCCAGGCTACGTTTTCCAAGGTTACAATGCCTTCAATACCGTGGAAGCGCAGGAATAATTTATCCTTATCCACTTTAGCTACCACTACGCGCAAGACGTCGCCTTCTTTAATTTCGCTCAGCACTTGGGTGCGGCGGACGGCTTCGTCCTCTTCCAACACTTGTTTGCGGGAAATGATCAGTTTCTGTTTTTCTTTAGAAAATTCTACAATCTGCGCTTTAATTTTAGCGCCTACCGGCAAGTAGTGTTTATAAGCGGTGTGTAGCTCGGACAAAGACAGCGGCATAAACCCGCTTACGCCGAATACTTCCACAATATAACCGCCTTTTACCGTCTGCAAAATAACGCCTTTTACACGTTCTTTGTCTTCATAGGCTTTTTTGCATACGTCCCAACCTAAATATTCCAAGGCTTTCTTGTGGGACAAAATAGCCGGTCTTTCGTCGGAACCTTTTTTAACGAGTACAGCGGAAACCTTATCACCGGCAGCCGGCAAAGTTTTTCCGTCAAAATCAGACACAGGGATAGCCCCTTCTTTTTTGGTTCCGGTATCCACTAAAATATTGTCCTGCGTTACTTGTACAACGGTTACTTCTACAATTTCCCGTTTGTTTAGTTTCTCCGATAAAGACTCTTGTTGCGCAATTAACTGGTC
>CALUUY010000084.1 GCA_944324095.1 uncultured Elusimicrobiales bacterium
AATCATCTTGGAGTATTTTTCCAAATTTTCATTAGGCAGGCGGTATTCATTAATGCGCCCGGCCGGCTGTTGGGCAGAAAAGGCCAATTCATAGTTTTGCCCGTCAAATTCCACACGGGGAAGTTCTTCCTGGCGGCAGGCACTAAAACAGGCTGCCGTTAATAATAATGCAAAAAAGACAAAAGTTTTTTTCATATTTGTATTATACCTTTTTCCTATTGGGGCCTAGGTCTTTTTTCTTTCATAAATAGGCCCAAAGGCCCTGGTTTGTGCGCCATAAAGCCGTATAAAATAATAATATACGGAGGATAATTAATCTATGAAACTAAACGAAAACCAAATCTTAATGTTAAGCTTGGAATTTAAAATTTTTATCCCTTCTGTAAAAACCAATTGCCATAACAAATAAAAAGGTTTATAATATAAACAAAATTTAATATTCAAACACTTTTTATTCAATGAAAAAATTCACTCTTCTTTTAGCTGTTTTTATTTTGCCTGTTCTGCTGCAGGCGGATGTAAATACAGTTGTTTCCACCACCTCACAGGCGGCGCAAAAAAACCAAGTTTTATTATTATTTAGTTTAGCGGCTGAAATGGCCTCTGCCTGCCGTCAAGCGGTGGAAAGCGGCCGTTGGAATGCCGCCATTACGGCCGGAACCCAAGCCCAAGAATATCAACAGCAGGCAGAAGCTGTTGCTCAAGCGGCCGGGCTTACGCTGTATGATGAAAACTCCGTCTTACAGTCTTTGGCGGTTGACCCTCGCCCTGCGGTAGAAGCCGTGGCGGAAAATGTATTATTTGCTCGCGTAATAAGCGGTAAAATATCTTTGGAAGAGGCCTTTAATGAGGTCTCTTTTGCTCCCAGCCCCAACGGCCTGGCGGAGGCTATTTTAACCGGGAAAGAGGAGCTTGCCCCACAGTATCAGTCCATCTCCCGGGCGTTTCGCTCCTGGAGGGGCTGCGGGCGCACTATACGTTCCTTAGGTAAACAGGCCAAAGTAAAAGCGCGGAATTTTTGCCAAGCGGATTGACTTTACTTTTTAGTTCTTACGGGGTAACATAGTGTATTCCCCTCTACCCCTTCCATAAGGGCATCTCTCAGGAATAAGGATGGCTATGAATAAAGGAAAAATTATTTTTGTAGCGTATGAAAACTTTTGGGAGAGGATTTTCCTTTTCTGTTCCGTATGTTGTGCATTGCTATTGGTATTGGGTGGCTTGTACCATTGGGGAGAGCAGAGGCAGATTTCGCTTGCTTGGGTATATATAGTTCTGGGTATAGAATGTGGTGTGTTGGGCTATACTCTTTATGTTGCGTTTAAACCTTGTATTAAATTATATACTGGCGGAATAAAGATACCCGGTTACCCGTTTTTTGAGTGGAAAGATTTAAAAAAGAGTCGTTTTGTTTTCTTGTCCGAAGAACGAAATTCTGTGTCTCCAGATCAGGAGTTGGAATTAATAGCTTCTGAAAATTTTTCTTGGAAAGCCCCCTGGTGGCGCAGATGGCTGTTAAAAGAGGAGTTTTATACACGCATTATAGTGCCTTTTTGGGTCTTGCCGGTTTCCTCTCGGCAGCGTTTGCTGGAAGAATTGGGGCGTTTTATAGAAGCGTGTGCTCATCCGCCGCTTCGCACAGATGAAAAAATGCGTTTGTTCTTGCGCCGTATATTGTTTATAGTAGCAGATATTTTGGGCATTATTTGTCTATTGGTATCCTGCTTCTTTATGGCGGGCGAATGGCTTTACCAAAACGGCAATATTTACTAGAATATAAAAATGAAACCTTTTCCCATTATAGTATCCTCTCCGTCCGGGGCCGGCAAAACCACTATTGTGGACGCCGTGCTTAAACGTAATAAAACCGTGGCCCGCGTGGTTACGGCCACCACCCGCGCCCCCCGTGTGGGAGAAAAAGACGGTATAGACTATCATTTTTGGACGATTAAACAATTTGAACAAGCCATTAAAAAAGGCCAAATGTTGGAATGGGCACAGGTACACACGCATTATTACGGTATTCCTAAAAAATCGGTGGAAGATTTATTACAAAAAGGAATCTGCCCCATTTTGGTTATTGATGTACAGGGGGCGCGCACAATGCTCAAAGAATACCCGGATGCGGCCACCGTATTTATCGTACCGCCCAGTTTAAAGGAATTAAAAAAGCGTATTTTAGGCCGTAACGACAATACGCAGGACATAGAAATCCGCCTGGAAACCGCCAAAAAAGAAATGCTGGAGCTGGAACATTATAACTATGCTTTATTAAATGATGATTTGGCGGAAGCGGTGGACAAAATGGCCGGTATTGTGGCGGCTGAACAATGCCGTGTGAGCCGGCAGGATAAAAAAATAACAGATTTGAAGTAATGCTAAGGGAGTGAACAAATGTCTATAAAACAAGATAAAGAACTTGACGCTAAATTAATGAATTTTGAAGGAGACCGCTACGACGTAGTGGTATTGGCGTCTATTTGGGCGAAAGAATTGAAAAAGAAAGACGAATACAAAAACCAACCCAATGCCGTGGTGATTAAAGTAGCGTTGGACGCTATTATCTCCGGAGCGGTAAGCAAAGAAGAAGTTTTAAAAGTAAGCAAAGAAAACCTGGAAGCGGAATTAAGAGCCCAGGAAGAAGCCCGCAAAGAAGCGGAACGCAAAGCCAAAGAACCGATGAGATTATAAGCAAGATATGGCTGACAAGTCCGTACGCGCTTTAGCGTCTGAATTGAAAAACTTTCTTTCAGCTCACGAAGAAGAAGACTTTATATCGGCGGCCGCCAGTACAGCGGCCGCCGGGTTTTCGCGCGTTACGCAGACGAGTTCGGTTTCCCCTTCGCCCGCGCAGCCTGTGCGGCCTCAAGCGCAAGGGCTGGCCGGTAAAGCAAACGCAAGTGTTGCTGCCGTAAAAACGCCGTCCGCCACAGCGGCCAAAACGCCGGGGCGCGATACGTTAACCATTGTTTTTGGCCACCAATCTGTACAGCCGCCTCAAACCATTACGGTGCAAAAACCGCAGGTTGTTGCTTCGGCAAATGTAGAGACGGCTGAGCCTCCGGCCCCGAAAGCCCCCTCCCCTGATACTATGACTACGGAAGAAAAAACAGCCGCACTGGCCGAATTGGCCGCCACTATAAAAAACTGCTCCCGCTGCCCGCTGGGGGAAAGCCGTTTAAATGCCGTCCCTGGGGAAGGCAACGTAAATGCCCGCCTGATGTTTGTGGGCGAAGGCCCCGGTTATGATGAAGACCGCCAGGGCCGCCCGTTTGTGGGGCGCGCTGGGCAATTGCTGGACAAAATGATTGCCGCTATGGGACTAAAAAGGGAAGACGTTTTTATTGCCAATATTGCCAAATGCCACCCGATGATTGACCCCCAACATCCCGAAAAACACGGTAATGACCGCGCTCCCAACGCGCAGGAAATAGCCTGTTGCCGTAAATATTTGGAAAAACAGATTTCCATTATTATGCCGGAATATGTAGTGGCGTTGGGTGGTGTTTCGGCCAAGGCATTGATTGCGGACGCCAAATCTTTAGGGGCGCTTCGCGGCAAGTTTTATAATTTAAGTTTAGACAATGTTACCCTCTCCCGTCCGGTTAAAATATTAGCCACATTCCACCCGGCGGCCTTGCTTCGCAACCCGGGGTGGAAAAAAGACGCTTGGGCCGATTTGCAGATGGTTATGGCGCAAATGGGCTTAAAAGCTCCCGCCAAATAAGGTGCTGTATGTTTTGCAAAGTAGTGTTTGACGTTCCCCTAGACCGGGATTTTGACTATCACATCCCCCCTGAAATGGAGCCCTTAGTACGCCCGGGGGTACGGGTCACGGCGCCGTTTGGGCCTCGGCTTACGGCGGGGCTGGTGGTAGGGCTAACGGCTCAGTGTGATTTTCCTGCCTCTAAAATAAAAGACATTGTATGCGTGGTGGACACTCGCCCGGTTTTTGGGAGCGATTTGTTTGAACTGGCCCATTTTATGAAAAAAACTTGGGGCGGCGCTATTGGACAAATTTTATTTACGTTAGTTCCCCCCCAGCCGTATTTTAAATTGCAGGAAGTGGCAGCGCCTGCCGCCTTTGAACCCAAACAACCCACCCCTGTTTTTACCCCTCAGCAAGCAGCCGTTTGGAACGAGCTGGCGCACGTAAGCACGTATGAATTTTACCCCGTTTTATTAAGGGGCCCGTTGGGTACAGGCAAGACACAGCTTTGTTTGCAGCTGGCGCAGCGCGTGCTGCAAAATTGCGGGCAGGCGCTAATAACAGTGCCGGATATAGTATCTGCTAAAGATTTTATAGCCCGTGCGCAAAAACAGTTTGGGGCTGAGTATGTATTTTGCTGGCATAGTAAAATATCTTTGGCGCAAAAGAAAAAATATTTTTCTGCTGTTGCCAATGGCGTGCCGTGTGTGGTGATTGCTATGCGCTCGGGGATATTGCTTCCGTTTAAAAATTTGCGTTTAACTGTTGTTTTGCAAGAAGAGGACGACAATTACAAACAGGAAGAAAACAAGCCTTATTATCATTTGCGGGATTTAGCCCTTTTGCGCGGACGGATG
>CALUUY010000085.1 GCA_944324095.1 uncultured Elusimicrobiales bacterium
GTAAAGAAAATAACACCCCGGCAAAAGGGGCAGACGCATAAAACGCACTGGTTTTGGCAGCCCCCAAATACCGCTGTGCAAGCACATAAAAGAAAATGCTTAGCCCGTAACAAACAAATCCTACTATTAAGGCTATAAAAGTGAATTTATAGGCCGGCAAACTCCCCCCCAACATAAAGGCACAACATAAGGAGCCGCTGCCGGCGCACAAGCCCTTTACAGTAACAATCTCTAATGGATTTTTGTTGGCAATCATACGCGTACAGTTGTTTTCTAACCCCCAGCATACGCAGGCCCCCAACACGAACAACGCCCCCACAGACCAGCTAATCTCTTCCCCTGGCTTTATACACAACAACATACTACCCAATGTTATCAACCCAATAGCCAGCCACAAACGCGGCGATATACACTCTTTAAACAGCATTCCTGCAATTAATGCTGTGACTACAATCTCAAAATTATTAATAAGCGATACCGCCGCCGCAGAAGAACTCAGCAGCCCGCCCAACAAAAGTATAGGGGCGGCAATATCCAGTACAATCATCCCCGTTACATAAGGCCAGTCTTTAAGGGAAAGGGGGTTGGATGGGCGCTTACTTACTCCCCCCCCCAATATAATCCCCCCATCCCCAGGCCTGCCCCCACATACAAAAGCCCTGCCAACATAACCGGATGAATTTGCTGTAAAAGTATTTTAGATAAAGGCGCACTAAAGGCATATAAAACCGCCGCCAGTAACGCCCAAAAGATAGCCTGTTTAGTAGTAGTCATAAAATTTAAGTTATTAAAAAAGCTGACAGCAAATAAAACTGTCAGCATTTTTGTCAGTATGTAGTATAGAAAATTTACCCCCGGCGGGAGTTGAACTCGCAACCTCTTCCTTAGGACGGAATCGCTCTATCCATTTGAGCTACGGGGGCGCAAATTTTATTTTTTAGTTTTTTTCTTTTGTGCAGCTGTTTTGGTTTTAGCGGCCGCCGGCTTTTTGGAAGCAGATTTTTTAGAAGTGCTTTTTTTATTTGCCGCGGCTTTTTCTTTTGCGGCTTGCACCTCGGCCAAGCGTTTTTTAAGTAGCCGCTCCAAGGGGCTTTTGCCTATCACTTCGCCCAAGATGTTGGTTTTTTGGCGCGGACGCATAGCACTATGTAATTTACGGGTACGGAAATCCGCCGGGTTCATTTCCAAAATACCGGCTTTTTGGGCAGCACGGCGCAAGGTCATCACGGCGCGTTCTTCTATTTGGCGCACCCGCTCGCGCGAAAGGCCCAACTTTTCTGCCACTTCACCCAAGGTTTTGGGCTCATTATCCGCCAAACCATAACGCATAATTAAAACGTCCCGGTCGCGCGGGTTTAGTTCTTCCATACTTTTTTTGATAGTTTCCTGATTTTCCGACTTTAAAAACACATCGTGCGGGTTGCCTTTACCATCATCGGAAATCATGTCTTCCAAAGTAAGGTCTTCTTCGTCGTGAACCAAAGAAGTGAGAGAATCCACCCCTTTAGCCGCACTCAACGTATCCATAATGGACTTAACCTGCCGGGCCGTTAAATTAAGCTCTTTTGCCATTTCATTTAAAGAAGGATCTCTTCCACTCTCTTCTTTTAAAGCATTCCAAGCGCGAAACCATCTTTTTAAATTGCCCCACGCGTGAGAAGGTATTTTGATAGAGCCGGATTGTTCCTCTATGTATTTGCGGATGTACTGCTCTATCCAATAAATGGCATACGTGGAAAAACGGTATCCTTTTTCGGGCTCAAACTTATCGATAGCTTGCATAAGCCCCAAGTTGCCCTCTTCAATCAAATCCATTAGTTCCATACCAGGCCGTTGGAAACGCTTTGCGGTGGGAATAACCAACCGCAAGTTGATTTCCATCATTTTGTTTTTTGCGTCTTTATCGCCCTGTTTTATCTGTTTCCACAGTTGGGCAATTTCTTCGCGGTTCATTTCCCGCGTTACTTGGCCTAAATGTTTAAAATATTCATTTACACTGTCTAAGGATTCGTTTTCCATATATACATAATATCATACTTTTGCAACTCTATCCAAGCCCGGCCTTCTTCTTAAAAATCCCTCGTGTTGAATAATTCTCCTTACGCACATTGTTTCCCAAAAAATATTGATACGTAATAAAAACATTTTTAGCACGAGCCGATTTTATACACATAAAAAAGGCGGCCGTTACACGCCGCCTTTTGCTTTAATTTACACACAGGTTGATGACAAAATTATTCCTTTATTTCGTACCCTTCTTCTTTTAACGCTTCACACACGTGCCGGCCGATGGAACTTTCCGGACGGCAATATTTATACACAATATGCGGGCTGGGCACCGTTTGTACGCCCAAAGAATACAAGGCCTGCAGTGACTCTCCACCCGCATTACGGGGGTTTCTTCTCCAAATAGTAGCCGTTGTTCCACCCACCAAATTACCACTGGCCGTTTGCATATTTAGACTAAGCACAAAATCCATTGTATAAGCATCTGCCCCGCTAAAGGAATACCCCGGCAAAGACATATTGATTAAACGCAAAATGTTGCGGGCTGAACTTTCAAATAATACATTATCAGCATTATGATAATACTGATGCATACGCTGGGAAATTTTTTCCAATAACGCAGCCGCCTCTTTGGCTTTGCTTACTTCATCTCCCTTGGATATTAATAGAGGCGTACAGCCACCGGCAAATATTAAGCCCGCCATCAACAAAAATATCGTTTTTTTCATATAAACCCCTTTGCAGTATTAAAATCAAATTTTACCATAAAAATCAGCTGCTTAAAAACCGCCAAAGGTAGCTTCCTTCAAACACAAACTAAACACCTAAAACAAACAATGCTTGCCCCATACCCCCTAATCCCCCTTAAAAACCAATCGTTTTATTGCCCGGAGGGCTTTCGCTTCTTTTTTGCACCAACAAAAAGCCCCGCCATCAAGGCGGGGCAAAAAGCTAAAAACTACGCTTACAGCGGGATGTTCCCCTTATGCGGGTTTTTCTTCGGGTCACGTTTATTGCGCAACACCTGGAAGGCCCGTATAATTTTGGCGCGTGCTTCGGCCGGTTCAATAATTTCATCAATAGAACCATTGGAAGCCGCCTGATACGGAGAAGCAAACTTGTCCGAATATTCCTGCGTCAGTTTTTCTTTTAAGAGTTCTTTTTTCTGCGGGTCGTTTTCGGCTTTTAAATCGCGCGAATACAAAATATCTACCGCGCCGCGCGGGCCCATAACGGCAATTTCCGCACTGGGAAACGCAAAGTTAAAATCCCCGCGCAAATATTTGGAACCCATAGCAATATACGCCCCGCCGTAGGCTTTACGCAACACCAAGGTAACTTTAGGTATAGACGCTTCCGAATACGCATACAGCAGCTTGGCGCCGTGGCGGATAATACCGCCGTGCTCTTGCTGTACACCGGGCAAATAACCGCCAATATCCACCAACGTCAAAAGCGGGATATTAAACGCATTTAAAAAGCGGATAAAGCGGGCAGCTTTGTCGCTGGCGTCACAATCCAACGCACCGCCTAAACAAGCCGGGTTGTTGGCCACCACGCCCACCACTTCTCCGCCTAAGCGAATAAAGCCGGTAACCACGTTTTTGGCAAAATTTTGATGAATTTCAAAAAATCCGAAATCATCCGCCAACCGCCAAATGACGTGATGAATACGAAACGCTTTTTTAGGATCCATCTCACATACGCGTTCCAAAACGTGTACGGGACGGTCAAACACATCGGAGGTGGACTCCAAAGGAGCTTTCTCATAGCAGTTCTGCGGCAGGAAAGTCAGCAATTCGCGCACTTGGCGGAAGCAGTCCTGCTCAGACTTGGCTACAAACTGGCACACGCCGCTTTTTTCGCTATGCGGATGAGAACCGCCTAACGTATCAAAATCCACTTCTTCACCGGTAGCGGCTTTTACCACGCTAGGCCCGGTTACAAACATATGGCTAATGCCTTCCACCATAAAAATAAAATCCGTAAGCGCCGGGGAATACACCGCCCCGCCTGCACACGGCCCTAAAATAACAGAAATTTGAGGAATGACTCCAGACGCCTTTACGTTACGATAAAAAATCTCGCCATAACCGTTTAAGCTGTCCACCCCTTCCTGAATACGGGCACCGCCCGAATCCAACAGGCCGATAACCGGCACTTTGGCTTCCAAGGCACGGTCCATCAAGTCGGCAATCTTGCGGGCGTGGGCCAACCCCAAAGAGCCGCCCAACTGAGTAAAATCTTGCGCATACACGGCTACTTCCCGTCCGTTAATACGCCCGAACCCGGTAATAACACCGTCACCCTTAATGTGTTTGTCTTTTACACCGAAATCACTGCAGGAGCTTTCCATCAAACTGCGGATTTCAAAAAAGCTGTCTTGGTCTAATAAATAGGAAATACGTTCGCGCGCGGTAAACTTGCCCTTGTCTTTTTGGGCTTTGATGCGGGCCTCACCCGCACCTTTTTGCGCGTCTTGGGAAATCTGGCGGAATTTAACTAAACTGGCCGGAGCGGGACGGTCTGACTTTTT
>CALUUY010000086.1 GCA_944324095.1 uncultured Elusimicrobiales bacterium
TCATTCTCAAATACTTTTTTAATTAAATTTGATTTCTAATAAAAAAAAAAAAAAAAAAAAAACAAAGCAAGCCCTTTTAGATTTATGACGAGAAATCCATCAAAATACTAGCACTTATTTTTTCCCCAGGCTGAGACTATTACTAAACTAGCCATAAAAAACCCCGCCTAGCAACAGGCGGGGTTTTGATGATAAACTTAACGAACTGTTATTTGGCTTCAGCCGCAGCTTCGGTTTTTTCTTCGGCTTTGGCATCCGCGATTTTGGGTTCCACTTCGGTAAGCGCTTCAATTTTTACCGTAATTTTGGCGGTTACCGTGGGTTTTAAGTAAATACCCACTTCGGTTTCGCCCAAGGCTTTAATAGGCATATTGAGCTCAATAGAGTCTTTAGCAATATTGTGCCCTAAAGCGTTCAACGCTTTAAAAATATCGGCTTTGTTTACGGAACCGAATACCACACCGTCGCTGTTAACGGTTTTGGTAAACGGCAATACTACGCCGGTCAATTTTTCGGCAATGGCGCGGGCTTCGGTCAATTCCGCTTCAATGCGTTTGGCACGGCGTTCAGCACCTAATTGCCAATTTTTAATGGCGCCTTCGGTGGCCAGTTCAGCCATACGGTGCGGCACCAAGTAGTTGCGGGCGTAGCCGGGTTTCACTTCCACAATGTCGCCGCTCATACCCAAGTTTTTAACATTTTGTCTTAAGATAACTTTCATTGGTGCGGCTCCTTATTTTTTGGGAAGGGAATACGGCAAAATGGCCAAATTCCGATCTCTTTTTACGGCTTTGGTAATCTGGCGCTGGTGTTTAGCGCAGGTACCGGTAATGCGGCGGGACAAAATTTTGCCGCTTTCCATCGTGAAAGACTTAATGAATTGAAAGTTTTTATAATCTACGTTTTCAATTTTTTCAGCGCAGACTTTGCAAACTTTTCTTCTGCTTTCAAAGCGTTTTTTAGCCATATACGGGCGGGCCGGGCGTTCCGTCTTGGCGGCAGCCGGCGCGGCAGTATTGGCAGCGGGGGTTTTAATTTCTTCTGACATTAGTTTTCCCTCTTAAATGGGTGTTGGTTAAAAAGGGACGTCATCTTCCATCACGGGTTCAACGTCCGCGCTGGAAGCGTTTCCCTGGGTTGCAGTTCCGTACGAGCCGGCCCCTGCAACGTTGGATTCCAGTATCTGAATACGGCGAGCGGTTACCTGCATAGATCTGCGGGTTTGGCCCGTCGTTTTATCGGTATATTCGCTGCTGGTCAGGCGGCCTTCCACATACACAGGCGTGCCTTTTTTGACCCGGTCTTTACAACGTTCGGCCGTGGGGCCCCAAACTACTACAGGAACATAAACCACATCGTCTTTCCACTCGTTGGTGGTATTGTCCAGATATCTGCGGTTTACCGCTATATCAAAACGGCAAACGGCCTGCCCTTTTTGCGTAAACGCCACATTGGGGTCACGCGTGAGCCTACCCGACAAAAGCACTAAGTTCTGTTCCGGTAATCTGATTTGTGCCGTCATAAAGTACCTTCTGTTTGTTATTTGCTAGCAACGGCCGGCTTTACTTTAATTTCATTAGCCAGCATCACCATAGAGCGAAGAACTTTTTCATTAAGTTTCATTGCTTCGTTCCAGGTGCCGATAAATTCAGGATTAGCCTTGAATTTGAGATAGAGGTAGAAACCGTCGCGAACGTGGTTTACTTCATGGGTGAATTTTCTTCTGCCCAATTTTTCTTCGCTGGTTACTTCTCCACCGTTTTTCGTGATGAGCTCTTTGGCTTTCGTCACGAATTCGCCCACTTCTCCGTCGGAGAGTTGGGGTTTAACAATCGTTACAGTTTCGTAAGTTCTCATATACTGATTATACTATTTTTATGTTTAGTTTGTTAAGTCAAAAAACCACCTCGGGGCGTTGTATCACCCCGTTTTGGTTTTAAGGAATATCTTTCCGGCACTATCTCACCAGTGGCCGCGGCAATTCCTTCCTTATATTTATTATACAAAAAAACGCTGTTTTACGCCCTTTTTAAAAAAATCTTGGCCGGGCTGGTGGCCCCTTTTATAAGAGACAGCTTGTTCTCTGCCACCCCCAAATGCCCCGCTAGGAGCGCTCGCACCGCTTCGTTGGCTCGCCCCTCCTGCGCCGGGGCCTTAACCCAAATTTCAAACGTGTCTGGAGATTTTTGTTCCAAACGGTTTTTCTTCTCCCCCGCGTGGACTTTTACCTTTAAATACTGTTCCATATTTGTATTTTAACTTTTATGCTCTCCCTGCGCAAAAACATCCTCCAGCCACCCCTTCCTAAATGAAAGAAAAAGGCTTCCCCACACAATAAAAACCCCGGCCCCGGCCCGGAAATCTTCTGAGCAAAACCTTCCCGCCTTACCCAACCCCCGCTTGGCCGCCAAACCACACGCCACACCAAAAAAGGGGCCCCGAAAGGCCCCTTTTTTCCGATTGGTTAAATTACTTGGAAGCAATTAAACTTCTGGCCGTCATATCGGCCGGTTTTTCCAAGCCCATTACGTCCAATACCGTTACCGCAATGTCGCCCAAGTTACCGGTGGACTGCATAACGGCGTTTTTATGGTCTTTGCTGACGTACACAAAATCCACCAGGTTAGTGGTGTGGGCGGTTTTGGGCATATTGATTTTTTCATCCCACATTTCTTCGGCGTTGCCGTGGTCAGCCGTGATGAAAACCTCATAATCATTTGCCAAAGCCGCTTCCGTTACGGCGCCGGTGCATTCATCCACCGTTTCCACCGCTTTAATCACAGATTGCAAGTTGCCCGTATGGCCCACCATATCGCAGTTGGCAAAGTTGATGACAATAAAGTCATACTTATGAGAAGCAATTTGTTTGAGCGCTTCATCTTTTACGATATAGGCTTCCATTTCCGGATGTTCGGCAAAAGTAGCCGGGTCAAAACGGCCTTTGATTTCTATGCGGTCTTCACCGGGATAAGGTTTAATCAGCTTGCCGTTAAAGAAAGAAGTTACGTGTTTAAACTTTTGCGTTTCCGCTAAGCGAAGCTGTTTTAAACCCGCCTTGGAAATTACTTCACCGAGCAAATTGTTCATACCGCCGCCGTCCGTCATAGAAGGCAAAGCGTTGTAGGGGAAAGCGTCGTAATACTTGGTCAACCCACAATACACGCAAGGCACGCGTTCGCCGCGGTGGCCGGGATAATTATCATCAATAAAAGCACGGGTAAGCTGGATGGCGCGGTCTTGGCGGAAGTTAAAGAAAATCACGCTGGAACCGGCTTCCATCCCTTTATAATCACCCAATACAGTAGGCGGAATGTATTCATCCACCATAGGGCCGCCGTCGGGCGTTTTCATCGTTTTGTAATCTTCGTTCACTACGTCTTCCGCCGTGGCGCCGTGCAAACCTTGAGCGTGCACAATTAAGTTATAGGCTTTGTCGGTCAAGCTCCAGTCTTCGCCGCGGTCCATAGCATAATAGCGGCCTTGAATAGTGGCAATTTGGCCAACGCCGTATTCTTTAATTTTCTGCTCCAGCGTGCGGATAAAACCAAGCGCGCTTTGAGGCGGCGTATCACGCCCGTCAGAAAAGAAATGGATATACACGTTTTTAATGCCTTTTTCGGCCGCGTATTTCATAATGGCGTGCAGATGGTCTTGGTGGGCGTGGACGCCTTCGTCCTGCACCAGGCCCATAACATGCAGCGGTTTATTGTTTTTTAAGCAGTTTTCTACACACGCGCTAAAAGCAGCAGACTTAAATAAAGAACCGTCTTCAATCGTGTCTTTTAAGCGTTTCAGCTCCTGCACCACAATACGCCCAGCCCCCATATTTAAGTGGCCCACTTCGGAAGAGCCCATATACCCCGCCGGCAAGCCTACTTGTTCGCCGGAAGCCTCAATTTGCGTATGCGGATATTCTTTTAAATATTTATCCATATTGGGCGTCTTGGCATTAGACACCGCATTGTATTT
>CALUUY010000087.1 GCA_944324095.1 uncultured Elusimicrobiales bacterium
GCCTTGTCCAAAATCCGGGCGGAAAAAAATGTACCTGGCGTGATTTATGGCAGCCATAAAGAACCCGTCAGCATTACTATTAGCTTAAAAGACGTAGAAAAAATCGTCAAAGCCGGTAAAAACACCATTGTAGAAGTGGCCTTGCCTACCGGTAAAGAACAAGTATTGGTAAAAGAAATCCAATACCACGTAGTAAAAGACACCCCTATTCACATTGATTTCCAGCGCGTTGCGTTGACCGATAAGATGCACGTAGTAGTGCCGGTTAAACTGGTGGGCGAAGCTGCCGACGTGAAAAACTATGGCGCTTTGGTTGAACACATTATGCGCGAAATTGAAGTCAAAGCCTTGGTCAGCGCTATTCCGCACGAAATTGAAGTGGATATGACGCCTATGACCATCAACAAAGGTATCGTTGCCGGCGACATTAAACTGCCCAAAGGCGTGGAATTGGTAACCGATCCTCAAGCCCCTGTGGTGCACTTGATGATTCCGAAAGAAGAAGTAGCTGCTGCTCCTGCGGCTGATGCTGCGGCTGAGCCGGAAAGCTCTTCCACCAAAGGTAAAAAAGACGAGGACGGCAACCTGACCAAAAACGCCGAAGCGAAGAAATAATATGGCAGAACTCTTCCTGGTTGCCGGGCTGGGCAACCCCGGGGCAGAATACCAAAAAACCAGACATAATGCCGGGTTTATGGTGTTGGATGAATTAATCCGCCGCCACGGGGCCGACTGCAAAGCCTGGCAAAACCTGGGAGAATATGCCAAATTATCGCTGCAAGGCAAAGAAGTTCTTTTTGCCAAACCGCTTACTTATATGAACGAATCGGGCCGGATGGTGTGCAGTCTGGCCCGGTTTTTTAAAGTTCCGCCCCAAAATATGCTGGTTTGTTTTGATGATTTGTCCTTGGATTTGGGGCACATCCGTATGCGGGCGTCCGGCTCGGCCGGCGGGCAGAAGGGTATGAAGAACATTATCGATTTAATGGGTACGCAAAACATAGCCCGGCTGCGGGTGGGCATTGGGCCCAAACCGGCACCGTTTGATACGGCCAATTTTGTGCTGTCTCGGTTTTCCCGGGCGGATATGGCGGTGTTGGAACCGGCGTTATCCAAAGCGGCTGACGCGGTGGAGAGCTGGCTGGCTAATGGACTGGAAAAGACAATGAGCCGTTTTAACAGTTAAATAAATTTAACGTTTAATGGAATAAAATAGAACAAAGCGGAACAACTGAAACGGGCAAAGCCCGTTTTTTTGTGCCCGAAACTCACAAACAGGCGTAAAAAAATTCTAAAATAGCTTAAATTTCCTATACAACGCTGAAAATACTATAATATATTTATGACGATTACAGAATTCAAAACCGCCTGTTCTGCCATAGAACAGGAATACAAAACCAAAATAGCCGCGGCGGCGGATTTAGCCGCTGTGGAAGAATTGCGCGTTGCCTCTTTGGGGCGCAAAGGCGCATTAACGGAACTTTTGAAAAACTTAAAAGATTTTTCTATTGAAGACAAAAAAACAGCCGGCCCGCTGGGCAACGCACTTAAAGCGTCCTTAACGGCTGCGTTGGATGAAAAAACCGCTTTTTTTGCTGCCAAGCAAATTAATGATGAACTCAATAAAACCAATTTGGATTTGACTCTGCCGGCTTTTCCGGTAGCCAAAGGGCACCGGCATCCGCTTTCGGTAGCGATGGATCGTATGACGACTATTTTGGCACACCTGGGTTTTGAATGGGCAGAAGGCCCTTGGGTGGAAGATGAAAAGCATAATTTTGATATGCTTAACATCCCCAAACACCACCCGGCCCGCGACGCGCAGGACACGTTCTTTGCCGATACGGGAATGCTTTCTATGGTGCTTCGCACGCATACGTCTAACGTGCAAAGCCGGTATATGGAAAAACACCAGCCGCCTATTCGCATTATGGCGCCGGGGCGGGTGTTTCGCAATGACAGTTTAGACGCTACCCACAGCCCGGTATTTCACCAGATTGAAGGGTTATATGTGGATAAAAATGTGTCTATGGCGGATTTGAAGCAAGATTTAACCGCGTTTATGAAAGGTTTATTTGGCAACAAAGCGCAAATTCGTTTCCGCCCGTCGTTCTTTCCGTTTACGGAGCCCAGCGCTGAAGTGGACGTAAAATGTGTGTTTTGCCAAGGCAAAGGCTGCCCCGTATGCAAGGGAAGCGGCTGGATTGAGATGTTAGGTTCCGGCGTGGTGCACCCCAATGTGCTTAGAAACTGCGGTATTGACCCGGAAGTATATAGTGGCTACGCCTTTGGCGTAGGGGTGGAACGTTTGGCCATGATGATGATGAACATCAATGACATCCGTACTTTTTATGAAAACGACGTGCGTGTACTTTCCCAATTTTAAGGACTTTATAAATGAAAATACTGTATTCTTGGTTAAAAGATTTTATTGACTTGGATTTAACGCCCGAAGAAATGGTGCAAAATTTTGTGCATTTGGGCATAGAAGTAGCCAGCGTGCAAACCACTGGGGCGGATTTTGAAGGTGTAAATGTGGCGCAAATTGTCCACATAGAAGACCATCCTAATTCCGATCATCTGCACTTGGTGGATTTGGATTTAGGCGGCGGCAAAACCCAGCGTGTAGTGTGCGGTGCGCCCAATGTGGCCGTGGGGCAGAAAGTTCCTTTGGCCCGCGTAGGTGCCCGTTTGGATAAAATTGTGATGAAGCCGGCCGTTATACGCGGGGTAACTTCGGAAGGGATGATTTGCTCCTCTGACGAGCTGGGCCTTACCCACACCCGTGCACACGGTATTTTGGTGCTGGACGAAAACATCCCGTTGGGGACGGACGTTTCCACCCTTTACGGTAAAAAAGACACGGTATTTGATTTGGAAATAACCTCCAACCGCCCGGACTTGCTTTCCCACTTGGGTATTGCACGTGAGTTGAGCGTGCTGCTCAACAAACCGGTTAAATTACCCCAAATACCGGAGGTTAAAACCCAGGGAGCTTCTTTGCATATTGATATTCAGGCTCCGCAGGGTTGCCCGCGCTACATCGGGCGTGTGATACGCGGCGTAAAAAACACCGCTTCTCCGGAGTTTATTCAAGAACGTTTAAGCGCTATGGGCCTCAACCCCAAAAACGCCTTGGTGGACATTACCAACTACGTTATGTTTGAACTCGGCCACCCGCTGCACGCGTTTGACCGCACGGAAGTGGAAGGCGATAATGTGGTCGTCCGTTTTGCTAAACCGGGCGAAAAGTTTACTATTTTGGACGGGCGCGAACTGGAACTGGCCGAAGATTCTTTGGTTATTGCCGATGACAAAAAAGCCACCGCTTTAGCGGGGGTAATGGGCGGTTTGAATTCTGGCATTAAAGACAACACGCAGGACGTGTTTGTGGAAGCGGCGTATTTTGACGCCCCCACCATTAACAAAACGGTTAAACGTTTTGGCGTGTCTTCGGATTCTTCCCAACGTTTTGAACGCGGTACGGATATAGAAGGGGCTATGCTGGCGATGCGCCGCGCCACACAACTTATTTGTGAAATTTGCGGCGGAACCCCCAGCGAACTGGCCGACGCGTACCCGGAAGTTTATCAAAACCCGGTGGTGGAATTTACCCCGGCACAAATAAACGGTATTTTGGGCACCCAGTTGGATGAAGAAACCTTAAAAGGTATTTTCTCCCGCCTAGCTTTGGAATTCAAAACCCAAGGCGATAAATGGTTCTTCCGTGCCCCCACTTACCGGCGCGATTTAACCACCCGCTGGGACTTGGCCGAAGAAGCGGCCCGCTTTGCCGGCTATGACAACATCCCGCTGGCCCCCAGCAAAGCCACGGTGGTATTTGCCGATAATCCCAAAGGTATTGATAT